>CAZIWT010000027.1:0-29738 GCA_964542895.1 uncultured Thermodesulfobacteriota bacterium
AGCAATTTCCGTGCCAATGCAACAAAAAAATTGCCTTCACCCTAAAGTGTCCAAATTGTTGAATTTATTAATTAAATCGCCAAGGCCCGAATTCGCTCATCATCTTTTTTAACCTAGAAAAGTTACGTAGTTGCAAAACAACAAAGTTTGTTTGCAAAAAAGCAATTTCCCTTACTTGATGTCGTATTTTTCTATCTTCCTCAAGAGCACCCAGTAACTGATCCCCAGAATCCTCGCCGCTTCTTTCTTCTTTCCACCGGCGCGATTCAACGCCTGAACGATAAACTTCCTCTCGATCTCTTCAATATAGTTCTCCATGGAAAAACCGTTTTTAAAAAGATCTGCGCCCTTTTCCAATTCAGTGCCGTTAAATACCTTATTCATCGAGAGGGACAGGCTCTCCGGCAGAACGATGTTTGAAGACTCCAGGGCCACGGAGCGCTCTATGATATTCTCGAGCTCCCTGACGTTTCCCGGGAACGAGTACTCCTTCAAAACGTCCATGGCATAGGAGGATATCTTCCTGATCTTTTTCCCCTGCTCCAGTGAGAACTTCTCCATGAAATGGTGCGCAAGGATAGCAACATCCTCCTTCCGATCTTTTAATAGGGGCAATTTTATCTCAATCACATTCAGGCGATAATAGAGATCCTCCCTGAACCTTCCGGCAATAATCTCCTTTTCCAGCTCCTTGTTTGTTGCGGCGATTATCCTGACATCGACCGAGATATCTTCCGTGCCGCCGACCCTCTTGAACGTCCGCTCTTGGATGGCCCTCAACAGCTTCACCTGAATCGATGGCGTCAGCTCCCCCACCTCGTCCAGGAAGATGGTTCCTGTGTCGGCGACCTCAAAAAGCCCCTCCTTGTGGGTAACGGCGCCGGTAAAGGCCCCCTTGACGTGGCCGAAGAGATCGCTCTCCAGGAGGTTTTCCGGTATTCCACCGCAGTTTATAACGACAAACGGCTTATCCTTCCGACCGCTCTTGTTGTGTACCGCCCTTGCGACCAGCTCCTTTCCCGTCCCGCTCTCACCGGTAATCAATATGTTGGTCTTGGTATCGGCCACCCTGTCGATCAGGGAGAAGACCTTGAGCATCTCGGGGCTGATCCCTATGATGTTCTCGAAGCTGTACTCCTTCCCCAGCTCCCGCCTCAGGAGTATGTTTTCCCGCTCGAGCCTCCCCTTCTCGAGGGCGTTTCCGATAATCACCTTAATCTCGTCTACGTTAAAGGGCTTCAAGATGTAGTCATACGCCCCCTCCTTCATCGCCTCCACGGCGCTCTCGGTGGAGGCGTAGGCGGTGATCATGATCACCATCGTCTCCGGGTGTACCTCCTTTACGCCCTTCAGGACCTCCGTGCCTCCTATCCCCGGCATCATGATATCGGTTATTACCAGATCGTAGATCTTGGACTCTACCAGGGAGAGCGCCTCCTCACCGTCCACCGCCAGGTCGACCTCATAGCCCTCTTTTTTGAGCATGATGTCGAGGAAGCTTCTCATGCTCGGCTCATCGTCGACCACGAGTATCCTCGGGACCTTTATCGCTCTTTCTTTTTCCATTTTCGATCTTGAATAATAATTTATTCCCTTACCATCTCCAGGACATCCACCTTTATCGATCCGATAAGCGGGATGATATCCAAAAGCGAGCTCCTCCCCCCCTCGGAGAACTTGATGTGGGTCGGGTCCGCCGGGAACTGCCCGAAGGTGGCATCGACCGGAATCCACTTGCCCAGATACACCTCGTTCCACGCGTGGAAAAAGAAGCCGTCGAGATCTTCGGAATAGATGATCCCGGAGATCACCTTGGCGGGTATCCCCCCGGCCCTCAGAAGGGCCGCCGAGAGGTAGGCGTGAGACTCGCACTCCCCCTCGAGGGTGTTCAGTACGTCCAGGGCGGACGTTGCGTCTACCATCTTTTTTTCAACGTTTTTGAAAACCCAATCGAGTATCTTCTCGGCGTCCTCGACGGGGTCTTTCCCCCCGCCCGCGATCTCTTTCGCCTTTGAGACTATAGACTTGTGGTCGCTCTCGACATCTATCGACGGCAGGAGATACTCCCTCACATCCTCTGGAAAATTCCCGTACTTAACGGGTGTGCCCTCCTCGATCTCCCCCCTTCTCATCGTAAATATGTACCCCTTCTCGTCGTCCGTCCCCTCCAGCGACTGAAAGTCCCCGGTCAGGGCAGAGGATGTCTTCGGGAAATCGTCTATCCTCACCTTCAGCAGCTTCAGGCCCTCCGGATCTTTTATCCTCTTGTCCGAGGGCACGAGGGCGATCTTGAGTATGTCGTCAAACGTGATTCCGGCGCCGTCGAGGTTTTTCGCCTCCTCCCTATCGGTAAGCCTCGCCTCGAACCTCTCCATCGTGATCTCCCTTACAACCCTGCCGTCGATCCCGACCCAAGATGTCGACTTATATCCCTCTATGGTGGTCTCAACCTTGTAGACCTTTCTCTTTTGGCCGTCGACCGCGATCTCGTCGACACCCAATACCTCGACCTCCATATCCTTTATGACCTTAAGGTTCTCGATGAAGACACGGTATTTGAACTTCCGGCCCTGGACAAATCCCCCGCCCTTAGCCATATTCACCGCCTCTTCTATGGCGATATATGTGAGGGCCACGGAGGGATAGATATTCTGGTCGGCGGAGAACTTGATGTGCTGCTCCCCGCCCCCGGAGTGAAAATCGACCAGGATAAAATCTCCGCTCCTGATTCCCTCGATGAGGACCTCGTGGGAGAGTATGGTCATACGATACATGAAGCCGAGAAGCCCTCGCTCTTCATCCGCCGTCAGAAAGGCCTCTCCATATATATCGTTTACGACCGGCTCCTTCCTGTCGTTAAATTTAAATATAACCGCGCCCTCTTCAACGACCTTTACGACCTCACTGCCGTCAAGGGTCCCCTTCGTCACATGGACATGGTCGTAGCCCGCCTTCATATCCAGAATGTATGTGGAATACCAGTCGTCGACGACGGTCTCCGTCTCCCTGTAACCTTCAAACTCCTTCTCGTACTTCGTCGTCCCCAGACAGGACTGAAGCCCGAATGACAGAAAGATCAATATGAAAAAAACGATTGCCCTTCGTCTAAACAATTTTCCCCTCCATGATCTTGCCGTCCACAAAGACGGCTTTCCCGTCAACCACAGTCAGCCTGACCCGGCCCCTCATCTTCCAACCGGAAAACGGTGTGTTTTTCCCCTTGGAGAAGAACTTTTCAGGGTCCACTACCCACTCCTCGTCCGGGTCGAAGACCGTAACGTCAGCAATCCCCCCCTTTTTCAGGACCCCGCACGATATCCCGAGCGCCCGGGCCGGATTTACCGTCAGCTTCTCTATCACCTCCGGAAGCGTCAGTCTCTTCTCGTGAACCAGCCTCAGCGACAGGGAAAGCAGTGTCTCAAGGCCGATCATCCCGCTCATGGCATTCGGAAACTCGACCTCCTTATCCCTCTTGGCGTGGGGGGCGTGGTCCGAGGCGATGACGTCGATCGTCCCGTCGACAAGGCCCTCGATCACCTTAAGCCTGTCCCCTTCTGTCCTGAGGGGGGGATTGACCTTGGCGTTGGTGTTAAGGCCCTTCACCGCCTCCTCGGTCAGCGTGAAATAGTGGGGGCAGGTCTCCGCGGTAACGTTGACTCCCCTTGCCTTCGCCCCCCTGATTATCTCTACACCGCCGGCGCAGGTTACGTGGGCCACGTGGAGCCTCGCCCCGGTTATCCTCGCCAGGGTAACGTCCCTCATTATCATTATCTCTTCCGCGGCTACGTTGTTCCCGGCAAGGCCGAGCGCCTCCGACACCTCCCCCTCGTTCATCACGCCTCGGCCGACGAGCGTCATATCCTCCGAGTGGGTTATCACCGGAAGGTTAAAGCTCTTCGCCCCGATCATCCCCCTCCTCATCAGCCCGGAGTCGGAGACGGCGTTCCCGTCGTCGGACAACGCAAAGACCCCCGCCCCCTTCAGCTCCTCCGGGTCGGTCAGTACCTCCCCCGAAAGCCCCTTCGTCACCGCCCCCACCGGACAGACCTTTACCACCCCTTGTTCCTTTGCGCGCTCAAGGATGTACCTCGTAGTCTCTCCGCTGTCGTTTACAGGATTGGTGTTCGCCATGCAGAAAACCGCGGTCACGCCGCCCGCCGCAGCCGCCCTGGTCCCGGTGGCGACCGTCTCCTTGTACTCGCAGCCGGGCTCCCTCAGGTGTGTGTGTACATCGATGAGCCCGGGGGAGACGATCATCCCCGATGCATCGTACACCACAGCACCCTTAACGGCCTCCCCGGGTTTAAGGAAGTCGGAGACCGTACCACCCTCTATCAACAGGTCCCTTCTACCCTCATACTCCCCCCCTGGATTGATTATCGTCCCCCCGCTGATGAGCATCCTCGTCATATCAAACGTCCCTTAAAAGGAGCCGAAGGCCCGTCCCACGCGCCCGACATCAAACAGAAAAAAAATTGCCGGCCACCCTTGAAAGAAAAAACCCCCCTAATAAAGGGAGGCGCCCGAAATGGATATGGATAAATAGATGAAAAACACCTTGCTATCTGCTCTCTATATGTTGCTCTCTTCTATGTGAAACTTAAAGACATGGCTCAGCTTATCGGGGATGAAGACCACCTCGACATTATAATCCATGATTATAGTGGTTTTCTTACCCCCCTGCGACTTTTTGACCTGGATCTCCCCCTTGAGGGGGGCGTTAGTGATCGGCCTTATCTTCCTTGGAAGCGCACCCTCGACACAGCTCTTCGGCTCGTTACGACAATCGATGGCCAATTCCTTGACTGTCCTCTTGACCCTGAACCAGTCGTAATAGGGCTTTGCGACCTTGAATCCCGCATAGGCGGCCGCCGCGATTACAAGGATTATCACAAACGTCTTGAACCTGCTTGCGCCCCGCTCCCCCGATAACAAAGATTTTAAAGATTTTATATTGCTCTTCATAATCCCTCTACAGCAAAACAGTTAATAATAGCATCAAAACTATAAATCAACCACTCGTTTACTAATATCACTTAACGTGTGATGTGTCAAACTATTTTTTAGTCCGAGTTAATCAACCGAATTAATCAACGAACCCGATCCTGTTTAACCGGATATCCCGAAAAACTCCGCCAGCCGGGTCGGCCGACCAATATATGAAAAGAGCCTTACCCTTAATCTCGTCAATTGTTATGAATCCGAAATACCTCGAATCTGTGGTTATGTCCCTCCTGTCGCCAAGGAGGAAATATGAGCCGTCGGGGACGATAAACGGCCCCACGTTGTCCCTTGTGGAGAGACCCCCGGGATAGACCTTGTCGTCGCTGAACTTCACGTACGGCTCATATATGGACATCCCGTCGATAAACAGCTCTTTGTCCACGATCATAACGGTCTCTCCGGGCACGGCCACAACCCTGAGAACCGATGAAGACCGGGTGTCGTCATCCTCCCCCGCCTCCTTCTCGAAGTAGACTATATCCCCCCTCTTCGGCTTTTTTACGTTAAGCAGCCTTCCACCGATCGGCACCGAAAAGGTATACGCGGCGCTGCCGACGAGGACGTAGTCGCCGCTCTTGAGGCCCGGCTCCATCACGGGCGAGGTTATCAAGACGTTGTCGAATAGGAGGGCGTAGACAAAAAAAGCGAGGATAAAGACCGCCGCCGTGCCGTAAAAGCCGATGTCTCTATCCCCGATTTTTCTAAACATCTATTTTTGATATCAGATATTTTATTTGTTTAAGAGGATATCGCCCAGCCTGCCCCACCGGATATTTTTGATACGCTCAAACAATCCCCTCGAGCTTATGTCCCATGACCAGTAGATTATCACGGCGTTGCCCACAAGCTCCGATTTCTTGACGTATCCCCAGTACCTCGAATCCCTGCTGTTGTCGCGGTTGTCGCCCATCATGAAATACGAGTCGTCCGGGATCGTAACGGGATCGAAGTTGTCGCGGGGCCCGGCGATGCCCGGCAGGATCGCGGAATCGTCATAATGGGCGCCCTCGACCTCGTACTTCTCCCCGTTTATGTAAAGAACCTTGTCCCTTATCTGGATCGTATCGCCGGGAAGCCCCACGAGCCTCTTGATGTAGTGGACCCGCCTGTCGTTGGGATATTCGAACACGATTATATCGCCCCTCTCAGGCTCCCTTACCGGAAAGAGCTTGACATCGCTGAAGGGTATCCTCGTGCCGTAGATGAACTTGTTGACCAATATCTGATCTCCCCTTAAGAGGGTGGGAATCATCGAGCCCGAGGGTATCTTGAACGCCTGAATTATAAAGGCCTTTATCACAAGGGCGAGAACGAGGGCGAACACGATGGCCTCCGTATACTCCCTCAAGGCGCTCCTGTTTAACTTCCTTTGAACTTTTCCTTTATCTCTATCACTTCCGGAACTGCTCATCACTATTTACCTCATTTAAAAATGTCATTTGGAGCTGTTTGAGAGTATATCGCCCAACCTGCTCCAGCGGATATTTTTAATCCGACCTAAAAATCCCCCCGAGCTTATATCCCATGACCAGTAGATTATTACGGCGTTGCCCACCAGCTCCGATCTCCCGACGTATCCCCAGGACCTTGAATCGCTGCTGCTGTCGCGGTTGTCGCCCATCATGAAATATGAGTCGGCCGGTACCGTAACTGCTTCGAAGTTGTCTCTGTGCCCGGCGATGCCGGGGAAAATTGTGGAATCATCACAATGGGCGCCCTCAACCTCGTACTTCTCCCCATTTACGTAGAGCAGTTTATCCCTTATCTCTATTATGTCTCCGGGAAGCCCTATGAGCCTCTTTATGTAGTGAATCCGCCTGTCGTTCGGATATTCGAAAACGACTATTTCGCCCCTCTTCGGCTCCCTTACGGGAAATAGCTTCACATCGCTGAAAGGCACCCTCGTGCCGTAGGTGAACTTGTTGACCAGAATCTGATCGCCCGCGACCAGCGTTGGAATCATGGAACCGGAGTCCACCTTGAACGTCTGAACGATAAACGCCTTTATTATAAGGGCAATGACAAGGGCGAATACAATCGCCTCGATATAGTCCCTTATGGCGCTCTTTTTTGACCTGGTTTTAACCTTTTCTTTTCCCCGACCGTCTCCTGAACTTCTCATCTTTACTCGCTTTTAAAAGAGTGGCGGCTGTTTGTTAGAATCAACAGGACGTCGGGAATTCCTTCTTCATTACAAAAATATTTAAAAAAGTAAAAAAGGCCGAGCGACTATTTGAGGGTTCCCCTCCGCTTCAGGTAATCACTCAACCCCTCTTTCCATTCCCTCATTTTGTGGTCGGCGTCCGTCTCCAGCTTCGTCATGTCGAAAACGGAATGTTTGGGCCTTTTGGCCACGATCCTGCCGGCACCCTTGACGTACTCCCCGGTCGTTACGGGGACGATATCCACATCCATCCCGGCAAGCTCGAAAATCTCCTCGGCGAACCGGTACCAGGAGGTGCTTCCGCCGCCGCTCACGTGGTATATGCCGGCAAGGGAGAGTCGTATCATCCTGCCCAGGGCATCGGCGAGGTGGATGGTGTACGTGGGGCTTCCCACCTGATCGTCCACTACCCTGATTGTTTTTCCCGACTCCGCCAACTCAAGCATCGTCTCGACGAAGTTTTTGCCGTTGGGCCCGAAGAGCCACTGGATCCTTACTATCAACGCCTCCGGGTCCTCCGATCTCGTAAACTCCTCCCCGGCAAGCTTCGTTTCGCCGTAGTAGTTGACCGGCTCCGTTTCGTCCTCCTCTTTTACGGGGGTTGCCTTTTCGCCGTTGAAGACGTAGTCTGTGCTGATATATACCGTCCTTGCGCCGACCTTTCTTGCCGCCGCGGCCACGTTTTTCGCGCCGACGGCGTTTATCTCGTAGGAGCGCTCCCTCTCGGCCTCCGCCCCGTCCACATCGGTGTACGCCGCACAGTTGACTATGTACTTTATCGAGCGACCCTCGGCCGCACCTTCTACCTTTTCCCTTACATCCTCCGGCTTCGTTATATCTACCTCGTCGATATCCCATGCCAGAACATCGTGCTCAAAGGGGGCGTTCGAGAGGAGATCGACCAGGTCCCTCCCAAGCATCCCCTTCGCCCCTATTACTATCACCGGAACATCCACGGCGAATCACTCTAACTTTCCATAGTGTTTAAGATAATATTCCTGATATTTACCGCTCTTGATCTCCTCCCACCAGGCTCTATTCTCCCTGTACCACGAGACCGTCTCGTCCATCGCCTTCTCGAAGTCGTAATCCGGCCTCCAGCCGAGCTCCGACATAATCTTCGTGGAATCGATGGCGTACCTCCTGTCGTGGCCGGGGCGGTCTTTTACGAAGCGGATCAGCGACTTCGGCTTGTCCAGCGCCTTCAGGATACGCTCGGTTATCTCGATGTTGGTCCTCTCGTTGTTCCCCCCGATGTTGTAGACCTCGCCGGGCACTCCTTTATTCATAACCGTCTCGACCGCCCTCGAGTGATCGAGGGTGTGAATCCAGTCCCTGACGTTCATCCCGTCGCCGTAGACAGGGAGGGGCTTGTCCTCCATGGCGTTCGTTATGAAGAGTGGAATCAGCTTTTCCGGAAACTGGTACGGGCCGTAGTTGTTTGAGCAGCGGGTTACTATCACGGGCAGCCCGTATGTCTTGTGATACGCCAGCGCCAGGAGATCGGCCGAGGTCTTGCTGGCCGAGTAGGGGCTCGTGGGATCGAGGGGGAATTCCTCCGTGAAGAGCCCCTCCGGGCCCAGGGAGCCGTAGACCTCGTCGGTGGAAATCTGGATAAAGAGCTTTACGTCGTTCTCCCGGGCGGCGGACAGCAGGACGTTGGTCCCCAGGACGTTCGTCCTGATGAAGGTGTTGGGATCCATTATCGAGCGGTCGACGTGGGACTCGGCGGCGAAGTTTATCACGACGTCTATCCCGTCCTTTATCACGCTTTGGACCGCCGCGCCGTCGGCGATGTCCCCCTTGACGAAACTATATTTGGGGTTTTTCTCGACACCTTTAAGGTTTGCAAGGTTTCCCGCATAGGTGAGGGCGTCGAAGTTGACGAGCTCGTAATCCTTCCTTTCCCCAAGGATGTACAAAATAAAATTGGAGCCTATAAATCCGGCTCCCCCCGTAACCAGCAGTTTCATCTATAAATCCTCTACGCTCTAATCGAAAATCCGCCAGAGATATGAAGATGTCACCGGGGATCGAGACCCGCCGAAAAAGGGGTGGAGAAACATGGGCCGGTTAAACATTGTCTTTCAACATAGATTAAAACCCACCCGCGCCGCTTTCTCGACGATCTATGTCAGAGCGTCTTTACAGGGCACGCCCGAAAAAAACGCGCGGCATCGACGACGAGGGCTCTCCCATGAAGACCAGATTATCCAACGCCAATTCAAAAAAGCGATTTCCTCCCCCCACACTTACAACACCACTCCCCCCTACCATAAGATTGCCTCCACTATCTACTATCACCTACCCCCACCATCACCACCCCCCCCACATAGTATCGCCAACCCCCCATCACAATATTACCCTTTCCCCCCCCTTAAGCTATTTCAGTTGGCCCGCCCGGACGAAACAGCGGCAGCCTACCTGTCCATCCTGTCCCAGTCGTAAGGTATATCGTTGTCGTGGGCTGGGAGCCTGTGCTCGTCCGGCTGCTCACGGTTGTAGACCTCGGTGGGGACGTTTATGACCAGCGCCTCGGTATCCGAGATGCACTTGAATCCGTGATAGACCCCCGAGGGAATCTTGACGAGAAGCTGTTTATGCTCCCCCATGAAAATTTCCATCACCTCCCCCTTCGTTTTGCTCCCCTCCCTGTCGTCGAAGAGGACTATCTTCATCATACCCTTGACGACGGTCATGTGGTCGGTCTGGCCCTTGTGGTAGTGCCAAGCCTTTACGACCCCGGGGTAGGCCGTGGTCAGGTACACCTGGCCGAATTTATCGAAGATCTCGTCGTCCGACCTCAATATCTCCATCAGCCTTCCCCTCTCGTCCGGGATGACCTTGAGCTCCTTGAGCTTGACTCCCTCTATTTTCCCCTCTTTTGCCATGTTACCCCTTTAAGTGTTCCATGTGTAATCTAAACGTTATTGGCCCCGGTCTCGGCCACGAGCCTCGAAGCTGAGAGGAGGGAATCGAACGTCCCGGCGTCGGTCCACCAACCCTCTATCTCCCCCCACGTGAGGTTTCCCCTCTTTATATATTCGTTGTTCACATCGGTGATCTCGAGCTCCCCCCTCTGGGAGGGCTCGAGGCCGTTGATGATGTCAAAGACGGAGTTGTCGTACATGTAAATCCCGATTACGGCGTAGTTGGACTTCGGCTCTTTCGGCTTCTCCTCGATCTTAACGATTCTGTCCCCGTTTATCTCCGGGACGCCGAAGCGCTGGGGGTCGCTTACCTCCTTGAGGAGGATCTTCGCCCCGTCCTTCTGTTTCAGAAAATCTACCACCGAATCGTTGATGTTTCTCTCTATGATGTTGTCGCCCAGGACGACGCAGATATTCTCTCCCTCGGCGAAGTGTCCCGCGAGCGAGAGGGCGTCCGCAATCCCCCCCTCCCCCTCCTGGTAGGCGTAATTCAACCGCTTCAGGCCGAAGTCCGCCCCGTTTTTCAGGAGCTTGAGAAAATCGCCGGCGCTGTTGCCGCCGGTGACGATAAGGATATCCTCTATTCCGGCGTTCACGAGGGTCTGTATCGGGTAGAAGATCATCGGCTTGTTGTAGATAGGGAGCAGATGCTTGTTGGTAATCATCGTCAACGGATAGAGCCTCGTTCCAAGCCCCCCTGCTAAGATCACACCTTTCATTGAATAAACCACAAAATAGTTAAAATTTTTTTAACGGCTCGAAGAGAGAGAATTTAGTATGTTATCGGAATATTTTCCTTCCCCCCCCCTTTTAGAATATTAAGAGAAATTGATAACATAAAAAAACGACTTTTTCAAGGTAAATCACGAGATTCTTCGATTATATTATTCTTAAAATAAGGGTTCCGAATGAAAAAAACTTCCAAGGTGGAAAAATAGAAGGATTTTCCGAAATCTCCTGTTTAATAGTATAGGAGGTTAAACACCATGAAGAAAAGTGCGTATAATTTTGTCGTGGACACTATTCTGACCTTCCTCTTTCTGTCGATGGTCTCCACGGGGATTTTGATGTATCTCTTTCCAAGGGGACTGGGGAGAACCGCGGTTTTGGGGCTTACCCGCCACGAGTGGGGAGACATTCACATGACCGTCTCCATCCTATTTCTGATTTTCATTGCAGCCCACCTCGTTCTCCACTACAACTGGGAGAAGGCCACTGCCAGGCGCTTTTTGAAAATCGGCGGTAAAACGCTTGTGGTATCCGCCCTGTTGCTCTTTATCGCCGCCGTTTCCGCGCCCTTCATCATAACGAAAGACCTCCCCGATACGAGGGGATACGGTTATCGCTCCGGCAGATACACTATTTCGGGGGACGAAGGGGAGATAAAAGGGTTTGAAGGATATTTCAAGGACACCCTGAATGACAGGGAAGGTAACTCCGGGCCTAAATACAGGCGTCGCGGATATTCAAACTCGGAGTGAAACATTAAAAATAGTATAAAATAGCGATATTTCGCATATTTTTTATAAAAAAACACTTGACATATAGCATCAATTATTATAATATGAGCTCAAAAAGTTCATATTTTTTTATTCTGCTATCTATTTATATATAATTTATATGTCAATTAAGCTCTAATTGAATGGTGCAGCGGATTGACCTTGAGATTTTTAGATTCGGAGGAATAGATAAAATGGCAAGAGCGGCGGAAAAGGGCGATACGAGTTCCAGCCTGGAACAGGCAAAGAGGATCGTAATGGAAAAGCTCGATGTCTCGGAAGTCGACGCAACAAAGAAGATCAAAGCGCTTTCCAAATCGAAAAACCTCGATGCGGAGAGGACATCCGAGGTCATCATCAAGCTGGAGAATCTCATCAGCCCGAGCTGGTTCAACGGGAAATCACATCGATAGATAAACCATTTGTATATATTCTAAAATCTACTTGAAGAGTCATCTCCAACGTTCTATTTAGACCTTGTTCAACGTCGGTTTTTTTTAGGCAGGACGATATTTAATCGGGAAGACCGGCGGGCGCGTTGGAGGGTGGATATCCCGGAAACCCATAAGATAGATCTCCTGAAAAGGAGGGGATTTGGGGGGTGGTTAGTACTCCCCCCTTTTTTTATCCAGCTTTATCCTATCCCCTTTTAACCCCTCTTTCCTCCCCCTTCAACAGCTCAGCTCCCCCGCCGACCCTTATCTTTTTGCGCCGGTAAATCAGCGGCGCGACCAATCGGTGACGATATCGTGAATGACCTCTGCGGCGGCGCTGGGGATCGTGCTGTCCATCGCCTGATGTCTTACCTTTGTGATGATCTCGCCGGTGGAGTTGTCCACCACGTAGACCTCGACCTCGATAAAGGGATTTCCCGCGCCGTAGCCGACCCAGAAATCAGCCGATCCGGAGCCCCCGGAGTAGTCCATCATGCAGCCGAAAACCGTTATCTCGCCGCCCTTATCCACGACGCTCATCCCGAACCTGGTCATCGACTGTCTCATGTTTTCGGTTAACATCTCCTGGGCATAAACGTCTATCATCTTGGACCTGTTATCAAACAGCGGGACAACCGCGGTCTTGTACTTGGACAGATCGAGGCCCGGCTTCTTCCATATCCAATCGGTGCTGTCCCCTTCTACCATTCCGGTATAATCCGGGATGAAATCCCACACTTCGTCCGCTTCCCTGAAATCGCTGTCCTCCGTCAAGACGTCCCTCTTCGCAATCGCGGGAAGGGCCAAGAGCGTAACAATCAAGAAAAGGGAAAACAGAAAAGGGATAAACCTGAATTTCTTCCTATTCATCTCTATCCTCCTAAATGATTTTGCAAAACAAGGATTTTATAAAAGCTATATCGATCTTATCTCTTATCTCCGGACCGGTTTCGATAAAACGTGCATTTTAGAATACGCCTTTTCAAGCTTTCGTAGATGTGACTCGGAACACGAACGGCGATTTTCTAATAATACTTTTATTTCACAAAAAAGTACACAGAAAAACGCTTTTTGTGTTACAAAAGGGCTTGGGTGTGCTATCTTCGATAATTTTTAGAAAAAAAGTAGTTAATCTTAAAAGAGTTGTTGATTTAACCTATGATTTACTTAATAATATGTATAAAGTAAAAAAGAGAAATAAAAGAGGAGATAAATATGAAGCTAACAACTCTTTCTCGATATGGAGTACGGTCGATGTTTGATATTGCCTATTACGGTGCCGGAAAACCTATAAAGGCATCGGAGATCTCCTTGAGGCAGGAGATATCGCTGAACTACATTGGTCAGATTTTTCTAAGGTTGAAAAAGTCAGGGCTCCTGAAGAGCTATCGCGGACGAGCCGGCGGATACTATCTTGCACTTACGCCCGAGGAGATCACGCTAAAGATGATTATCGATGCGGTCGAGGGCCCCGTTGATCTTGTGCACTGTAGAAAAAATGAGGCCGAGTGCCCCTTTATGAACAATTGTGTTACCTTTCCCAAATGGAAAAAGGCGAGCGAGATCCTTGAAGAATACTTCTCCTCTATAACCATAAAGGACCTCATGGATGACGCAGAGAAAAAGGGATTGAAATAGATTTTTCAAAAAATCCCATTTCCCCATGTAAACATAAACTGCCACAAGATGATTTATAGTGATATCACGGCCCTCATAGGATCGACACCCCTTGTGAGACTCAACAGAATTACGGAGGGCGTTGACGCCGTATTGCTTGCCAAGCTCGAATCGAAAAATCCAGGGGGGAGCGTAAAGGACAGGATCGCCCTCTCGATGATAAGGGGGGCTATGGACGAGGGAAAGGTAAAGCCGGGCAAGACCACAATAATAGAGCCAACGTCGGGAAATACCGGCATCGGGCTGGCGCTGGTTGGTGCGGCCTGGGGGATAAGGACGATAATAGTCATGCCGGACACGATGAGCCTTGAGCGGAGAAGCCTTTTGAAGCTCCTCGGAGCGGAGCTGGTCCTCGTTCCCGGAAAAAAGGGGATAAAGGGTGTCATCGAAGAGGCGGAAAGGCTTGGAAAAGAGATCCCTGACTCGTTTATCCCGATGCAGTTCAAAAACCGGGAGAACCCTAACGCCCACCGCCTCACCACGGCACAAGAGATACTCGAAGACACGGGGGGAAGGGTGGATATCTTCGTCGCCGGTGTGGGAACCGGCGGGACATTCACGGGTACGGCATCCGCCTTAAAAGAGAGGCTGCCGGACCTCAGGGCCTTCGCCGTGGAGCCCGCATTGTCTCCGGTGATGTCCGGGGGAAAGCCGGGGGAGCACGGGATCCAGGGGATCGGGGCCGGCTTCATACCGGAGGTCATGGATATGGGGGTCGTCGACGAGATTATCAAAGTAAGCGACGACGACGCTTTAAAGACATCCCGGCTCCTTGCGAAAAAAGAGGGGATATTGTGCGGGATATCTTCAGGGGCGTGTGCCCACGCCGCCCTCGAAATTGCGAAGAGAAAAGAGAGCTTTTCAAAGACGATCGTGGCGATCCTCCCCGACACCGGTGAGCGCTACCTCACCACCGATCTCGTGAAGGGTCTCTAAACCCCCTGTGGCGTTGATTCGAATCCGACAGCCATAGAATCACCCACCAATTTAATATTTGACAATTCGAAGGCCCGGTCGGCCGCGTAACCTACAGGCGGAGTCCAGCCAAACAATTAAACCGCATGCCCAACCCCTTTCCCCTTTAATTTAGAAAGAAAAAATAGTATAATCTTATCCAACCGCCCCGCAAGAGAAAGGAAAACAAGAATGGATAAGAAGAGTTTTTGGGACATATCAAAGCTGGTCGAAAAATGGCATACACTGAAGAAACTCATCAAAGACAAAGAGTACAAGGTCTCCCCCCTAAATAAATTCATCTACGTCGCGTCGCTCCTCTACGTAGTATCGCCCTTCGATTTTATTCCCGAATACTTTACGCCCCTGGGCTTCATCGACGACGTGGGGGCGCTTATTCTCTTCGTAATTCATGTCCTCGACGAGGTGAAAAAATATGAGCATCACCTCAGATCACGCGTCGCGGGCAAAAAGGGGGGCAAACCGGTAAAGGAGAAGGCTGAAGACGAGGGCAAGATCATAGACCCGGACAAAGAGGACTGGAAAACGGAGTAGTGCCGATCCGACGGACTTTTAGGGTCATCATATACTGAATCCAATAAATAAATTCAACCGAAATTCTAAAGAGCGGGAGGCTATGGGCCGAAATAGTCGAGCCGTAAAACGAGTCCGAATCGAAAATCAGATCGAAAGCCGACGTCCTTTCCCCTTTGATTTCTCCCAAAAAAAGAGTATAATGTCCCATAATAGTATTCCCGTCGTTTAACGAGGAAATAGGATTATGAAAGAGAAAGACTTTTCCGACATATTCAACATTGCATCGAAGTGGCGCTCCCTTAAGGGCCTCATAAAGGACAAGGGGTATAAAATCCCCTTAATAAGAAAAATCTTATACCTCGCATCGCTTCTCTACGTAATATGGCCCATCGATTTTATACCGGAATTCGTCTTCCCCTTTGGACTTATCGACGACATCGGCGTCCTTGCCTTCTTTCTGATGCTCATCCTCTACGAAATCGATCAATACGAGGACTACCTGGCGATAGGCAGCGAAGGCGAGCCTGGTCCGGGGAAAACGGGGAAGGTGGATGATCGGGGCGAGACCATCGACCTTGACAGGAAAGACTGGAAAAAGGAATAAGACACGTCGCCATCGATATATGCAACCGATTTACATTTCAAAGGGGTGAGGGGGTAATGGGCAGAAAAGGTGTGAAGGGAGGGGGAAGGACAAGCGGCGCCGAAGGAAGGGGGGACGTCCTCGAGGGGAGAAACGTCGTCCTGGAGGGCCTCCGCTCCGGCCGGAAGATCAAAAAAATACTGATAGACGTGAGCGCCCTCAAGGGCCGGGCCGACGGGAAGATCGGCGAGATAATCGAGTCGGCAAACGGGAGGGGGATTCCCCTGATATCGACCGAGCGGGCGGAGCTGGACAGAATCTCGGAAACGGGCTCCCACCAGGGGGTGATCGCGGAAGCCGCCCCGAGGGGGGAGACGTCGCTGACCTCGCTCCTGAAAGGCATCAGGGGAAAAAAGGAGCCCTTCATCCTCCTTTTGGGGGAGGTGATGTATGAGCAGAACCTCGGCGCCATCATAAGGACCGCCGAGGGGGCGGGCGTAGACGCGATCGTCATCCCGAAGAGGCGGACCGCCCCCCTCTCCCCCACGGTGGCCCGGGTCTCGATGGGGGCGTCCGAATACGTCCCGCTGATAAGAGAGTCCACAACAAGCGCGCTCTCCATCCTCAAGCGGGAGGGGGTTATGATCTTCGGCGTCGAGGCTGATGCCGAGCTTCAATACTACGAGGCGGACCTCACCGGCTCAACCGCCTTGGTCTTCGGCGGCGAAGATAAGTCGCTCACCTCGACCGTCCGCGAAAGGTGCGACGGGATAATATCGATCCCGCTGATGGGAAAAATTGGGTCGCTCAACGTCGGCGTCTCTGTCGGGATAGTCCTCTTCGAGAGGGTCAGGCAGGAGGGGGTGAGGGGGGGCTGAATCTTTGAGAAACGGCCGGGCGGAAAAAAAATCCCCTCCCTTTCAGCAAGCCCACTAATTGTTAAAAGACTACTATCTGCGTGGCACCGACATCCCCCCTGCGGGTTTTTCAACCAATGCCGAGCCGCCAAAGACAACTCGGACAAACTTGTCTCTCTACGCCGCCCGTCCGAAAGTTGATCCCAAAGACCTCCGCTCCCCAAAATAAAAAACAAACCCTCCCCGGTCCACCCTTGGCAAAAACGATATTGTGTGATACCGTAACGGCGTTTAATCGATACGCGATGGTTTTTCCTGAAAACCGATTTTGATTAGCTTTATTTTTGGATGGTGCCTAAAAAATGAAAAATGTCCTCGGAGTCTGCGGAAGCCCCAGGAGGAAAGGAAACACCGATATCCTGGTCTCCAAAATATTGGAGGGGGCGAAGGAGGCGGGGGCGAAGACGGAGTCGATCTTTCTGAAAAAGCTGAAGATCAAGGAATGCAACGGGTGTCACTCCTGCTGGGAGGGGAAAAAGTGCTCCAAGAGGGACGACATGAACGACCTCTATCCTAAGATCGAGGAGGCTGACGCGATCGTCTTCGGCACGCCGGTCTACTGGTACGGCCCCACGGCGATAATGAAGGGATTTATCGACCGCTTCGTCTACTTCAACTGCCCAGAAAACAGGAAGAAGATCAGGGGTAAATCGGCGGTTCTGGCCGTTCCCTTCGAGGAGGACGACATCGATGCGGCGGCCCCCCTCGTCACGATGTTCGAGAAGAGCTTTGACTACGTGGAGATTAACTTGGTCGGGAAGATCCTCGCCCCCGGCGTGGGAGAAAAGGGGGATATCTTGAAAAAACCGGATCTGCTGGAAGAGGCGTATAAGCTCGGAGTGGAGATAGGAGGATAACATCCGCATCCCGGCCGAAAACGCCGACTCCAATTTCAAGGTCGGTTCAACACTATGCACTCATCGAGCGGGCGCCCGCTGGTGAGAATCAGGACTTTACTACAAAAAGAAAATTTGAAATAGGCGTCAAGAAGCCGCCGACCACGACATATATCGCGGCCCGGCGGCTTGATGCAGACTAAAATTCACCCGCGGGCCTACTTACTATCAAAAATCAAACCTGTGTCAATTACAGGACCATCGTTGTGACCTGAAACCGACGCCGTTAAACCCGTTTCTTCATATCAACAATGCCGGTCGAAACCAAATTGAGCGGCAATCACCCCAGCGGCGGGGGCTAAACCACCTTTACCGGCACGGGCGACTTGTATTCGTCGTCCAACAGCACGTTGATCTTCTCCATGACGTGAAGGGCGAACTCGAAAAACTCGTCTTTGAACTTCACCTCCGCCTCTTTCGAGAAGGGGATGAACTCCTTGTCTATCTCCCTGCCGATGATCTCCCTCGGGTCTATCGGCTCGCCCACGCGGTACACGATTTTGCCACTCTTCGCCCAGGGGGCGTTTCCGGTATAGATCTTGTCCGAGCCGTTACACCCCACAGGGATAACCTTCTTGTTTGACTTCAAGGCAAGGTGCGATATCCCTGTCTTGCCGGATCCGAGACGGACCGAGCGGGTTCCTTCGGGAAAGATGATGACGTTGAGACGCTTTTTGAACAGCGCCTGGAAGTTCACCTCGGCCACTTTCTCCATGAGGAGCCGGTAATATTTTTCCATATACTCGGCGTAGGGAATCTCCACCCCCTCCAGGAGACTCCTGGGATAATCGAGGACGGCTTTCAGGTTTTCTGTCAGCTCCTCTCCAAACTCCTTTATCTTCTTCTTGCCGTCGACGAGGTCCCTGAGCAACCGGTATTCCACCTTCGATATCTTCTCTTTTATTAGGTCTTTGAAATCCTCGCTGATAAGATACCCCCTCGACGGCACCGGGATGTTGTTGGTCCAGTCGAAGAACTTTGCGAGGAGGGCGTTATTGTAGTAAGTCCCCTTGACCCAGGTCGTCGTCAAGGGGAAGCCCTTTCTCATCATCCACATCTTGTACTGGAACGGCCAGTAGTTGTACCTGTCGGTGTGGTTCATGGCGAAGATCACCGTGTCGTCGGTGGGGATGTTCTCCTCGTTTTCGATCTCGATCTTGACCCTGTTTGTGAGGTAATAGTTTGTCGTCAACAGCGAGAGGGCGGTAACTATCTGCCCCCAGGGGAAGGTCTTTAGATTGATCTTGTTTAAGTGCTCAAGGTCAATTTTCATTACTTATTCTCCATATAATAACTTTTTCTATTTGTTTAAGTTTAACAGCAATTTCCCTTCAATGCAAGGCGAATTAACTCGATCTCCCAACATTTTTAATACACTCGATCCTTTTTTTAATTTCACCTGCACTGTTTTGAAAGCAACAGGTCAAGACACTCCTTTGTATCATGAATATTTAAACAGGGTCGATTCAAGACTTATGGGGCACGACCCCCTCTTCCACCCCCTTCCAGTGGGAGTGGAACCAGAACCACTGCTCCGGGTAGCGCTTGACATACTTTTCAATAATGCCGGCCCGTTTCTGAGTCACCGCTTCGATATCCCCGTCGTTGTCCCCGGTGGGACGATAAACTATCGGCTCCTCGAATATAATCTTGTAGCGGCTCTTCTCCTTCTTCCCTTTTATCCCTGACATAATGGAAACTGGATAATAATTTCTATGATATCAGCAATTACACCGTGGATACACGGACTCAATACGCGACTTTTAGCGGCTTTTTATAAGTCAAAAAATCATCGTAAAGCAGACCGGAAAAAGAAATCTTGATCTCAAAGGCCTTAAAATCAATTTCCGCTTGTGATCTTTAATCCTCCAACTATCCAAAGTTTTAAAGTTGGATCATCTCCTCTTCCAGTGGGAGTGGAGCCAGAGCCACTGGCCCGGATACTTTCTGACGTATCTCTCCAAAACTTCGGTTCTGAGCTGCGTCAGGGCCTCCACATCCTCCTCCCTCTCCCCGGTGGGGGTAAAGTCGATCGGGTCCTCGATGTAGAGGGTGTATCTGCTCCTTTTCTCTCTTATTATAAACATCGGAAGCAGCTTCGCCCCCGTCTTTAGAGAGATAACGGCTGGGCCCGCCGCCATACGGGTCTCTTTCCCAAAAAAATCGGCCTTGACGCCGCGCCGCTTATGTTCATCGGCGACCATCATCACAAATGCGGATTCGTTAAGGGCCTTAACAATCATCTTCTCCACATCGGTCCTGTCTGTGAAGCTCAATTTGTTGAGATTGAGCTTTTTCATGTAGCCATACCACACATCGGTCAGGGCCTTGGCCTTCGGGTCCTTTACCAGAAAGCAGGAGTTGATCTCCTTTTCCGCCCCAAGCCTCACCCCCGTCAGCTGGAAGTTTCCAAGGTGGGCGGTAAGGCCTATCGCCCCAATCCCTTCCCCCTTTGCCCTATTTACCTTTTCAAGTCCGATAATCTTTACATTCTTAAGGAGATCTTCCCTCCTTTTGAGGCTAACATAGTGAGTTACTTCCATAAGACCGACAATCTGGATATATATCGCCTCCCGGGCTATGGCCGCAATCTCCCTTTTAGAGCGCTCCCCCCCGAAGGCCACGCTGATGTTCCTCACAAATCTCCTTTCAAGACCAAAGATGACTATGAACGGGTATGTTATTAGAAATATTATAGAGGCAAAAAACCGAATCAACCAGAGAGGTAAAAACGGCATCACTTCCATAAAGAAGATAAAAGTATAGGCCTCGGGCCATCCCTTTCTCATGCTCCTCTCTCCTTTTTTACAGTTTTGAGCGTAGTGGATAAAGCTATCAGGAAACGGCCGAAAAGTCAAAAAAAAGTTTTCAAGATCGCAGTCAATCCTTGTATTTCGAGGGGGAAATGTGATATTAAATACCAAAACAGTACCTTTAAAAAACCTGTAAGGAGAGGTGCTATGAAAAGGCGCGATTTCCTTAAAATGACGGCCCTGGCCGGAGCCTCCACCGCCCTGGGGACAACCTTTACGGGCTGCGGGAGGGGTGTCCTGTCCAAAGACCCGAACAGGCCCAACGTGATCTTTATCACCGCCGACGACCTGGGGTGGAAAGACCTCCGCTGCTTCGGAAACACCGAGGTAAAAACGCCGAATATCGACCGGCTGGCGAAGGAAGGGATGATGTTCACAAACGCCTTCGTGGTGGCCTCAAGCTGCGCCCCCAGCAGGGCGAGCTTCATCACGGGGCAGTACCCCCACACCAACGGCGTGACGGCGTTGACCCACATCAAGAAGTCGAAGTCGCTTAGACCCTTCTACGAGACGCTTCCCTCGATCCTCTCCGAGAACGGCTACAACACCGCCCTCGAGGGGAAGTGGCACGTCTCCCCCTACCTCCCCACCGGCTGGTACGGCTACCGGGAGAGGCTCTCCGGGATGCTGCCCAAGGACTTCTGGATCGAGAGCTCCGAAAAGGCGCTGGAGTTCATCGAGGAGAACAAAGAGAACCGCTTCTACCTCGAGCTCAACTACATGAACAACCACAGGAAGGACGACGGCGAGTTCTACTTCGCCGACGGCTTTCCGGTCGACCCCGAGGACGTTCACGTCCCGGAATACTGGACGCTTCCCGACTGGGAAGAGATAAGGCTCGAGGTGGCCAAGTTCTACAGCCAGACTATGAAGATGGACAAGATGATAGGGGACGTTTTGAACAAGCTGGACGAGCTTAATCTTACAGACAACACTCTAATCGTCTTCGTAAGCGACAACGGCCCGCCATTTCCCGGAAACAAGATGACCCTCTACGATCGGGGGACGGGAGTTCCCCTCATCTTCCGGCTGCCCGGGGTAATCGAGCCGGGGACCACATACGACGGGCTGGCAAACACCATAGACATCATGCCGACGATCCTTGAGGCGTGCGGGCTTGCGGTCCCGGAGAAGACCCAGGGTAAGTCCCTCTTTTCAATTATCGAGGGGAAGAAAACCGACGACCTCCACGAGGCGGTCTTCACCGAGATGACCGACCACGTGTTCTATCTGCCTACGAGGGCGGCAAGGACGAAGGAGTGGAAGTATATAAAAAATTACTCCGACATAGCGATGGGGCTTGACCAGAACAACCACATGGAGTGGGCGCACCGCGTCTGTGAGCTCCCGAACCAGCCGTGGAAGAGCCCAAGGGTGCCCGAAGAATTGTACGACCTGAAGAACGACCCGAACGAGCAGGTGAACCTCGCAGAAAACCCAAAATATCAGGAGAAGCTGGAAGAGATGAGGTCAATCCTCGAGGCTCACATGAGTGAGACGAAAGATCCCTACCTCGGAAGGGACTTCACGAAGGACTACGAGTTGAACCTCGACATTTACGAGATGAAGGTTGTCGAGGACAAGTACAAGTAACCTCCCGGTCATCCCCCCTAACTTCGGACCATATGTGGGGGCCACAGTTTTTTTAAGGACGAAAGGGCGCTCTAATTTTAAGGCTCCAACCGAGGGGCGGCGTTTTTGAAATTATTTGATAGGGACATTTAATACGAGATGTTCGAGATAAGGTTTCACGGCCGGGGGGGTCAGGGGGCGGTGATGGCCTCGGAGATACTGGCCCTGGCCACCTTTAAAGAGGGGAAACACCCCCAGTCCTTCCCGTCGTTCGGCCTTGAGAGGAGGGGCGCCCCGGTCGCCGCCTTCCTCAGGGTCGACGACGCCAAGATCGGGCTTCGCCACGCCATCTACGAGCCGGACTTCATCGTTGTCATGGACAGGTCGCTTCTGAAGCTGGAGACGACGCTTAAGGGCCTGAAACCAAACGGCGGTCTCTTGATAAACAGCGCCGACGATCCCGACTCCCTGGGCGAAATCGAGGAGATCGGCGTAAACGGCAATTTCAAGATCGGGACGGTGGACGCCTCCGGGATCGCGCTGAAAAACGGGTTGGGCTCAAGGCTCATGCCGATAATCAACACCACGATACTGGGCGCGGTGGTGAAGATGACAAAGATCGTATCGATTAAGAGCCTCGAGGCGGCAATAGAAGAGACCATTGCAAAGAAGGGGGAGGACAACCGCCTCTGTGCCAGGGAGGCCTACGAGCGGGTGGTTTTTTGATTCAAATCCCTTCCCAAAGGGGGAGGGCGGAAGACAAAAAGGCGGGAGCCGCGAAAATCCAAAAATGGCGGATAAAAAGACAGAAAAGATAAATATCCCATCGATAGCCGACTTTCCGGAGGTGCCGTCGTCCTGGGGGGGAATGCTCTGGAACGAGACGGGAAGCTGGCGGTTTGCGGCGCCGCTGTTTGCCGAGCGCCCATCCCCCTGCAGCACGGCCTGCCCCCTTAGTAACAGTATCCCGAAGATCATGCACCTCGTAAAGGAGGGGGATACAAAGGGGGCCTTTGAGCTCCTCGCCTGGGAGGACCCCATCCCGGCGGTATTGGGGAGGGTATGCCCCGCCTTTTGTGTCGTGGAGTGCAACAGGAGCCAGTACGACGAGGCGGTCGGAATAAGGGACATCGAGCGGAGGCTGGGCGACGACTTTATAAATTCCCCCTCCCCCCTGCCGAGGAGGGACAAGACAAATAAAGGCGTCGGGATCATCGGGAGCGGCCCCGCCGGGCTCTCCGCCGCATACTTCCTAACGCTATTGGGTCACACTGTCACGATATTCGAGAGGGAAAATGTCGCCGGTGGGATCCCCCGCCTCTCCATCCCGGACTACAGGCTCCCGAAAGAGATCGTGGAGAAAACGGTCGAGGCGATCACCAGGATGGGGGTTAAGCTTCGCCTCGGGGCCGAGGCGGGGATGGATACCGGGAAAAACTTCGACGCCCTCTTCGTCTCGCCGGGGGCGGTGGTAACGATGGCCTTAAATATAGAGGATGAAAACCTCCCCGGCGTCCGGTCCGGTACCGAGCTCCTCAAGGGGGTCAAGGCCGGAAGCATTAAAGAGGTCAGGGGAAAGATCGCCGTTGTCGGCGGCGGAAACACGGCGCTGGATGCGGCGAGGACGATCCTTCGCCTCGGCGGGGAGCCGGTGTTAATCTACAGGAGGACGGCTGTCGAGATGCCCGCCTTCGCCGACGAGATAAAAGAGGCCGCCGAGGAAAATATACTGATGGAGTTTCTCAAGGCTCCGGTGGTGGTAAAATCGACCGACGGGGGAAGGCTCTCGGTGACGCTGATCGATATGGAGCTGGTAGAGTCTGACGAGTCGGGAAGGGGAAGGCCCGTCCCGGTAAAAGGCTCCGAGCGGACTATCGAGATCGACGGCCTCGTGACCGCCGTGGGGGAAAAAATCGATCTCTCTCCTATAGGATATTTGGGAAACATAGAGGGCGACGAAAAAATCTTTATCGGCGGCGACGCCGCCGGGGGTGACAGAACGGTCGCCCACGCCGCCGCCTCCGGAAAGAGGGGCGCGGTCGCGATAGACTTAAAACTCATGGGTAAAAATGTCGACCTTCCCGCAGACCGGCCGGTGAGCTTCAGGGCCTATTTCAACGGAGAGGAAAAGGCGGAGGCGGAGCCGGTCTCATTTGACGAGATCAACACCGATTACTTCCCAAAAGCCGAGAGGAGGCGTCCGGAGGGACTGACGCCGGAGGTCAGAACGGTGGATTTTTCGGAGATTGAGGCGACGCTCGCACCAACAGATAGCGTCTACGAGGCGTCGCGATGCTTCGTCTGCGGGACGTGCATCGACTGCAAGACGTGCGAGTCGTTCTGTCCCGACTTCACCGTAAGGGCGGTGAAAATGGCGGGAAAGCTCGGCTTCGGCGTCGAGATAGACTACACCTACTGCAAGGGGTGCGGCATCTGCGTTCGGGAGTGCCCCAGGGGGATGTTCACCATGGTGGACGAGGAGACGATCGAGCGGTTGGGCCGACAGGATATTAAGGGGGGGGAGAAAGGGACTACAATTTCCACCGACCGAGGGGAGGCAGGAGATAGATGACAGATTCGACTTTCGGGGGTTGCGGAATATGAAGATGCTCATGGAGGGGAACCACGCCGTCTCATGGGGGGTGATGCTCTCCCGCGTCCAGGTGCTTCCCGTCTATCCGATAACCCCGCAGACCCACATCTCCGAGGCGCTGGCCGACTTCGTCGCCGAGGGAAAACTCGATGCCCGATACATCAAGGTGGAGAGCGAGCACTCCGCCATGGCCGCCTGCATAGGGGCGTCGACCGCCGGCGCCCGTGCGTTCACCGCCACCTCCTCCCAGGGGCTGGCGCTGATGCACGAGATGCTCCACTGGGCGGCAGGCGCAAGGCTGCCCATTGTCATGGCCAACGTGAACCGGGCCATCGGCTCCCCCTGGAACATCTGGAACGACCAGTCCGACTCGATGTCCCAGCGGGACACCGGCTGGCTCCAGTTCTACTGCGAGGACAACCAGGAGTGCCTCGACTCGATCATCCTGGCCTACATGGTGTCCGAGGCGGTCCTCGTCCCGTCGATGGTGGTGCTGGACGCCTTCATCCTCTCCCACACCCAGGAGGCGGTGGAGACACCGAGGGCGGAAGATGTGGACGCGATCCTTCCCCCGCTCGACAATCCGAACGCAATCGACATCGACGCACCCAGGGCCTACTCCCCGGTGGTCGCCCCGGACAACTTCACCGAGGCGAAGTTCAAACAGTTCCGGGCGTCGGAGGAGGCGATAAGCGTAATCGAGGATGCAGGGGCGAAGTTCAAGGACGCCTTCGGCAGGGACTATCCCCTCGTCACCCCCTACATGATGGACGACGCCGAGGCGGTTTTAGTCGCCGCCGGGGCGGTCTCCGGGACCGTCAGGGGGGCTGTGGACACACTTCGTGGAGACGGAAAAAAAGTGGGGATGGTAAAGATCAGGACGTTTCGGCCCTTTCCTGCAAAACAAATAAGGGACATCCTCCTTAATGTCCCAAACGTTGGCGTGCTCGACAAGTCGGTCTTCCCCGGTGCCGGCGGGCCGATCGCCCAGGAGGTCAGGGCGTCCCTGTATAATACGGGTAAATTGAACGGGGCGAACGGCGGGCCGCCCAAAGTGACAGGCTTCGTGGGCGGGCTGGGCGGACGCGACATCACGGTCGCGGACGTAGCCGGTGCGTTTAAGACGATCATAAAGGGCGAAACGGCGGATGATCCCGTATTTCTCGGCCTCAAAAAATAGCGGAGGTAGTAGCAAAGATGAGCGTTGACAAGGCGGACGCCAAGAAATTGGGAAAAACCCCTCCCCTCTTCACGCCGGGGCATCTGGCGTGTCCGGGGTGCGGGGGGACGCTCGCCTTAAACCGGGTTTTAAACGTCCTCGGAAAGAAAACCGTCATTTCGCTTCCCGCCTGCTGTTTCTCCATTATCACCGGCGCCTTTCCCCACATGCCGCTGAACGTCAACCTCGTCCACACCGCTTTCGAGACAGCGGCCGCCCTGGCAACGGGATTGAAAGCCGGTTTCGAGATGACAGGAAGGGAGGACGTTACCGTGATGGCATGGGCGGGAGACGGCGGGACGTTCGACATCGGACTCCAGGCGCTCTCCGGCGCGGCGGAGAGAAACGAGGACATCTTCTTTTTCTGCTACGACAACGAGGCGTACATGAACACCGGAAACCAGAGGAGCGGCGCCACCCCCCTCTGCTCATGGACGACCACCACCCCGACAGGGGAGACGATGGAGAAAAAGGACATCATGGGGATCGTCGCCGCCCACCAGATCCCCTACGCCGCCACAGCCTCCATCGCCCACCTCGACGACCTCGACGCAAAGGTGAGAAAGGGGGTGGAGATCAGGGGAACCAAGTTCATCCACATCTTCTCCGCATGCCCCACCGGCTGGCGGATGCCACCGGACATGACGATAAAGGCCGCGAGGCTCGCGGTGAAATCGGGGGTGTTCCCCTTAATGGAGATATTCGACGGCGAGAGGAGGGTATTGAACTACAGGCCGGAAGAACAGACACCCGTCAGGGAGTACCTCGGCCTCCAGGGACGATTCTCCCACCTGACAGACGGTGAGATCGAGGAGATCCAGCGGCGCGTGGACGAGAGGTGGGGAAAGCTAGTCGCTTTGGTCGACGAAGTCCGCCCCTCGGAAGACGGGATCGAGTATATATAAACACACGTACAGATTTTGAAAGCCGCCTAATATTTTTGTCGGATTAGTTTCTTACAATGGTGTCGTTCCCTTGGAAAGCGGGAACATTAACTGTCATTCCCTTGGAAAGCGGGAATCCAGAGGGAGGGTATCTGTGCGCTGGGTGAAGATGACAAAATATAAAATGTGTGGAAAAATATCAGATATCTTTAGAAAAGCGCCGGTTTAAACCTTTTAGAATAGACTTCTATCATAGGAGGGGAACAATGGACGAGGCCGTAAAGCTCCTATCGCAATATATCGCGATCAACACCACCAACCCCCCCGGAAACGAGATCGAGGGGGCCAAGTTCTTCGCCGAAATTTTCGAGGGTGAGGGGATAGAGTACAAAATATACGAGCCGGAACCTAAGAGGGCGTCGATAAGGGCGGTTATCCCCGGAAGCGGCGAAAAGGAGCCGCTGATCCTGATGCACCATATGGACGTCGTGCCGGCGGACAAAACGGAGTGGAGCTTCGAGCCTTTCTCAGGGAAGGTAAAAGACGGCTACATCCTGGGCCGGGGTGCGCTTGACACCAAGGGCCTCGGGATAATGGAGCTTATCGCCTTTCTCGCAATCAAGAGAAACTCGATCACGCCCAACCGCGACCTGATTTTTCTGGCGGAGGCGGATGAAGAGATGGCCGGGAATATCGGGATGGCCTACCTCCTCGAAAACCACCCGGATGACTTTAAGGCGGGACTGGTCATAAACGAGGGGGGATTCTCGATAGAGGGTCTCCTCCCGGAAAACCCCCTCTTTCTTGTCGCCACCGCCGAAAAGGGGGTCTGCTGGCTGGAGCTTACCGCAAGCGGTGCCCCGGGCCACGCCTCCACACCCCACTGCAACAACGCCCTCGAAAAGCTGAACCGGGCTCTGACAAGGCTTCTCGATACGGAGATCCCCTTCGAGGTCAAGCCGAACGTGGCGAAATACTTCGAGGGGCTTGCCCGAGGCTGGCCGTTTCTCAAGCCGTACGTCGAAGACCCCAGGCCGGAGGTCCTTATCGAGACCCTGAAGGAGACGGGTCTCTTGGATAATCCGGTCTTCGCGGCCCAGCTGAAAAACACCGTCTGCCTCACCGTGATGACCTCCGGCGATAAGACAAACATCATCCCGTCCAGCGCCAAGGCCCACCTCGACTGCAGGATCCTCCCGGGCGTCGAACTCGACGATTTCGTCGATACGATAAGGGAGCGCATGGGCGACGACGCCGAGATCGAAATCAAATTTTTGGACACGAGCACGGCCAACATCTCCCCCGACGACACCGAGGAGTACCGGGTAATCGAGGGGGTCATTAAAAAGCACTGGCTTAACGCCGTCGTCACCCCATACATGCTGACAGGCGGGAGCGACTCCCGCTTCTTCAGGGACAGGGGCGTTAACTGCTACGGCATCCTGCCGGGGCTCTTTCGCCTCGAAGACGTGGACACCATACACGGCATCGACGAGAAGATCTCGGTAGATAATCTCCTTGTGGGTACCGAGGTAATGACCGATATAGTAAAACTGCTTTGTACTTAGTAAACTACAATACTTTATAGATGGAGGATAAAATGAGTATTTCATTAAAGGAAGTGGACAAGGTTGAAATAACGACGCTTCAGGACAACTACATCGACCTTGTAAGCAGGGACAACACGGAGGTAGTGTTCAGGGCGATGCCGCTTAAGGACATGGAGATCAAAAACTCTGTTCTCGCCGAGCACGGCTTCTCCTCTCTCGTGACCTTGACCTCGGGCGATTCCGCAAGGAACATGATCTTTGACTTCGGCTTTTCGGAAAACGGCGCCGCGTTTAACGCCGAGGCGTTGAACCTGGACTTAAGCGTCGTCGAGGCGTACGCCCTCTCCCACGGCCACATGGATCACTTCGGCGGGATGGTGAACCTGACAAAGCTGGCCGGCAAAAAGGCGGATCTCGTCCTCCACCCGGAGTGCTTCAGAAAGCCCAGGTATGTCAAGGTAACGGAGGATTTCAAGGTGGTGTTACCCTCCTTTCCCCGGGAGATGCCGAAAAAGGCGGGGCTGAACGTCGTGGAGACGGTGGAACCGTACCCGATGCTTTCCGACACGCTCCTCTTTCTGGGCGAGATCCCGAAAAAGACCGACTTCGAGAAGGGAATGCCGAACTTCTACTACGAGAAGGACGGCGTGGAGACTCCCGACGACATCATCGATGACACGGCGATAGTAGCAAACCTGAAGGGGAAGGGACTCGTGATCCTCTCCGGCTGCGCCCACTCGGGGATAGTAAACACCGTAAACCACGCAAAGGAGGTCACGGGGGTAGACAATGTCCACGTCATAATGGGGGGCTTTCACCTGACCGGCCCGGACATGGCGCCGGTTGTCCCGCCCACGATAAAGGGGCTCAAAGGCTTCAACCCGAACTACGTCATCCCGACCCACTGCACGGGAAGGGATTCGATCATGAAGATCGAGGCTGAGATGCCGGATCAGTTCATCCTCAACATGTCCGGGACGAAGCTCACGTTCGCGGCGTAGATATTGATATTTGAGGTGAAAAAGGCAAAGGGGGCTCTAGGCCCCCTTTGTAAAAAATTTGAATTTAGTCCAATGAGCGTAACCCCCTAAAAAGGAGGTTTTAAAGGTGAAGAAGATTAAATTTGAAATTTTGAAATCTAAATTAACAGTCTTGCCTTTATTAGTAATGTTTTTTTTATCAGTACATATTAGTGGTTTTGATAAATCCTGCAATAAATCTCCGGCAGAAGAATGGCAAGAATTAGACAATAATGGAGATAATAAATATTACAAAAAATCAGGATGGGTTGCTTATGCTGATGAAGTCTCAGTCGATGAAGTCATTACTACTTATATTAGTAAGGGAGATCCTATAGAGATTGTTAATGGTGGTACTAAACAAGCCCAAGATTATATAAATTTGATGGGACGTCTGTTAG
Organism: uncultured Thermodesulfobacteriota bacterium; assembly: GCA_964542895.1. GTDB lineage: Bacteria > Desulfobacterota > Zymogenia > Zymogenales > Zymogenaceae > Zymogenus. The sequence goes on from CAZIWT010000027.1 coordinate 29,647, forward strand.
AAAATGTTTCTTATGATTTAGAGAGACTTAGCCAGAATGATAGAAAGTGGTTATCTGAAGCTTATAATGATTATGGTTTAGCATTTGATTTG
>CAZIWT010000028.1:0-29354 GCA_964542895.1 uncultured Thermodesulfobacteriota bacterium
CTTCGACCTTGAGAAATTTTTCGTCACCCTTCCCCGGCTCGTCATCGACAGCGGCGAGGTGGACGCAATCCTCTTTTACGGGGTCTTCAGCAGCGCCCACATAAAAAAGAAGATGGAAATCCTACGTTTAGTAGGTTTCGCATAATAGTTCGAAATAGTTACTTGGATGACTACAGCATGGACATGTGTGAGGTGGTTCTTCTCCTTCATGAACGTATCCACATTTTCTGCATACCCATTTCACTTTTTCTTTTTTCTTGAAAACTGTTTTTGCTTCTACTTGTTCTAGAAGCTTCATATATCTCTCTCCGTGATGATTCCCCTGATATTTATAGTATTCCTATACAGTGTCAACTTTGAATTCATCTCCATCCTCGAGCTCAAGCTGTCGGACCTCGTTCAGCGCTCTTCCCCGCAAAAGACCGGCACGGTCCCGATTGTAATCGTCGCCGTAGACGATAGAAGCATCGAAGAGGTGGGGCGATGGCCCTGGCCCAGGGACGAAGTGGCCAAGCTCATTGAAAAGATCTCCAAAGCATCGCCCAAGGTCATAGGCGTAGATATAATCTTCCCGGAGAAGACAAGGACGATGGCCGATTCCCTCAGGGAGGAGATAAAGAAGTCTTTTAACTTGTTTTTCGGAATTGGAGAGGAGCGCCTCGACAGCTTTTTCAGGCTCTTCCTCAAAAGATCCGAAAACGTCCACCCGGAGGACGATGCCCTGGGCGACGCGATCGCCCGGGCGGGAAACGTAATCCTGGGCTATCACTTCATAACGAACGAGGAGGATCTCACGGAGATAGGGGGGAAGGCCGAAAAGAGATCCCCAACGCTTCCACGACCCTACGGCGCCGTAAAGGGAAAATCCGAGTACCTCGACAAGATTACGGCGTACGGAGTTCTGGAAGACATCCCGGCCATATCGAAAAATGCCCGCTCAGGCGGCTTCTTTAACGTGGTTATGGACGCGGACGGGACGGTAAGGAGGGTACCAACCGCATTTTACTTCGACGGCGATTTCTACCCCTCCCTCTCTATCGAGCTTGCAAGGAGCTACCTGGATATACCCTACGCCGCCCTTATCGTCTCCGATTACGGGATCGACGGGGTAAAGCTGGGGAAGACCTTCGTTCCGACCGACGACAACGGGTTCATCCGGCTGAAATACCTGGGCCCCAAGAGGACTTTTCCCTACGTTTCCGCCGCCGATGTCATCAAGGGGAGGGCCGACATGTCCCATTTTAAGGACGCCGTGGTGCTGATCGGGGTCAGTGCCGTGGGAGTGGGCGACGTCAAGGTAACGCCGATGGGGAATATCTACCCCGGTGTGGAGATACACGCCACCGCCGTGGAAAATATCGTCACCGGAAATATCTTCTTCGCCCCCGGCTGGATCGAGGTCATAAACATCTTTCTAATCATCGTCCTGGGCGTCGCCTTCGGTATCCTACTCTCGAGGATCGGCCCGTTTCTTGGAATATCCTTAACGGCGGCGGCCGCTCTCGGATACACGCTTTTTTTCAGATACCTCTTCCTCGAAAAGAACGTGGCAGTCACGATGATCTACCCGACGGCGACATTGTTGACCGTCTACATCTCGGTGACTACAACGAAGTACTTCGCCGAGACCAAGAGGAAGCGCTTTATACAAAGGGCCTTTTCCCACTACCTCTCCCCATTCGTTATCGAGCAGCTGATCGTGGATCCCGGAAGGCTGACCCTCGGGGGCGAAAAGAAAGAGCTTACGGTGATGTTCACCGACCTTGCCGGATTTTCGATGGTATCGGAAAGATTCCCTCCCGAGGACGTCGTGGGGATTTTGAACGAGTATTTCACCTCCATGACCGATATAATATTGGCCCACAACGGCACGGTGGACAAGTTCGAGGGGGACGCCGTAATGGCCTTTTTCGGTGCGCCCGTCCAGACCCCGGACCACGCCCTCCAGGCGGTCAGGGCGGCTTACGAAATGCAGCTGAAATTGAAGGGACTGTGGGCCAAGTGGAAGGAGGAAGACAAGCCCGCAATGCCGATGAGGATCGGGATAAACACAGGACCCATGGTCGTCGGGAATATGGGATCGGTCAACAAGATGAACTACACCGTGATGGGCGATTCCGTAAACGTTGCGGCGAGGCTCGAGACGGCGGGAAAGCTCTACGGCAGCGACATCTTGATCGGGGACGAGACTAAAAAAGCGGCCGAGGGGGAGTTTGCGGTAAGGGAGCTCGACCTGGCGAGGGTCCCCGGAAGGGAGACCCCGGTTAAAATCTACGAGATTTTTGGGAAAAGAGACGAGATGGATGAGGCGGGCCTGAAAGTGCTCGGACTCTTTAAAGAGGGGAGGGAGCTTTTTGTAAAACGCGATTTCGAGGGCGCCAAGAGGGTCTTCGAGCAGATAATCGAGATAGACCCGGACGACAGGCCGTCGAGGCTCTACATCGAGCGGTGCGAAAAATTCACCGCTTCCCCGCCCGGCGACTCGTGGGAGGGGATATCCGAATTGATCATCAAGTAGACTGTTTTTTTATATTTTAAGGAGGTTAAAAGATGAGTGGGAAAAAAATTGTCATCTTATCGTTCATTTCGATCCTTTTTGCAGCGCTCATCGCAGCCCCGGCGATCTCCGCAGGGGAGGAGTTGAGCGGGACGATCATAGACGTCAAAAGGGAGTGTTTTTTAACGGAGAAGGGAACCGGCAACTGGATCAAGGCGGTAAAGGGGATGGCCGTAAACGGCGGCGTTCGGCTTAAGACGGGGGAGGAGTCCTCGATGATCGTAGAGCTGAGTGGTGATATCATCAAGCTCGGGCCCATGACCGAGATCGAGCTCTCCGACTTTTCATCAGAGACGGTAACGGGGGATTCCGGAATGGAGGCAAGGAAAACCTCGACGGTCATAGGGCTTATTGCGGGAAAGATTTACAGCAAGGTCAAAAAGCTCACCAACGACTCCATATTCGAGATAAAAAGCGACATCTCCATCGCAGGTGCCAGAGGTACGGTCTTCTCCGTGGACAGGGTGGGGGAAAACAGTTTCAGCACCGTTGTCGTCCTCTGGGGTATGGTCTCTTTTCAGAGCATCGATCCGAAAACGGGAAATCCGATGGGGGGTCCGGTAAACGTGGGGAGAAAAAACACTTCGACGATCGAGTCGGGCGGCCCGGCGGGTCAACCGGGCAAGGCGTCCGGGAAACAGATCAGGACCCTCTTCTCCGCTTTTAAAAACATGGAAGATGCCCTGGATTCCTTTAGAGGCGGGGGCAACGGAGACGGCGGTGGCAGCGGCTGTCACTTATCGATTCCCAGGATGTACGTCTTGAAGGCGGATGATTCCCCCCAATACATCGAGATCGCCTCGACATTAAAGAGTAAGTCGATTTCAACCAAGGGTATTTAGGAAAACGGCCCTATCGAAGGCGAGATGGGAAGGGGAGCCTCCGTTCAGCACAGGATTTGACGGGGCGATAAAGGGCCCGGACATCCGCCGGGGGGTGAGGGAGGGGAGGGGAACCCCATTTAACCGCGCGGTTTTTAAGGGATAAGGATATATTGTATCCTCCTCCCACCTCCCCGCCGCCGCTTTCGGTCAAGGCCCGCCCCGCACGGCTCCCATCTTGTCGGCGGTCGCTACTTCCCGCCGGGAACGACGTTGACGATGTTGAATATTACCGTCGTGTAATACTCCCCATCAAAATAGATATCCCAGATCCACTTTCCCACCGGGTCGCCGGAGGGCTTTAATATCCAGTAGCTTGTAAAGCTGTTGTCTTTAGTCATCGGCGGCAGCATCGAGGTGTACTCCGCCCGCTTTTCGTCTACAAATACCTTGTAGTTCTTCCCGGCGATCTCCTCCCAGTGGAGGGGGGCCTCAGGGAAGAACTCCTCCTCGAAGTACTCGATCGGCTTTCCGGTCTTGCTCTCGTAGTTGAACCTAACGCCGATGTACGTCCCGGGCACGTAGGGGATCTCCCCCACCTCTTTCACGGTTATCACTCCACCTTCTCCCTTTTCTATTATCCCCGCCTTGAAGTTCGTTATCGTGCAGCATTTTAACGTTTTGAAAGGGGCGGCCGGGGGCGTAACGTTTTTGGGGGGTAACGTCTCATCAGAGTCCGGCTTTACGTCCTCAGGCCCCGAATCGGATTCTTTTCCGCCACGGTCAAGCTTCTCCATCAGGTCGCATCCTGAAAAGATCAGGGAGAGCGAGAGCGCAACAACCATTGCAAAGACCAGTCTGTTCTTCATGGCTCATTTCCGTGAAAATTTTTTCTTAAATTCGGCCCTGAGAAAGCTAAAACCCGCTTTCATCTCAATTAGTACCACGTAACTTTGTCAAAAGACAAGGAGAAAATCGCGCCGTCCCCTATCGGCCGCCCGTAAGTAACCTCAATATCTCCTCCCCCTTTCCCTTGTCGATCATCTCTCTCACCGCCTCGTAGGCGAGGACGTAGCCCCAGCGGTTCTTGTCGATATCACCCCTGTCGAGGAGCAGGGAGTCTATGTCGCCCGGGCCCGACACCTTGGGCCTTTCGCCCACTGTCCGGGCCTTCAGCCTATCTATCTCGCCGGACAGGTAGACCGCCAATCCTTCGGCCAGCCAGACGGGCGGCTCGTCGTCTCCCGAAAGCCTCTTTATGAAGACGAGGGCTACCTCGTGCCTTATTACCTCGCTTAAGATCCCCCGGCTTTTCAGGGTCCGCGCCGGCTGGAGGTAAATCGAGCCCCCTTTAGCACACGACGCCGACCACCAGGGGAGGCCGGTCGTGGAAGTGAAGTCTCCGGTCGTTTTGAAGATTACGATGTCGATGGGCCTCCCGTAAAAATCCGCGTCGCCGAAAAGCTCGAAGAGCCCCCGGGAAATGTCGGAGTGGGCCTCCTCCAGATCCTTTTTTAACGCGCCGAGCTCCGCCGTGGTCAGCGCCTCGGCGAAGTGGAGCGTGAAGTGTTTCGTATGGGCGCTTTTAAATCTCAGCTCTTCCGGAAATCCCGTATTCGTAAAGAGGAGCAAAACAAAAAAAAAGAGTATTGCCGTAAAAAGCGGCCTCCATTTTTTCATACAAAATCCCATCCTCTAATCCCCCCTATCCCCGTCTTCGATCCCGAAGTAGACCCTGAACACCTTCCGGGCCACAGGGGCCGCGTCCTCCCCCCCGGTTCCCCTGTAGACAAAGACCAGGACCCCGATCTCCGACCTCTCCTTTGGGGCGAAACCGAGAAACCAGCCGTGGGTCGCCTTATCCAGGCCCGAAAAACCGCCGGTGCCGGTCTTCCCGATTATCTCGACGCCGTTCTCGATTAGCCCCCTTCCCGCCCTTACCGCCGTTCCGAACCTGACCGCCTCGAACATCCCCTCCTTTATTATCCCCTCCGAGCGGGAGACTCTGACTCGTCGCACCAGCTTTGGTGTGAAGTCCGAGAGCCTCGCCTCGTCCGGCGTAAACCCCGGCAGAAAGACACTGCCGCCGTTTATCAGGGGGGAGAGGTAGGTAATCACCTGAAGGGGGGTCGCGGTTATCAGGTCGGTGTCCCCTATGGCGTAGTTATGGGGCAGGGCGGGATCGGGCGGGAGCAGGACGCCCCCGGACTCTTTTTCGCCGAAATTTTCGCTATTGGTGAGCTCTATCCCGGTGATCTCGCCGAATCCGAGCTCCTTCAGCCCCTTGTATGTGTGCTCCGCGCCGATCCTCTCCGCCACGTTGTAGAAGTAGATGTTGCAGGAATAGCAGAGCGCCTTGACCAGGTTCAGCTCCCCGTGTCCCCTGTGGTACCAGCAGCCAAGCTCCTTTCCCGACAGGTTTACCGTTCCGGTGCACTTGTAGACCGTCCTTGGTGCGATCAGCTCCCTTTCGAGCCCTGCCCAGACCGTAACCAATTTCACGAGGGAACCGGGGGGATAGGGTTTTAATATCGACGCGTCCCTCTCGACCACCGCCCTTACCCTTCCGCTCCTCGGATCGGTTACTATGACCGCCCCCTTTACGTCTCCGAGCCCTTCTTCGGCCGCCAGATAGAGGGCGCGGTCCATCTCGAGGTCGCGCCTTGCACCCCTCCCGCCCTCGCACCCGAAGGAGGAAAGGATTATCAATGTCAAAAAAATGGGGAGGAGGAACCAACGTCCCCCTCCCCCCCAACTTCGTAACTTCAAGAGAGTTCCACCCCCCATTCTCACAGAATCTCTACATTAAACTCCATCGACACGGGCGGCGGAGCCGTCAGCGGGATTCGTTGATGACAAGCTCGCCGCTTCCAGTGCGGCCGGAAAGCTTCGGGTAGTACATCAGGTACGCCTTTGCCGGCATCACCTCGAAGACGCCCGGTATCTGTGCCCTCAAGATATACTTGAAGGTGTATTTGTCCTTTCGAAAATTCCTCAGGGAGAGGGCGACCCTCTCGTCCCTGAACTCCCTTCCCGCATACCACCAGTATCGACTACGCCCGGTGTAGAAGCTGTCGCCGACGACCGTGTAGTTCTTATCGTCCACTATCGCCTCGCAGCCGGACGGGAAGTAATCCTCGAGGAGGAAGTAATCGTACTTCTTCTCCGCGGAGACGTCAAGCTCGACCAGTATCTCATCTCCGCTCTTGACCGGTCCGGTCAGAGGCTTCTTGATGTAAATCAGCTTTCCATCCTGGGAAACCTTTTCAAGGATGTAGTACCGCCTCTCTACCTTGAACCCCGAATCGATGGGCTCGATATCCCCCCTGTCTACGTAATACGTAAATGTCGTGGAGTAGTAGAGTGTCCCCGGGCCCTCCTTTGAAATCTCGATCACGTTCTCCCCCGGCTTGATGTCAGGATCTTTTATCGTGATTGCGCTGAACCCGTCAAGGAGGTTCTTTTTGGTTACCCTGAGCTTTTTCAGCTCGCTGCCGTTGAGCTTCAGCGTAAGCTCGTAGTTCGGATTCATCTCCTCGGTCCTGGAGAGGTAGTCGCTGAAGGCGTAGATAATCTTCCCGGAGGCCTTCGTGGAGCGCCAGTAGTTGCCGGTGCGGTTTACTATCAGCCAGCGGATCGCCTTCGTGATGAGGGGATTCTCGAGGTCCCGCCTCGCCATCACCCTTAGCACGTAGGCGGTCGTCTCCAGCTCGTCCGCCTCCCACTGCCACCAGTAAAAATCCTCTCCTTTGTACCCCCAGTGGACGTAGCCGTTCTCCTCGATCCTCTCCGCCATCAGCATATCGTAGAGCTTCTTCGCCTTGTCTTCCACCTCCATGTTTTCATAGGAGAGCAGCAGCATCGCCTTCGATATGGCGGTGAGCTTGTCCCTCTTCTCGAACATCTCGTCCAGCCACTCGAGCTTTAACCTGTCGGTGTGGGAGAGAACGTAGAGGGCGTATACCTTAACGGAGTCCTTCTCTATTTGGGGCAGCTGGGAGATGAGGGAGGCGGTTCCCCGCCGGATGACGTCTTTATCCACCCTGATGCTTATATTGGTTTCGGGGAGGATCTTCTCCGCCTCTATCAGGCCGTAGAGGACGTAGGCGGTCATGTAGGCGGTTGTTTCATCGTCTTCGTACCAGCCCCAGCCGTTGTCGCCGTGCTGTCTCTTGTAGAGGACCATAAGCCCGCTGTTGATATATTTCGGGAGGTCCTTCTCGATACCGGGATAAGAGAGGTCTAATTTATTCAAAACCGATGTTACCATAACGGATGGCAAGAACCTTGCCATTACCTGCTCGTTTCACCCGTATGGGTAGCCGACCAGATACGGTATGGCGGCTACCATCGTGTTTACCAGCGTTGGTGAGATATCGATTACCAGCTCCGATGAGTTCTTGACCGTATCGGGCGGCCTTTCAAGGGTAATTTTAACTCTGCCCGGATCTTTGAGTATCTCGCCCATTCGGTTTTCTCGAATCTTCAATCCCTTGGGTAAAACCGGAATTGTAAGCTCCATCCCGTCGGAGACCTCGTTTGTCATCGCCTTCGCGGTCAAAACCGCATTCCCAACGTCATTCGCCTTTATCTTCCAATCGATCCGCCTCTCGGAGTTTTTCGGGACTACATATTCCTGAGGCCCGCCGCCGAAGAGCTTGAGCCCCTTGGCGTCGAAGGTGAACCTTACGTTTTTGTCCTCCGAAAGGTAGTTGTGGGCTATGGTCGAGACCAGCATCTCGTCCCCCTGGCGGAAGAAGCGCGGCGCCTCGATCCTGACTATCATGTCCTTTCTGCTGATGACCCTGTGTCTGCCCTCGCCCACCACCGTATCGGCGGTAATCCCCCTTGACGTGGCCCGCCAGCGGGTGAGGTTGTCGGGAAACTTCATCGTCACCGTCGCCTTGCCGTTGAGGCCGGTCTTTATGGCGGGGGACCAATACATCGTGTCCTTAAAATCCTTTCTTATCTCAGGCTCCACCATACCCGTATCCCCCTTGAAGTCCGCCAGCGTCGTCTCCTTCTTATCGAGGGCGGAGAGGAGACCCCTCCTGTGGGAATAGCCGTAGAACCTGAAATAGAGGGACGACGTCGTCTCAACGACGTGGGGTCTCAGCTTGTAAAAATACTTCTCTATGTTGACAACGCTGTCCGGTGCGATGGCGTATATGGCGGCGTCCACCAGCCCCAGAGAGACCTCCGCCGACACCGGCTTACCCTTGTGGTCCGTTGTGGTGATGCTGAAGGTCCCCTCCTCCTGCGGCTCGTATGTCTCCTTATCGGACGTTATCTCGACGTTCATAAACTTGTGGGTGGCGGGGATTATAACCTTTTTCGTCTTGGTGTAAATCTCGTTGTTGAAGATCATGCTCGCCGTAAGGAAGATGTTCGGTGTGTGTTCGTCTTCTATAGGGATATCGAAAATCGCCGACCCGCCCTCTATCTTTATAACCTTGGAGTCAATTATGGAGCGGGCCTCCGTAGTCACCAGGACATGGGAGCTGTCTGTGGGGGTGAGGATAAGGACGTGGGCGACATCTCCCTTGGTGTAGCTGTTCTTGTCCGGCACTATGGTAATCCCCCCCGCCGTCTCTTCGCCGCCGTACCTTTTGCCCCATGTATATGAATAGACGGTGTCCAGGCTCGATGTGGAATTGCCGTAGAGGTCAAAGGCGCTTGCGGCAAAGCTGATCCTCCCCGTATCCTTGACCCTGTAGGTGAAGATCGCCTCACCGTTCGAATTTGTTACGGCGTTTAATATTTCGGTTGAAGTGACGGTCTTTTCTCTCCTCTTCTTTTCGGTAACGATAAGATTGACCTTGACGTTGGCAACACCCTTGTTTTGAAAATCGAGGGCCTTTACCGTGATCTTCGCCTCGTCGTTCGGGGAGTAGACCCAGCGGTCGGTCCTGACGATCATGGCAAAGGACGCCCGGGACACCTTGACCGACGCTATCCCCTTTATCTCCCGCCTCGAGAGGTCGGTGACCTTGGCCTCCACCGTAAAGGTGTAGTCCTTGTTCTTTTTCTTCACGTAGCGGGACGTGTCAAGCGAGACGCTTAATTTTCCGTTCTCATCGAGCTTTCCCTTCATGCTGTCGACCATCTCCCGCTTGGTGCCCCAGTAGTAGTCGGAGTCCATGTAGTACCAGGCCCAGTCGTAGCCCCACCACCAGGGGCGCTTGTAGACCGCCCTGTAGACGACGTATTCCACCTCACCGCCGGCGACGGGGCTCCCGAAGTAGTATTTCGCCTCGATATCGGCGTTTATGGTCTCGCCCGAGATGTAGACCGGTTTGTCCGTATTTACCTTTACCTCGAACTCCGGCTTCTTGTATTCTTCCACCTTGAAGTGGCCGTAGAAGTGCTCGCCCTCGTATTCGACAACTATGTCGTATTCGCCCAGAGGCGGCTCCGCCCCCAGAACGAGCTCCCCGGAGAGGCTCCCGAACTCGTTGATCCCGTGGCTCTTCCTGTATATCTCGTTTCCCTTGGAGTCCTTGATCGTAACCAGGTATTGCTCATCCTTGGCCGGAACGACCAGCCCTTTGGTCTTGCCCTCCCTTATGATGGAGCGGAAGTATACCGTGTGGCCGGGGCGGTAGACAGGCCTGTCCGTATACGTGTAGACCTTGTCCTTCGACTCATACCAGTAAAAATAGGTATAGGGATCGGCTATGGTAAAGGAATCTCCCTTGCTCGCGAAGACGTAGATCCCCTCGATCTCCTCCTTTTTCGTCTTGGTGTAAAATAAGCCGTCGGAGTTCGTCCTGCCCGAGGTCAGCTTCTTCTTGTCGTTTCCCCAAATCGAGATATTGGCGTTGGCCACCGGCTTTCCGGTCACCCTGTCCGCCACGTATACGAGGTCGTCGGTGGGGGAGTTCTTCACCACAAACGCAAGGGTGGTGACGATGACCGCGGTGTAGGCCACGTTGTCCTGATATACCGCCTCAACGAGGTAACACCCCGGCTTTTTCACGTCGATCGCTATGTTGTGATATTCCCACCTCCCGGGCTTCTTGATCGTCAGATCCTCGTTCCACCTCTTGACGAACCTGTACTCTTTCAAAACCGGGTAGAGCTCGAAGGTCTCCGGCTTTTTCGTCTTGGCCTCGGCTGCATGGGGGAGCCCCAGGGCGGACACCACGTCTTTTCGCATCTTCACCGTAAGGAGCGATCTGTAGTCCTGCCTGATCAACCTTTTCGTCTTCCTCTTCACCCCGCCGATCATCTCCGACGTCCCTGAGATATCGCGCTTCGTCTTGACCGTCGGGGAATGGATATCCTTTAAGCCCAGAAAGTAGGCTTCCGGGTTGCTTATCTCGTAAAGCCTCATGTCGAGAACCGGGATATCCCTCGAGGAGACCGAGACCGTTACCGGATTGTTAGGATCGCCCGGAGCAAATATCTCGTCGGTGGAGATCTGGAAGTTTGCGGAAAATGAATAAGAAGAAACGGCAAGAACGATGGCGACAGTAAAAAATACTATTTTCTTCATCTTGATCACTCCCGTCTAAATAGTTTTTTTATAATGCAGATTTTATCCTAAAGTCAGTCGGTTGTTGGAAAAAATGGGGCGGCTCCCTGTCCAAAAACAGCATCGGGCGGAAAAAAAACAATTGAGGAGAGAAACCACCATAGGGGCATAATATCACGCTATTAACAAAAAAAACAACCAAAAAATGGGTAGTATTTAGACACCGGGAGGGTGGAAAAGGATGCATTTGAAATGAGATTAAAAAGATTAAGAAGGGAAATCACCCCGGGATGACCGAAAGTCTCTAACTTGCGCTCAAAAATACCCCATCCTGGGGAAATCCGCTCCTTTTTTTTGAGGGGATGTTGTGTTGTTTGTCTTACCAGACAGGACTGGAGAAAACTCAACTTAAAATCTCAATTTGGTTTATTTAGATATGCCAATACTGCCGAGAGCCGGGGAAGCCCGTAAGATAGGAAGTGGAATCTTATTCTCTTTCAGGGTGACCTTAATGTATATATGGAGCTTCCGTTTGTCATGCAACGCGGGACGCAGGGAGAACACTCCACCGGCGCCCTCCATTACAAGGGGAGGGCGTCCCGACGCCGCGGATCGGCGCCTCCCCAGGCAGCCGGGCCGGTCGCCCACAACAACAATTCCGGTGCCAACCGCTACGGCAATGCGGCTCAGCTTCCCGGGACGGCCGACGGCCATGCCGAATATATTCCCATCTTTTCAAAAAACCGGGCCTACACCCCCTCGACCGACCCGGCTCTAAAAAAATCAGTTCGCCTCCACCGCCTTTTTCATCGGCTTTACCATCTCCTCTTTCATCATGTTTTGGTATATCTCCCTTCTGATCCTCGGCACTTTCGAGATGAGGGTCAACACCTTCCCTAACATTCTCATCTTCCGATCCTTCTTATAAGGGAAGTCGTAAACCCCGTGCTCTTTATAATATTTGTGGTCAGCTACGAACGGAAACCTCATTTTCCCCCATACTTCGTCCCTGAAGACCTTGGAGCCGCCCACCCCCAGAAAGGTCCTCGGCTTTACGTAGCCGGCATTGGAGAATTCAACCAGCTGCCCAGCCAGGGAATCCAGGTTGGCGTCGATCTCCCGGGAATCACCGCATTCGTCGGTGACGAAATCGACCACGTTCCCTCGCTGGCAATCGAGATACCCCTCCAGGATTTCGGTGAGATTAGACACCTGGTAGAGGGGGCCGGAGATGATAAATCCCACCTGCTTGTCTACAAAAGACGGGATGTGCGTGTTGAAGAAGGAGCGGTCGAAAAAGAGCTTCCACCTCGACGAGAGATACCTGTCGACTATGCTTCCGGCGAGGACGAGGATGTCGGCGCCCTTTACCTTGTCGTTGTAAAAATCGATGTAGCCATCCTTCCCCTCGTAGGCGCAGGTGTTATCGTAACCGCAGCGGATGCAGCCGAGGCACCCCCCCTTTATGTCGACGTCGTTCAGGTTGACGAGCTCGGGTGGTGTTTTGAAGGAACCCCTGAACCTCTCGATCATCCCGTTCAGGTTTGCGTCCTCTTTCGTCGAGTCGGTGATAACCACAACCCTCTTGTCTTCCGGATCGATCTTGACCGATGGTTTTCCCGCCTTGTACTTAAAAGCGTCTCTTTTTATTTTCCCAAACCTCTTCGGAGGCTTCAGCTCGTTTCCAACCGCGTTGAAAAAGCCCTCCGCAAAGTGGACAAGCCTCTCCCGCTCACCCTCCTTGGTCAGGTCGTGCATCTCGGCGGAGAAGCCCCCGACGTAGCGCATGTCGAGGTCGTCGCTGACGGCCCGCATGTAGTTGTGGGCGGTGTGGTCGAAGAAATTGATGGAGGTGGTCACCGTGGTGGCGTACTTGTCCTTGAAGGCGGATTCAATCCCTTTAAGGGAGATCAGCTCGATAAACCGCTTGTAGCCGGCGTGGACCACAAGGAAGTAAAGGGGGAAGGCCCAGATGACCCCGTCCGATTTTTTTATCGAGTCTATTATCTCGTCAAAGGCCTTGTCGTCCCTTTCGATCTTCTTGATCGTGCTTGTTATGTCAAATTTCTTAAAGTTGTGCTTGGGGAACTTCTTCTCGATGTAGTTGATGTACTGCATGGTAACGCTCAGGTCCCCCTTTGGGCTCCCATTTAATACCGTAATCTTCATTTTTTACTCCTACCTATTTTTTTGGCTTTCTATTTAATAAACTATCCAGTATCTTTATCGTTTCTTCGCACCACGAAACTGCGGCGCTCGAAGAGTGGATTCCGAAGCTCAAGGTCATCAGCCAGAAGGGTATCCGCTCATCATTAATATATTGGTCGTCAATCTTGAGGTTTTCCTCAATCCTCCTGAATTCCTTCAGTTTGCCCGAAAATCTCTCCCTCTCCTCCTTAACCATCTCGATAATCCTCTCGACCGGAATCTGATCCGCGAAGAATATCTTGAGGAGGAGCTCGTTTCTAAAAGATAGCGGCTCCACCGGAAGGAGGAGCCACTCGACCAGCTCCCCTCTCCCCGCTGACGTGATGGAGTAGATGTTTCGGCTCGGCCTGCCGCTCGTCTCTTCGACGCTCTTTGTAACGAGGCCCTCCGCCTCCATCTTCTTGAGGACGGGATAGATATGGCCGAAGTTTTCGCTCCAGAAGTGGGAAATCGACATGTCGGTCATCTTCTTTATGTCGTAGCCGGACACCGGCCCCATGTTCAGCATACCCAAAAGGGCGTATTTTGTCTTATTCTTCTTGGCCACCGGGAAACCTCACTCTATTCATTTTTTGGGAGACTGTATATCAATGTATAATATATCCCACTGTTATATATCACAATGATATACTACCCATATTGAAAAGCCATGTCAAGAAAAAAATGAGGTCGAATCGATCTTTTTTGCGAGTAGCTCGATCCGATTGATAATAAATATTGGAAGATTGATTGGAAGGAAGGCTCGTAAACGCGGTCAAACCGATAGCTGATAGATATTAATGCGGTCCCACCGCCCGATTGTATTCCCCTCTTTATAGCATGCCCTTGCTACCGCAGATAATAGAGAAGCAACAGGCCGCTGAGTGAAATAAGCAAGATGGATCCCCCAAAGGAGAGAATGGCGTAGACTACCGTAAAAACCTTCGGATTTCTTTGGGTGGCGCGAAAGACGGTTCGTCGAAAGAGTATGGTGGAAACGGCCGCGATAGATACGGTCAGACCCATACCGAGCGCTATGAACACCATCGACAAGAGGCCTGTTGCAATAATGTCGATGATCATCGTAAAGGTTAGAATGATTGCCGCCCCGGGGCAGGGGATGATCCCGGCGGCAAAGGCGGTGACCAAAATCCCCCCCCCCACGGCCGTGTCTTGAGAATCTCGATCATTTTTGTGTTTGCCTTTGACAAGCTCGTAGAGTGTCCGAGAGAAGAGGTAAAGCCCAAGCAGTAACAAGAGGAAATAGCTTATCTTATGCAGTGTCGGACTCGCCCCTTCGAACGAAGACATGCCGGACTTTTTCAAGACCAGATACACCGTTACAATAATTACGGTGGCCGACGTAACGTGAAAGAAGGCTATCAAATTGGCCATCGCGATTCCGTCCCTGACACTGCCGGGACGGTTCATGAAATACGAAGCGACCACCGTTTTTCCATGTCCCGGGCCCGCCGCGTGGACAATGCCGTAGAGAAAGGAGAGAAGCAGAAACAGCCAGAACGAAGATCCAAAGGGGTGCTCTCGGATGTCCCGGCCGAAGGTTGTCATATTGGCCCTGAGCTCCTTCTGCCAGATCGCGATGAACCGGGGGACTTTTTGGAGGAAAGAAGGCGGAGAGAATTCCGATTCGGTGCGCTCGGCCTCGGTATTATCCTTGCCCCGATCCAAGAACGGGTTCTGGGCCGCCGCAATAGAGGGGCACAAAAACAAAAGCAGTGTGAATATAAAAAGAAGGCGCTTCATTTTTTGCGAAAGGTAATCACGACCGAGTCCGGGACAAGAGAACCGAGGGGCGTTACCACCTCATCGAGCATCTCATATCTCATCTTTACGCTGAAGGCCCCGGGCTTCTTTTTCATGTCAAACTGATAGTCGGCAATGGTCAGATGGGTATAGATCGTTTCGTCGAACAGCAGTACCTTTACCTTTTTTTCTTCCGCCGTTCCTACCGGCACGGAACAGGGCACGAAGAACTCGTATACAATACAATCGCTCTCGATAGAAACGGAAAATTTTTTCAATCGATCGATATGATGCTTACGGCCGTCGATTGTTATTATATTGAAATAATTGTACTCTTTGGTGTTTTCATAGAATATATCGCGCAGCCGGGAAACATCTTCCACGTTCAGCCTGCCGTCTCCATCGGAATCGAAGTCAACCAGGAGGTTCTGGCTGAACATCTCGTCGAAAACCCATCGCTCTCTTACACCGGAGAGCCCCCGGTCGTCGAAGACAAAAAAGAGCTCCGCGTCAATAAAAACATGCGGATGACAAAAAACACCATCCGCCTGGATAAAAATGGAAAACACCGCAAGCAGAGCAAAAATCGCTTTCTTCATTGTAAACGCGCAGTTTTTATCGATGAAAGTTATTGTTTTATTATCATCAAGAAACTGTAGAAGAAACACCTCCGTAGTAAAATGCTGTCAGTTTATTCGAGAGAAATATAGCATCAACCGGTCTCTTTTGTCAAGGATTCTATCCTCACTCAATTTAAGGATTTGTATAGCAGCCCACCCTCTTTCAAGCGGCAACGCTCCTCTTGCCCATCAGGTTAAGCTTGTATTTCCGGGTGGTCTCGGGGCTGACAGTCCGGCCGTCGTCGCTCACAAACGAGAGGGCGTCAAATGGGCACTGGACGATACACGCCGCGCACCTCTCGCAGCGGTCCGCCCCCGTCATCTCCGCCTTACGTCTCTTCTTATCAAGGGTAAAGCAGTCCCTGGGGCAGACGTCGATACAGATCCCGGTTCCTTTGCACTTATTTTTGTTAAGGACGACGTTGAAGTCGAGCTCGTCGTGGTGGGCGCTCTTGTATACCGGGGTGTTTCCGGTCATGTCGGTTGTGAGGATCAGGATCACCACGAGGGCAATTATCTCGAGGCTAATGACGGTTTTTACGGCAATCCCCCCGAAGAAGAAATGGGCGGCGGTGAGCCCCAGCGTGAAGAGGGAAATGAGGACTATCTGAAGTCCTCCAAGCTCGAAGCTGTATTCGAAGGGGCCGAGCCTCCACTTCTCTTTTTGGATAAGCCGTTCATACAGGGGGAATGTCGTAAACACCAGGAGGGAAAAGCCCCAGAAGGAGGTGACTATGGGAACTATGAGAGAACGCTTTATAAAGAAAAAAATAACGGCGGCTAGTATCGACATCGACAGCGCCCAGGCCGCGGCCATGCCGACCCTGTCGGCAAGGGGAAAGTCGACCCTCCTCATATCCTCCGTCTTTTTCATACCGCCGTCGAGAAATGCGGGGATGTCGTCGGCTCTCACCGGCCCCCAAATCCCCCTCCAGCCGGTCTTCTCCTTCAGCACCCCGGCCTCTATCCCCGGCGCCGCCAGCTGAGGGAGTATTATCCTCCTGTGTTTCACGAGCCTCTCTATCCCGCTGGTCTTGATGATCGAGACGATACTGTGGTGGGTGAAGTGTCCGCCCGCGGCGGCGCACCAGACGTTTATCCCCCCGGAGTTCGCCACAAGTAGATATAGGTTCCTCCCCTTCAGCGCCCGCTTCAGCTTCTCGACCGTGAGGGCGTAGTTGCAGGTGGCGAGGACCGGGGAGTCCTCCGTGGGATTTCCGATTCTAATCAGCCGTGTCCTCGTGGGATACGGGAGGAGCCAGATCGCCTTCGCGATGATTGTGATCAACATATACTTCAGCATTGTCTTCACCTCAAAAGATTACCTTTTGCCTTTAACGGCGACTATCTCCATAAACGAGCCGAGGCGGGACGTGTGGCGCGACTCGATTACAAAGCCCGCCTCCTCGACCAGCCGAGGGAGGTCTTTTACGGCGCGGGTGGTGGTTTGGGTCAGGAGGTAGGTGACGATTATCAGGGGAATCCTCAAAAGGGCGTTCAGTATTCTTTTCAAAAAACCCTTTGGAACGACCTCGTCCGCCAGGAGGAGAAGACCCTCTGGCTTCAATATCCTTTTCGCCTCCCTAAGCGTGTAGCGAAGCTCCTCCGCCGAGAGCTCCGAGAGGCATAGGCCGCTCATGACCGCGTCGTAGCTTCCGGTCGGCTCGGAGTCGAGCTCGGCGACCCCCATCTCGACGACCTCGATATTTTCAACAAGCTTCAGCTCCTTCGCCCTCTTCCCGAGGATGTCCTGCATCCGGGGGTTGATGTCGATGGCCTTGACCCTGGCCCCCTTCAGCGCCGCCCGAAGCGTCAGGGCACCGGTACCGCAGCCGATGTCGAAGACTCCGTCGCCCTCCTTCACGTGCGATGCGATCCGGTCGTAGGAGGCCTCGAGACTTCCCAGGGTGAGGATTTTTATCCCCCTGTCGTAGCGGCTCGGCTGCGACTCCAACACCTTCATCAGTATATATGTGCTCATAAAACCACCCCATTACAAAAAGATCGGATATATATAATTGAGACGAGAGACCTCAAAAAGGAAAAGGCAATAGTATATTAAAAACCGATCCACCCTTTTCCTCCCCTTTTCAAACAAAAACACAAATTCCCCCTTTATAACACAGCCTATCTCCTGTTTAAAAGTCCCCCTTCTATTATCATCATCGATGTCTTCCTCAGAAGCTCCAGCTCCAAATTTCGCCCCTCCAAGAGACGGTGAACTATCAATCCGTCGTAGATTGATACGAGGAGCTCCGCCACTACCTTAGGATCAAACGACTCGTCTATATCGCCCGATTTCCGGCATTCGGAGACGAGGTCTGTGATGATCTCCTTCACCGCCTTGTACTGCTCCGACATTAAAAATCGATACTCGTCGTCCCTAACGGAACTGAAGTGCTCTATGTAGAGTGCACATTGGTCTTCCCACTCTGCAACATTTTTCAGCGCAAAGTCAATCAGCGAAAGGAGCTTCTCCGCCGGCTTCGTCTCGGCAGCCACTGCATCCATCATCCCCCTTGAGAAGGCGTTGAAAAATTTCTCGACCACGTAACGAAGGATGTCGACCTTGTCTCTGAAATACTCGTATAGGGTGCCCTTCCCGATTTCCGCCTCCCTGGCGATATCCTCCATACGGGTCCTCGAAAAGCCACGCTCTTTGAACACCCTCAGTGCGGCCTCCGATATTCCGGCCGTCTTCTCTTCCTTGTCGACTATTTTCGGCATACCGCTTTTATAGCAAACAAATATCTAATATTACTCCTCGTCCCCCCAAATTTGACCGACTCGTCGGTCATAATAGATTCTATATAGAAATTTCTATAATGTCAATAAATAAATTCGATAGCTAATTTAAAAACAAGAAACACGGGCCGGTATATTCTGAATCCTCACAATTCCTCAAAAATCCGACGAAAAAACTTTTTTTGAATAATATAAGTCAAAAGGGTCGTGGCAGCAATCAACCGCTACCCCTGCCCGATTTCCACTCCATGTATCTCTTTGCAATATCCTTGGCGTTAAGGGTGCTAAAGCCGTCCATAGCAGCGGTTATGCTTAGACCGGTAATAAGTAGATATCTCGACACAAACGGTGTAAGGAAGGGGGGGTGAATAGAGGCGGAATGGTACAGGTTTATTATTCCGTATTGAATGAAGTAACACAAAAAGCAGAGCCAGAGCAATCGACACCAAAAGGAGCCCCTCATGGCAAAGAGCCATGATATGGTGTATGGAATAATTAAAATTGATACTGCCAGTGTCTTGTAGGTCGGTTTCATTAGACGTTCGTATCTATCTTCGTCGGGATGATCCACAATATCTATTGTAGTGTAGTCGATCCCTTTAAGCTCAAGAGCGAAGAACATCTTGTAGAAGTAGTTGTTTGACAATATATCGTGGGCAAACTTGTGACTCGATACCGAATCCCTTATATCATATTTAAATATATGCAGGTAAAATGCGGATGAGGTTGTTGTGAGGAGGATTAGTATTAAAGCCGAGAGGATATATCCCCTTATCGGTTGTCCTTTCATTTATATCAAAGGCTATTTCTTTTGCTTATTGAAAACCGGCTTTCTCTTCTCGGCGAAGGCTTTCATTCCCTCGAGGCCGTCCGGGTGCTCGCCGCACGTCACAAGGGCCAACCGCTCCCGCTCTATCTGCGTTTCGAAGGGGGTGTCGAAGGAGTCGGTCATGAGGCGCTTCATCATAGCGAAGGAGTGAAGGGATATATTGGACAGCTCATTTGCCATCGCCACCGCCCCGGGAAGTGCCTCTCCGTCTTCCACGACCCTTGTGGCGAGCCCCCACTTAAGGGCGTCGTCTGCCGAGATCGGTCGGTCGAAGGCGACGATCTCCATCGCTTTCGCCAACCCAACAAGCCTCGGCAGCGTGAAGCTCCCCCCTCCGTCGATGCATAGCCCAGCCGAGGTGTACGCCTGCCTCAACGAGGCGGAGTTTTCCATGATCCGAAAGTCGCAGGCGAGCGCCAGGGAGAACCCGCCGCCGGCCGCGGTTCCGTTTACGGCGGCGATTACCGGCTTTCCCATCCGCCTGATTTCGAGGATCGCCCTGTGAAAGAAGAACGCCAGGGCGTGAAAGGCGGCGCCGGGCCCACCCTTGAAATCGAGGATCGACTTCAGGTCGCCGCCGGCACAAAACGCCTTGCCTGTGCCTGTGATCACGACGCCCCTCACTTCACCATCTTTGGCCGCCGCGACAAGGGCGTCGGAAAAATCGCTAATAAGGTCGTGGTCGAAGGCGTTGAAGGCCTCCGGGCGGTTGATCGAAATTACCTGGACCTCCCCCTCCCTATTCACTTTTATATTGCCGGTCATTTAACACCTCCCGGCTTTTACACCCCCATCAGCACGACCCTGCAGATTTATCCAGCGCCCCCCGGCCTTTAAGAAATTCCCCCTCTCCCCCAACGGCATCAACGAGTCACGCCCTCCTTCCCCTTGAGCGGATCCCGCCCCACTTTTTCGGCTACTCGAAGAAGTCGATAAGCTGAATCCTGACCCCGTCCGGGTCTTCGATGAAGGCTATCTTCCTGTCTTCGCGAAGCTGGATCGGCTCCATGATGAACTTCACCCCGTCCTTTTTCAGCCTCACCGCCAGGGAGTCAATCTCGGTTACGATAAAGGCGAGGTGGTAGAGCCCGTATTGGGTGTTGACGTCTATCATCTTGTCGTTCGGGGCGGCCTGCTCTATCTCGATTCGGGTTGTTTCGTCACCAACAAACGTATATACACTGTTTAGGACTTCGATCTCCTCCAAGACCTTAAATCCGAGTATGCGAGTGTAGAAATCCACCGACTTCTTGATGTCCTTCGATTTTATCCCCACGTGATCGAAACGCAATTGCATCCTATCTGTTCCCCTTTTTCCCTCTTAAATATTTCGTGCGCCCTTTACTTGCCGGAGCTCTTCACGATATCGAAGGCCGTCTCGGCGACCTTCACGCTCTTTTCGATGTCCGCCTCCGTATGGGCGGAGGACAAGAACCAGTTGTGGTGGGGGTGGAAGAAGACGCCCCTCTTCGCCGCCTCCCCGCAGAAGAGGCGGTTCTTGTCGAACACCGGGTCGTCGGCGAACGTCATGAAAAGCATGGCGTCGTGCCCCGTGATCTTTATCGCCTGTCCCGCCTTCTCGGCCGCGGCAAAAAGGCCCTCTTTCAGCATTCCGCCAAGCTTGGCGACCGTCTCTATTGTTCCCTCCTCCTCTATGACATCGATCGTAGCCAGGGCCGCCGCCATAGGCACGGCGGAGAAAAAGTGCGTCCCTGAAAAATAGACCCCCTCGGCCGCCTCCCGGACCGCATCGGTCCCCAGCGCCGTCGAGATCGGGTGGCCGTTGGCTACCGCCTTTCCCATCGCGACGAGGTCCGGCTTTGCGCCGAAGTAGGCGTGGGAGCCGTTTATGTGGAGCCTGAAGTTGCACCTGATGTCGTCCATTATCAAAAGGGATCCGTTCTTGTCGCAGAGCTCTCTCACTCCCTTCAGGTATCCCTCGTCCGGCATCACCTGATCCGCCATTGCCGGGTGATGATATGGAGTCAGCATAACCGCGGCGACGTCGCCTGAGAACTCGTCGAATTTTGCGGTGAGGCCCTTGAGGTCGTTGTAGTCGAAGTGCTCGACAAAGGCCTGGTACTCCGGGGGTATCCCGGCCGGGTTGTGGGAGTTCCAGAAGTGGGCTCCGTGGTACGCCCCGTTTGCCGTCAGGACCACCCTCTTTTTTGTGTGGTGCCTCGCCACGGCGATCGTGTACGAGGTGGCGTCCGACCCGTTCTTCCCGAAGACGGTCCAGTCCATACCGGAGATCAGCCCAACGAGCCTCTTGGCCAGCTCGTTCCACCTGTTGGACGGCAGCGTGAAGCAGTTTCCCATCTCCGCCTGCTTTCTCGCCGCCGCCTCCACTCCCTTGTGTCCTATCCCCAGTATATTGGTGCCGAAGGAGCACATATAGTCGATATATTCGTTCCCGTCGACGTCCCAGATGTGGGCGCCCTCCCCGCGCTGAAGGAAGCAGGGATATGAGCCGTAGGTCAGAAACATCGGACTCCTGGGACCGTAAATTCCGTTGGGGACGTATTTCTTAGCCTCTTCCAGCATCTCGTAGGATTTCTTGAACGTGTAAGTTTTCATTTTCCAACTCGATAAAATAGTTAAGGATTACAGTTTCAACTCTCACCTGTGGCGGTAATTTCCGGAACAAAGCCCGATTGATCCATTATAAACAGCAAGAACGCTCACTGCCTTTTTACCTGTTCTCCATGGGAACGTAAGGTCTTTTGAGATCGCCGATATATTCCTGTACCGGACGGTAGATCCTGTTCACTTCCACCTGCTCGTTCCAGTGGGCGGCCCAGCCCACGACCCTCGAGATAGCGAAGACGGGTGTAAAGATGTCGACGGGGATTCCGAGGATCTCCATGACGACGGCGGAGTAGAAGTCCACGTTCGGATAGATCTTTTTGTGGGCCAATTTCACATCCACCTCTTTTTCCAGGGCCAGGGCGATCTCGTAGAGCTGTTTGAACTCCTCTCCCCCAATCCTCTTTACGAGCTCGGGGACGTAAGATTTCAGTATCGGCGCCCTGGGGTCTATCGTCTTGTATATCCTGTGACCTATCCCCATGATCTTCTTTTTCGCGTCGGTCATCTCGTCGACGAATTTCTCTGCGTTATCCGGGCTCCCGATGGAATATAGCATCCTCAAGACCCGCTCGTTGGCGCCGCCGTGGAGCGATCCGGAAAGCGCTCCCACGGCGCCGGACACCGCCGAATAAACGCTGGCATTGGTGGAGCCGATCACCCTCGCCGTGAAGGTCGAGGCGTTAAGCGTATGCTCCGCCATCAGGATAAAGCATTTATCGAGGACCTTGCCCGCGTAGGGGTCTGGGGGAACGCCGTTCAGCATAAAGAGGAAGTTCTCGGCGTGAGAAAACCTCGCCACCGGCGGAAAGGGGTCTTCGCCGTTTCTGCACCGCTCGAAGGCCGCCACGATCGTGGGCACCTTGGCTATCAGAGATACCGCCCGCTTTAAGTTGTGGTGAGGCGAGGAGACGTCGTCCGCGTAAAAGTCCTCCCCCTGAAGGAGCGTAATGGCCGACTGCAGCGCCAGCATCGGGTGCATCCCCACAGGAAACCGCTTTATCGCCTCCTGTACCGAGAGAGGTATGTTTCGCTGTTTTCCCATAAGCGTGGTGAACTGCTTGAGCTCCCTGTCGTTCGGGAGATGATTGTATAAAAGCAAGAAGGCCGTCTCCTCGAAGGAGCTCATCTCTGCAAGCTCATCGATGGAGATTCCCCGGTATAAAAGCTTACCCTTTTCGCCGTCTATGTAACAGATAGAGGAACGGGTGGCCACTACGTCTTCGAGCCCGGGGATGTAGCTCCTTTTTAGTGGTTCCACGGGAGCCGTCTCTTTTTCGCTCCCATCTATCTCTACAATCACATTCTCTTTTGTCTCTGTTTCACCTTTTTTTGCCATACTCCCCCCACATCTTTTTAATAAACAGTATTAAATATATGTGATCTATTAGTAGTTTTGTGGACATGTGATCCCAAACTAAACCTACTTAAAATACCAAAAATATATTACTTTGTCAAACTTTCAGATAATAGTGCAAATTTTTTAGCCGCCGGGTTTTTTATCTGAACCTTTGTTGTTGGACTGGAGAATCGGCGAGCCCGGCTATTATCCTGCAACTGCCAAGAATTACCGTGATACGCGGGAAGGGTATATGGAATCGTTAACGGACCAAATCCCTCCGATTACTTCAATGTGATCACTTTTCCGTTCTTGGCCATCGACTCGCTGCCGGCGGTGAGCACCCTGACCACATCCAGGCCCTCCTTCGGGCCGGAGAGGGGGGGGATATCTCCATTGACATACTTGACAAAATATTCCATCTCCGCCAGGAGCGGCTCGACGGGAGGGACGAGTGGTATCATTATCTCGCCGTGGCGGATCGATATGCTCTCGATCAGGTCGGCCGATCCCTTGACCTGTGCCCCCTTGTTGTAGATCTTCACCTTTTCGTTCGCCTCCATGTCGTCGAAGACCACCATCTTGTTCGAGCCGACAACGACGACCTTCCTCTCCTTGTGGGGATCGAGCCACGACACGTGAATCTGGGCCATCCTGTCCCCGGAAAAGAAGAGGGTCATAAAGGCCACGTCCTCTACATCCTTCGTCAGGTAGGAGCTTCCGTGAACCGAGACCGCCTCAGGCATCTCACCCATGAGATGGAGAACCACCGATATGTCGTGGGGTGCGAGGGACCACACTACGTTCTCGTTCTGCCTGACAACCCCGAGGTTGAGCCTCTTTGAGTAGATATAGTAAACGTCGCCGATATCTCCCTTTGTCACCAGGTCGTGGAGGATATTCATCGCCGGGTGGTATATGAGGAGGTGCCCCACCATCAGGGGGGGGGCATTTTCGGCCGTGGAGAGCTCGTAGAGCTTCCGGGCGTCTTCGAGGCTTACCGCCATCGGCTTCTCCACGAAGACCGCCCTCCCCGATTCGAGAAAGCCCTTCGCTATCTCCGCGTGGGAGGGAGAGGGCGTGGCTATCACAACGGCGTCGATCGAGCCGTCTTTCTCCACATCCTTGAGGTTGCCCGTAAAGGATATATTCGGGTACTGGGCCGACAGGGATTTTATCCTCTTCGGATTTATATCGCAGACGGAGACGAGGCTCGCCCCTTCAACCCTTGTCAACGCCCTGAGGATATTCGCGCCCCATCCCCCCGCTCCTATCAGCGATACTCTTACATCTGTCATCTTTTACCTTATATTACCAGTAGTGTTCTTTGTACTCCCTGTAGTACTCCACGGTTTTAGTAAGCCCCTCTTTGAGGTCTGTCGTCGGCTCCCAGCCCAGGATGTTTCTGATCTTGGTAATGTCGGAGTAGAAGTTTCCCGGCTCCAGCGCCGCCCTCTCCGGCGTGGGCGGAACGAGCTCGATCTCGGTTTTCGTTATCGCGCAGATCGTCTCTGCCATCTCCCGGATGGTCTGGGGATTGTCTACACCGACGTTTAAGACCTCGCCGGCGGCCTTCGGGGAGGCCGCCGCCTTAAGAATAGCCTCTATGCAGTCGTTAACATACAGGAAGTCCCGGATCATCTCCCCCGTATCGAAGACGGTGATCGGCTTGCCGTCGAGGGCAAGCCTGACAAACCAGTTCACCACGCCGAAGCGGGAGTGCTTCATCTGCCCCCGGGGGCCGTAAGTGTTTGTGATCCTTAGCATAATCCCCGCTATATTGTGGGTGTCGTTGTAGAGCTTGACGATCTTCTCCGCGGTAAGGTTGGAAAGCTCGTACATTCCCTTCGGATTTGTCGGCGCCTCCTCGTTTACCGGCAGAGAGGCGGCCGGCCCGTATTCCCCACGGGTGCCCGTGAAAACTACCTTCGCCTTCGGGTTGTGCCTCCTTATCGCCTCCATGACTACGGCGGTCCCCTTGATGTTTATGTCGATGTCGGGGAACGGATCGGTGAGGCTCATCACGTGGCAAACCTGCCCCGCCAGGTGGAAAATATAGTCGTTCTCCGGGACTAGGTAATTCATCACGTTGGCATCCCGGACGTCGGAGAAATTCACCTTGACCCTCTCCTTAATCGGCTCGATGTTGAAGAGGTTTCCGCCGTAATCGGCGAGCATGGCGTCGGTCAGGGTCACGTCCGCGCCGAGCTCCACCAGCCTTATGGCGAGGTTGCTCCCGATGAAGCCCAACCCCCCGGTGACGAGGACCTTTTTGCCCTTAAAGGAGTTTATCATATACGCTGTTCCTCATTTTTCAATTATCCGGCGACTCCCTTCACGACTATATCGATACTGCATATCTCTTTCTGCCGGCGGTAAAGATATCGCCTCCGTGACAGTCTATCGCCACGACCGCCGGAAAATCGACAAACACAAACTCGAAGATCGCCTCCGGGCCGAGCTCCCCGTAGGCGATCACTTTGGCCGACTCTATATGCCTCGATAAAAGCGCCCCGGCACCCCCCGTTGCGGCGAAGTAGACCGCGCCCTTCTCCACGATAGCCCTCCTGACCTCGTCCCCCCTCTCGCCCTTTCCTATGGTCGCTTTTAGCCCCAGGGAATAGAGCCTCGGCGCGTATCTGTCCATCCGCGCCGCCGTGGTGGGGCCTGCCGAGCCTATTGCTATTGATATTACCATACCCTCGGGCGCCGGCGTGGGGCCGACGTAGTAGATGACCGCCCCCTCAATAGGAAAGGGGAGCGTGTCGCCGGCGTCGATCAAATCGACCAATCTTTCGTGGGCGGCGTCCCGGGCGCCGTAGACCACACCGGAGATAAGAACCGAGTCCCCCGCCTTCAGCGCCCTTACATCCTCGTCGCCAAGGGGCGTCACGAGACTCATCGCTCCTCTTGCCCCCTTACCTTTTACCAAAATCAAAAACCTCGAAATATAGTACCCGTTTTCAACGAAGATCGAAGATACCACAGTTTTACGGTGAAAGCAATCGTTTTAGAAGGCCCGCCGTTGTTTACGGCCTTTTTTATTAGAGGCACAAAAAATGACAATTTGTCCGTTTTGACTTGACAAGATAAACGCTGTTTAATAAAATTAACATTGTTCATGGACGGTTCCGTTCCCCAAGGCTTAAAAATAGAGTTAAATATATAAAGGATCTTTTTAAGGAGGGATATAAGATGTACGACTTTATACTGACCAAGGAGGAGAAGGCCTTCAGAGACGAGGTGCGGGAGTTCACGAGGGAGAAGGTCACCCCCGACTTTCTGAGGGAGATGGACAGAGACGAGATAACCTACCCGAGGGAGTTCGTGGAGAACCTCGCAAAGCAAAACCTCATCGGGTCGCGCTTCCCGAAGGAGTGGGGGGGAAGGGGGATGAGCTGGGTCGGCGAGATCGTCGCTCTGGAGGAGTTGGGGTGCCTCGGGATCGCCCTCGGGTGCGCCTTCTCGATGCCTTCCATAGTTGGGGAGGCGCTGGACAAGTTCGGCACCGATGAGCAGAAGGAGAAGTACTTAAGGCCGATGCTCGAAGGGAAGCTTGTCTCGGCGGAGGCGCTGACCGAGCCGAGGGGCGGGTCCGACTTTTTCGGCGCCACAACAAAGGCGGTCCTGGAGGGGGATCACTTCATCCTCAACGGCCAGAAGCGCTTCGTGGTGGGGGCGGCGGAGGCGGACTTCTTCCTCGTCTACTGCAGGACGAACTTCGACCCGGATGCCCACAAGTACAGCAAGATCAGCCTTCTTATCGTGGATAAGGGCCCCGGGGTGGAGACCGAATACCAGTACGGGCTCATGGGATGCAGGGGGGGCGGCACCGGGCGCCTCGTCTTCAGGGACGTCAAGGTCCCCAAGGAGAACCTTGTGGGTGAGCTCCACGGTGGGGCGATCTGCTTCAACCAGATGATGATCCCGGAGAGGATGACGTCGGCCGCGGGATGCCTGGCCGTATGGGCGAGCCTCGACATCGCCCTGAGATACACCAACAAGCGCGCCGCCTTCGGCAGGCTCATAAGGAAGTTCCAGGCGGTCAACTTCATGATAGCGGAGTCCGTAACCCAGCTCGACGCCGCAAGGGGGATCTGCTACCTCGCGGGGCGCGCCATAGACAACGACTACCCAAACGTCAGGAGGCTCGTCAGCGAGGCGAAGAAATTCGCGACGAAGGCCGGCTGGGACATAGTCAATAACGCCATGCAGATCATGGGAGGGATCGGCTACACCGACGTGTACCCGATCGAGAGGGCGCTGAGGGACTTTCGCCTCTGCATGATCTGGACGGGAACGTCGGAGATAATGAGCCTTCTCATCCAGCACGAGTACTACGACGAGATACTGAACCAGCCCTACAACAGGAGGGAGATGGAGCGGGACGCCATGAACCCGGACGCCGAGGAGCGCTGCTTCACCGACGAAGACATGTGGGAGGTGCACGACAGGGGGAAGGCCGCGGACTGAGGGGCCGCCGGCAATTTGCTATCGGTTGTTGGCTGTCGGTTGTTTTCTATTGAATATTGACCGTTTTCCATTGACCGTTTTCTATTGACCGTTTTCTATTGACTGATTGCTATCGCGGAAGCTGGAAATTTGGGAAATTTGAAATTCGATATTAATCCGATAGCAGGGGTGTACCCTTGGCCGTTCTAACCGGAGCAGAATACAGGGAGAGCCTGAAGGCACTCTCACCTGAGGTCTACATCCGCGGGAAGAGGGTGGAGGAGGTCGTAGGCCACCCCCTCCTGAAACAGACGATTAACCACATGTCATCCATCGCCGAACCGGCGTCGAATCCCGAAGATGGGAAAGGAAGTTGCGCGGGAGATAGCCGGCATATAAAAGACTATACGAGGGAAAAACGAGAGGAAAAATTGATATGACACTGAAAAAACTGGAAGGGGAGGAGCTCAGGGATATCCTCATAAGGAACTGGATGACCCACGACGCCCTCTGGTACGCCGAGGCGGCGGCGAAGCTGGGGATGGCTGAGGCGAGCCCCATGAACCTCAGGGTCTGCAGGACGCTGGGGAGGATCGAGTTCAAACGCTACATGAAGGCGGCCGGCGCCGCCCCCCCGACGAACATGAAGGAGCTCGAGGAGATTTACAGGGAGGGGATGAAGATCTTCGTTCCGCCGTTTATGGATTTCACCTTCACGTTTAACGACGACGGCACGGTCGTGGCGGAGGTGTTCGACTGCTTCGCCTTCAACGGAATGACCAAGGCGGGAGCCATAGGGGAGTACGAGTGCGGGATCTTCGAGAGGATAGAGGGGTGGTTCGACGCGATGGGAGTCAGCTACACCCGCACCCCGGATTTATCCCGCTGCCTCAAGTACAAGGGGGAGGAGTGCGTAATCACCATGAAATTTGACTTTTCAAAAGAGTAAGGAGACCTAAATGCGGCCGACGCCCTACGACGAGCTGAAGGAGCAGGAGCGGGAGGTGAGGCGGGAGATGATCCTCTCGGCGGCGCTGAAGCTCTTCGCCGAGAAGGACTACAAGAGCGTCACGGTAAGGGAAATCGCCAGAGAGGCGGGGATGAGCCCCGGCACGATATATCGGTACTACCAAAACATCGACGACCTCTTCATGGATGTCTTCGTCGCCAGCGTAAAGGAGATAAAGGAGATCATCGACCGGGAGTGCCTGGTGGATAAGAAGTGCTCATTGAGGCGGCTCTGCGAGGTATATATTAGTTATCTCAACGACAACTTCTCCTTCTACCTGATGATGGGCCACTTCATGCTGGCGGGAAAGCTGTCGTTTGAGGCCACCGAGAGGCTGAACCCGATCATGAGGGATTTAATTGACATGATCGAGAAGGTCGTGATCGCAATCTCGCCCGACGGAAAGCCGAAGAACAGCCGGATGATCTCCCACGCCCTCTTCGCGGCGCTCAACGGAAACATGATCAGCTACGCCAGATACCCGGGGAGGAAAGAGGAGGAGATACGAAACTACATCCTGAAGCTCACCGACGTCGTGGCGGGGCTGTTTGAAGAGAGCGTCAGGGGCGGTAATAAATAGCTTGATTAGAATGAAATAAAGGGTGTCACTGAGCGTCTAAGACTTTAGGGATATTTAGAATGGATAGTTTTTGATGTTTTTTGAAAGGAGATAAATGTGTCTGTCAATAAAAACCTGCTCGCCCCGTGCGGCCTCTACTGCGGCGTCTGCTCCATCCACATAGCCCACAGGGACAACAACCAGAAGTTCAAGGAGATACTCACCGGGATCTACGGCGTACCGGTGGAGGAGATTCAGTGTGAGGGGTGTCTCTCCCCAGAGCCCTTCGTCTACTGCAGGAGCTGCCCCATCAAGGACTGCACGAGGGAGAAGGGATACGAGGGGTGCCACCAGTGCGACGAATTCCCCTGCGAGCATATCGACAACTTCCCCATACCGGTGGGGAAGA
>CAZIWT010000029.1:0-28848 GCA_964542895.1 uncultured Thermodesulfobacteriota bacterium
TTTCACTGTCTACCATATTGGGTCCACTTCAAGAATTGACAATCATGACAGATGTTTGATAATACTTGAGATACGTTCAAACAATTCTTTAACGTGTCATGCCCCTCACTGCAGAAATAATAAGGGATCTATAAGCGATTATCCACGGCTTCAACAGGATCCCCCTCACGCTCTCTGACTTCGAGAAGATCGCGGAAAGAGAAAAAATCGCCCTCGTAATCCACAGCATCCCGACTCACGGCTGGCTTTTAGAAATCGACGGTCATCCCACGATAGTCGTCAACAGGCGCCTCTCGAAAGGGCACCAGTCCTTTGTAGTATGGCACGAGTACTTCCACCATCTCTATCACCCGGGAGGGGTCTACTTCTACAAAAAACTCGGGATAAAGCTGAGGATCGAGAACCAGGCGTCAACAATGGCGTCGCTGGCAGTTGTCCCTACGCCTGCCCTGGAAGATGAATTTTTAAACCGAGAAACAGAGCAGGAGATTTCCGAGACTTACGATCTCCCTCTTTACGTCGTCCGGTTTCGTTTGAAAGTCCATGAACATTACAGACAGTTGAGGCTGTTTAGAGATGTCTAAAAAAGAAATAGATGAACTCCTCGAGGAGATCTCCCGAAGGATCGGACGGAAGGTGACGAGTCCCGAAGAGGTGGAAGACTTTGAGGTCTACAAAGCGGAGATAGAACTCCAGAAAAGGTGGGAACGGGGAGAAAAAGAAAACTGATTTTTGAGGCTATAATGCCGAAGCTGAAATACAACTCCACCACCTTCGAGCACAACGGCTACTGGCTATGTCTCTTCTTCTGGGAGGAGAGGAAGCGGTGGCACCTCGAATTCAGAAAGGGATCCCTCAAGAAATACCAGTCCCTCAGAAAAGCGGACGAGGAGACCGCAAAGACCGAGTTCTACCGCCGGAAGCTCGAGCTCCAGAAGACCGGCTATTTCCCCGAGGTTTTCGATACTGATCTCTTCAGCCAGTTTGACCTCTTCCTCGACTGGTCGAAGAGGCGCACACCCTCCAGTAATACGTACGAACGTCACGAACAGACGATCAGGAAGTTCTCCGATTTTATCAGGGCCGAAAGAATCGACAGGATTAAGCCCAGAGTCTACGAGAGATTTATCGACCATCTCTGCAAAAAAGATCTCTCCCCGCGCACCATAGATATCCATCTAACCGCGATAGGAAGGTTCATCACGGTAATAGAAAAGGAGCTCCGCGTCGTCGCGGAAGGAACTTATCCAAGACCGAAACTACTGCGGGTGAAGAGGCTCAAGGTCCCGGATTACCTCACGATCGATGAGGTGAGGAGGGTTCTCGAGGAATCGAAAAAAAGCTACCTTTACGATATGGTGATTTTTGCAATCAATACAGGACTGCGCATAAGCGAGATCCGTCACCTGCGGTGGCAGGACTGCGATCTTAAAGACGTGTACATCTCCATACAGCGATACTAGTACGAGCTGGGCGGCAAAAATGTACTATATAAACCGAAAGACAACGAGGAGAGAACCATAAAATTGAACGAGGATGCGTTGGGAGTCCTGAAGAGGATGGAGAAGATGCGAATATTTTCGCAATGGGTCTTCGCGGCTAAACACGGCGGGCCACGCAATAAGCGCATCCTGATAAGAGACCTTGGCACAGTATACGAAAAAGCGGGGATAGAAAAAGAGGGGAAATGGCATCTCTTGAGACGCACATTCGCCACACACCTGCTCAAGTCGGGTGTGGGAATCGAATCGGTCTCAAAGCTCCTTGGCCATTCAGAGATACAGACGACGGTGAAAAGCTATTTGAACATTACTGACGAGACACATAAGGCGGTGGACAGGCTGAATTTCAAGGTAAATTCTGATTGAAATCTTATTCTACAAACTATTCCACATCAAAAAAAAGGGGTTACGGAAAAGCCGTAACCCCTTGAAATTATTGGCGTCCCCAAGGGGATTTGAACCCCTGTCGCCGGCGTGAAAGGCCGGTATCCTAGGCCAGACTAGACGATGGGGACGTAAAACTCCACTAATTTTTAATCAGACTTAATTGCTCAGATTCTCTCACTTGCTCAGATTCTCTCACTTGCTCAGATTCTCTCAATATTACCCCCGCCCCGAATCACGGAACCCAAATCGACCGGAGTCCGACAGAGAATTCCATAAACAAATAATATATCAAAAAAATTGGGAAATACCAACATTTTTTTGTAAAAAAACGCCCTTTTCTATTAAGCCGTATAATGTGCGGAAGTATCGCCAATGTCTTGCTGAACCCAAACGATTAGACGGTTTTCAAACCTTGATTTAGCTTGATTTCCATTTAGGATTCCCCTATCATTGTTTCATTGGAGGGATTAAGTCCCGAAGTCGTTTATAAGCCGGGTCGAATAATGGAAGGTAAGAAAAAAAACCAGAGGAGAGATAGATTCAGGGAATCGGAGCGCCGTGTCGCAACGGTTATGTTCGCAGACATCTCTGGATTCACACGAATGAGCGACGGCATGGATCCCGAGGATGTGACGGCGATCATGAACAACTGCTTTTCGATGATGGGAAGGGTTATAGGAAAATACGGCGGGACCATAGACAAGTTCATAGGTGACGGTGTGATGGTCCTCTTCGGCGTTCCCACGGCAATAGAAAACGCCCCCCAAAAGGCGCTGAATACGGCGATCGAGCTCAGAAAGTCTGTCTACAAGTTCAACAAGGAGTATAAGCTGAGAATCCCCCTGGATATCCACATCGGGATCAACACGGGGACCGTGCTTGCCGGGACGGTGGGAAGCGACGACAAGCGTCAGTACACCGTCATCGGGGACACGGTAAACATCGCATCGAGGCTGGAAGAGGTCTCCGAGGCGGGGATGATTCTGGTTGGCCCGGAGACCTATCGCTTAACGAAGGGGGAGTTCGATTATCGCGAGATGAAGCCGGTCAAATTGAAGGGGAAGGGTAAGACGGTAAGCCTCTATGAACTGTTGAATGTGAGGGGAAGGGCTGTGCGCGGACAGGTCGATACCGATCGGGTGATAAAATCCGAGATGGTGGGGAGGGACAAGGAGCTTAAAAGGCTGAATAATTCTTTGAAAAACATCATCGATGATAAGGGTCGAATCGTGAACGTCATCGGCGAGGCGGGAATAGGGAAGTCCCGGCTCCTTGACGAGCTCAAAAGCCTCGATGTCATTAACCGGGTCAACTTCCTTGAGGGTCAGGCGATAGCGATGGGTCGAAACCTCCCCTTTCACCCTATAATAGACATCTTCAAAGACTGGGCGAAGATAACGGAGGACGACAACGATACGGTTCAGGTTGAAAAGATTGCGAAGGCGGTCTCCAAGGCACACCCCTCAGAAAAAGATGAGATCGTCCCCTTCATGGCGACTCTCATGGGTTTGAAGCTCACAAAAAAATACGCGGATCGGGTAAGAGGGATAGAGGGGGAGGCGTTGGAGAAGTTGATCCTGAAGAATATCAGGGAGCTTCTCGGCAAGCTGTCGGAGAAGAATCCGCTGGTGATCTGTATCGAGGACCTCCACTGGTCGGACGTAAGCTCGATCAAGATTATCGAGTCGTTGATGCGCCTGGTTAAGACCAACAAGATACTTTTTATAAACGTTTTTCGCCCGAACTTCGCCGACACGGGAGGGAGGATAGTCGAGACGACCAAAAGGATCTATCCCGATCATTATACGGAGATAAATCTCGATCCTCTGAGCGAGAGGGAGAGCGAGGCCCTCGTGGGAAACCTCCTTAGTATCGAGGGGCTTCCTTACAAGATCAGAGAGGAGATACTGAAAAGGGCGGGCGGCAATCCCTTCTTCATAGAGGAGGTCGTTCACTCCCTTATCGACGGCGGGGCTGTGGTCAGGGAGAACGGCAAATTCGTTGTGACGGAAAAGATCGAGGAAGTGATAATCCCAAACACCATAAACGAGGTTCTCATGGCGAGGATCGACGGCCTGGAAGAGGGAACGAAAAACCTCGTCAAGGTGGCCTCGGTAATCGGGAGGAGCTTTTTTTACAAGGTCCTGACCGATGTCATCGAGACGGTCGGGGAGATTGGGGACATCGAAGGCGAGCTTTCACGCCTCCTCGAGCTGCAGATGATAGTGGAGCAGGAGCGGATGGAGGAGCTGGAATACCTCTTCAAGCACGCCCTCGCCCAGGAGGCGGCCTACGGATCTATCCTCAGAAAGAAGAGAAGGGAGCTTCACCTGATTGTCGCAAACTCCATCGAGAAGGTCTTTACGGAGAGGCTTCACGAGTTATACGGGATGCTCGCCTTTCACTACATGAGGGGCGAGGATGAAGAGAAGTCCTACGAGTACCTCGTAAAGGCGGGGGAGGAGGCGTTGAAGTCCTCCGCCTCCAGCGAGGCCTTGAACTACTACCAGGACGCCCTCGATCTCTACCTGAAGAAGTACGGCGTCGATACGGACCCGGAAAAGGTGGCGGATCTGGAGAAGAACATCGCGGTGGCGTTCTACAACAGGGGACAGTATCCCAATGCGCTGGTCTATCTCGACAAGGCGTTGTCATATTACGGCGTGCATACCCCGAAGAACTTCTTCACCCGGTTGATAAAGATCATGTCCGGCCTGTTGAATTTCCTTATAGGCCTGTATATTCCGTCCCTCAAGTTCAAGAAGGCCCCCACGGAGAGGGACGGCGAGATATACGGCCTGTTATACAAGAAGATGAGCGCGCTTGCGGTTACCGATCCGAAGAAGATGTTCATCGAGTCCTTCTATAGGTCAAAGAGGCTTACCGATTTCGATATAACGAAGCTGGAGAACGGGGTGGGGATGTTTGCGGCGTACAGCTTTATCATCACCTACTCCGGGCTCTCCTTTGATCTGAGCAGAAAGATACTGGACTTCTGTGAGGACAAGGTCGACAGGGGGAATCTGAAGTCGGTTGTCTATTACGAGCTCCCCAGATTCGTCCACAACTACATGAAAGGGGACTGGGAGAGGATCAGGTATGACGAGTCGCTGGTTAAGGGGGGTTTCAGTATAGGGGAGATATTTCACGCCGCCATGTACGTCGTATTCCACGGCCATATCAGCGTCGATCGGGGGGAGCTGAAGGATGCCCGCAAGATATCGGAGAGGGCCTTTAAGATCGCCGTCGAGTATGAAAACGACCTGATACACGCCAATGGATATATTTTGCAGGCTAAGCTCCTTTTGAGCCTGCGCAGTCTCAAAGAAGCCCTCCTTAAGATCGAGGAGGGGATCGTCTTCGTAAACAGGATCGAGTCGAACGAGTACAGGAGCCTCCTCTATTCTATGAAGGCGCGCATCGAGCTTTTGCTGGGGGAGATCGACGGGGCGAGGGAATCCCTGTCGCAGGCAAAAAGATATGCTCAAGAGGCGACGCTGATTCCTTTCTACTCGGTACATATCTCGATCGCCCGGTTCGGCTACCATCTCGACGGGATGGAGAAGTCGCTTAAAACCGGGGACAAAAAGGGATTTGCGGAGATAAAGAGGGGCGCGCTCAAGTACGGAAGACAGGCAGTCAAAAACGTCGGAAAGCTGGCCTCCGAGCGCACCGAGGCGTACAGGTTGATGGGCCTTTATTACTGGCTCGTCGGCAAACAGGCGAGGGCCCTCAGATGGTGGGAGAGGTCGATGAGGGAGGGGGAGCGTCTAGGGGCGGGATTGGAGCTCTCCCGGACATATTTCGAAGTGGGAAAGAGGCTGATGGAGGAGAAGAGCGGATACAACGAGCTTAACGGGATAACGCCGTCGGAGTATCTCGAAAGGGCTAAGGGGATGTTTGTCGAGATGGGCCTCAAGTATGATCTGACCGAGATGAGGGGAAAATAGAAAGATCGCTTCGCCTGTCCCGCTCGGCCCGGCCCAAAGGCGGTTGGGGGGACGGAAAAATTTTCTTTGAAATATTCTCACCGATGTGCCGATGTAATATTTGACCGACACCAAAAACGAGGGGAAGTTCAAGGAAATATCTGAATACAGAAATTGGAAAATGAATAAAAAAGCTGTTGATGCTGTTGATGATATAGGCGCTGCGGCCGGGCTTAAGGGAGGCTCCCTTAAGGCCCTCTGGAGCTTCGTCTGCGACCCGTATTCGTACATCCTCCTCATATCCTTCTTCGAGGCCTCCTTCAACTATTTGAGGAAGGGCCCGGTCTCGATCTACATGGTCCTGCTAATCGTCGGTTTTATCATCCAGCTGTATCGGCTTTTAGAATCGAGGGCGCTGTTTACGCTTGTAAAGAGCGAGCTGACGTACAGATTTGTCCTGCCGATGGCCGTCTTCATCGCCCTCTTGATAATCACCCTTATAGGGGAGCGGTCCCATGAGATGGGCGTTCACTTCGTCAAAAACTACATCGGCTCCGGAATGCTCGTCTTTCTCATCGCCACAAGTATTAAAAACACCGAGAGGATAAAGAGGGTTCTGACCCTCCTCTCCGTAATGGCCGTCGTAAACGCCATCTTCGGGATACTGCAGGTCTATGTGAGCTCCCGCTTCTACCTTGTCCCCTATCTCTATCCGGTAAAAAACGCCTCCTATTTTAATTATGCGGTTTTACCCAACGCCTTCGGGCTCTTCATGATGAACTTCAACTTCGGCTTTACTATCCTCCTGGGAGCTCTGAATATTGTGTCAAGATTTTTCAATGAGAGGAGGAGGTGGCGGGCGACCGTACTCCTCACAGTTTGGTCCGTGGTCCTGTACGGTTACCTTATAAGCTTTTTGAGGTCGAGCGTGATCGCGCTGCTTCTCGGGACAATCGTAATTATTGTTGCGACCATACTGATCAACAGAAAGGGGGATGCCTACCCCTCTCTGATCAAGAGGCTTTTGGCGATCTCCCTCGTTACGCTGATAATAGTCCCCTCGATCTTCGCCCGGGTTCACTTCTTGGGCAAGAGTGACAACATCATCACCACGAAATACAAGGAGAGGATAATAAAGTCCAAGGTGGAGTCGGACGAGGCGAGGATAGTACTCTACAGGCTCGGCCTCAAGATATTTCTCGACCACCCCGTAAGGGGCATCGGGATCGGCAATTACAAGACCGAAAAGATGAAATATCTGGAGGATTCGAAAGCGTTCAATACAGAGGCTATCAGTAAACTCGATTCCCACAACGTCTTTATCGAGATACTCTGCGGGGCGGGGATTTTATCACTTGTTGTGTACCTTTATTTGATGCTCTTTCCGGTAGTCAGGAGCGTGAAGGTAATCTTTAAAGAGAAGATTCCAAATGATGCCCGGGCGCTCTATATACTCCTCGCGGCGTATTTTTGTGCCGCCCTCTTCGATTCCAACTTCCACAACTTCTCCTTCGAAAACATGCTCTGGATCGGGATCGGCCTTTTCTACTCGATGGAGCTGAACAGAAAGGGGTGGGTCGGTCAGACGAACAAGCCTCGTTGATGAAGTGCTTCGGTTGTCAATTTGTGGGGAGAGGTTGTGTTTCGGTTAAGCATTAGCATGCCCTTTTCGGCCTAAAAAAGGCCATAGTTTATTGTAAACACTCAAGTCAAGAGCGATGCTCAACCGCACGCCGCTGTCTTAATATATCGTGGTGTACTCAGCCTGGTAAATCCGCCCCTCCAATTATCAAGATTCACCTTTGTCCGCAAGCGCGTGTTTTACCGCAAAATCGGACCGTAAGTTGCGGGCCTGTCGTCTTGAAGGGAGAAAACAACCTTTTGTCCGTATCAATTCGGCAATTTGATTGATAAGTGGTTGATAAGTCGCCGCGAAAAATGTAATATATAATTTCCCTTGAGTGGCATGAGGTGAAATTTAAAATGGAGACGATTTTTATTTTTACAGGCGAATTTTCTGTTCGGCTTAAATGTCTAAAAAAGTAAATAGAGGTTAAAAAAGGAGGAGGCTTGAAATGAAGATAGGACTGCCGGAGCTTGTGTGGTACGGCAACACCACCCTCGATATAGACCTCCCGGACGAGTGGGACGTTGAGGTCTGTCCCATGCGGGGGGCGGGCAGAAAGCCGTTGACCCTGGCGGAGATGGAGGAGGCGATAAAAAAACCGATCGGCTCTCCGGGATTGAAGGAGCTTGCCAAGAACAAGAAGAGCGCCGTCATAATATTCGACGACATCACGAGGCCCACCAGGGTCTACGAGATAGCCCCGATGGTTATCCGCCAGCTCGTATCCGGGGGGATCGAGGAGGACGCAATAACATTCGTATGCGCCCTGGGGAACCACGGCGCCCACACGAGCCACGAGTTCAGAAAGAAGCTGGGGACTGATATTCTGGAGAGGTTTCGAGTCTTCAACCACAACCCTTACGAGAACTGCGAGTACGTGGGGGAGACGTCCCGCGGGACAAAGCTTATGATAAACAGGGAGGTTATGGAGGCGGACCTGAAGATAGGAATCGGCTGCGTTACCGCCCACGCCAACGTCGGTTTCTCCGGCGGGGGGAAGATACTCCTGCCGGGAGTTGTCCACTACGACAGCTCCTCCCACTACCACATCGATGTAAACGCCCAGGCGCCGGAGACAACGGGCCTGGGCAAGTTCGATGAGAACATCCTTCGCTTCAACATCGAGGAGGCGGCGAGGATGGCGGGGCTCGACTTCAAGATAGACGTGATCGTAAACGACAGGGGGGCTACCACGGCGCTCTTCGCCGGGGACTTTTTGGAGCAGCACGTCAAAGCCGTGGAGCTGGCAAAGGACGTCTACGCCGCCGAGCCGAGGCCGAGAAACAAAGACCTCGTCATTGTAAACGCCTTCGCCAAGGCGAACGAGATGGCGATAGCCATCCTCTGCGGCGGACTGGGGCTCGAGAACTTCACCGGCACGATCGTGGTTATCGCCAACGCCCCGGAGGGACAGGTCGTCCACTACCTCCTCCGCTCCTTCGGCAGGAGCTACGGCGGGAGGCAGTACCCGGCCGGGACGATACCCCCTTCGTTCAACGTCATCATCATGGCCCCCTACATGGACAAAAACTTCGGCGACTGGCTCTCCAATCCCGAGGTTATCACTTGGACGAAGAACTGGGACGAAACGCTGAAAATCTTGAAGGGGTCGTTCGGCGACGGAAGCAGGGTGGCCGTGGTTCCGAACGCCACCATGCAGTATTACGACTCCTGATCCCGGCTTGAGACTGAACTCAAGGGAATCTGTGGTTTTGTTTTTTTAGGGGGAGGCTTTTAGCGGGTTGCAGTCGGAGGCGATTTTAATGCAGATGATTGGAAAGAGAGGAGGAAACCGATGAAGGTGGTAAGCCTTAAGGACGTTGATAAGATAAGGCCGGAGATGGAGGGGGCAAAAGGTGTCTTGAAGCAGGTTCCTATTGGTGTGGCGGACGGATCCCCGAATTTCTCATTTCGTGTGTTCACCATCGAGCCTGGCGGCCATACACCCTACCACACTCACCCCTTCGAGCATGTCAACTACGTAATCGAGGGGCGGGGGGAGATAGTCGACGAGAGGGGTGAGGCAAAAAAAATAGGCAGGGGGGATTTTTCACTCATAAATCCGGACGAGAAGCACCAGTACAGAAACTCCGACGACAGCCCCCTCGTGGTGATATGTGCAGTCCCGAAGGAGTACGAGTAACGGAGGGGAGAGGGGTAAGGGGGATCGAGCTATGGAAAAGGAAACTTTCGAGGGTACCCTGATACTGATCCGGAGCGAGGTGTCATCCCTGGCCGGTTTTAGGGAATATATCGATGTTGTCGAGGCCGCCTTCAAGATGCACGCCCTGGGGAAAAGCTTCGGTACGGGAATGCTTAACGCGGATGTGGCCGAGGACGTGGAGTTCCATATCAAGGCGGGGGGTGTCTCCCTCTCAAGAAGATATTTCGCCCTCAAGGTAAACGGCAGCTCCTTTAGGAACATGGATAAATACGGCCTTCCCAATATCATGGGGGCCATCGTCCTCTTTGACGGCGACAACATCTTGCCCCTGGCGATTATGGACTCAATCGAGATAACCAGGATGAGGACGGGGGCGGCGACCGCTGTGGCGGCGAAGTATCTCGCCAAGGGGGACTCCAAGATCGCCACTATCTGCGGCTACGGGAACCAGGGGAGGATTCAGCTCAGGGCGATAAAGGAGGTCCTCCCCATCGAAACGGCCTATATCTGGGGAAGGAGCGAGGAGAAGGGCGAAGACTTCGCCTCGGCCATGTCGGATGAGTTGTCGATCGACGTGAGATACGAGAGCGACCTCTCGAGGGCGGCGGGATTGAGCGATGTCATCGTTACCTGCACCCCTGCGAAGAAGCCCTTTCTCGATGCGGATTCTATAAAGCCGGGGACATTTATAGCAGCCGTGGGGGGGGACAGCCCCGACAAACGAGAGCTTGAGACGGCCGTCTTTCAAAAAGGCCGGGTCTACTGCGATATCACGGAACAGTGCGCCCGGGTGGGGGAGCTCCACCACGCCATTGAGGCCGGAGCCATAAAGGCCGATGAGGTGGCCGGGGAGCTTGGGGATATAATAGCGGGGAGGCTCAATGGGCGCGCCGACGAAGATGAGATTATTATCTACGACTCCACGGGAACGGCGATACAGGACGCCGCCGCTGCCGCCCTATGTTACGAGAAAGCTATAAAGGTGGGCTCCGGTAAGATTTTAAACCTCATGAAATGAGAAAAACCGCTGGAGACACTTATTTTATCCGCCGTTCACACACCCACATCTTTCACCTGGAAGATCGAAGGCCTTGCATTTAAGAATTTTTATTGCTAAACTATAGATGGGGGGAGACACGGTCTGTCCCCCCTTGTTTAAGGACAAAAATATTTTATTGACGAGAGATACGCTGTAGACGTTGAAGAGGTGAGATAAGGGGCAATATCAATATGGTAGAGAAACCGGTTATCCTTATCATCATGGACGGCTGGGGGATAAGGGAGGAGACGGAGTTCAACGCCGTCGCCGCGGCGGAAACTCCCAACGTGGACGCCCTGACGGGGAAGTACCCGTCGACCACGCTGGGGGCGAGCGGATCGAGTGTGGGACTCCCGGACGGCCAGATGGGAAACAGCGAGGTCGGTCACCTGAATCTGGGCGCGGGGAGGATCGTCTATCAGGACTACACGAGGGTGAACAAGGCGATAGAAGACAAAAGCTTTTACAAGAACGGCGCCGTTCTTGATCTGATCGAAAAGGTGAAGGAAAGCGGCGGCGCCCTTCATGTCATGGGGCTTTTGTCGGACGGGGGTGTTCACAGCCACATGGAGCACATCTTTGCTGTGGTTCGGGCGGCCAAGTTGGGCGGATTGAAAGAGCTCTACTTCCACGCTTTTCTTGACGGCAGGGATACCCCCCCCACCAGCGGCGCCGGGTACATGGCCCAATTGGTAAGCTTCTTCAAGGCCGAAAAGATCGGGGCGGTGGCAACCCTCGGCGGCAGGTACTGGGGGATGGACAGGGACAACCGCTGGGAGAGGGTGAAGAAGGGGTACGACGCGATAGTCTCGGGCGTGGGAAGATTGGAGGAAGACCCGGTCACAGCGATAGAGGCGGCCTACGAGATTGGAGAGACGGATGAGTTCGTTGAGCCCACGGTTATCGTAAACGGGGATAAACCGGCAGGAAGGATAAAAGACGGCGACGGTATCTTTTTCATAAACTTCCGGGCGGACCGGGCCAGGGAGATAACGAGGGCGCTTACGTTTTCGGACTTCAACGGCTTTGTGAGGGAAGAGGTGCCGAAGCTCGCTGGGTTTCTCACCATGACCGAGTACGACGACGATTTCGATCTCCCGATGGCGTTTCCGCCGCTCGTTCTCAATAATATCCTCGGAGGGATAGTAAGCGGTATGGGGGAGAAACAGCTGAGGATAGCCGAGACGGAGAAGTACGCCCACGTCACATTTTTCTTCTCCGGCGGGGTGGAGAAGGAGTTCCCGGGCGAGGAGAGGGTCCTAATTTTCTCGCCGAAGGACGTGGCCACGTACGACCTGAAGCCGGAGATGAGCGCCCGCAAGGTGGCATCGGCCGTGATCGAACGCATAGCTGAGAAGAAATTCTCCCTTATCATCTTGAACTTTGCCAATCCGGACATGGTGGGACACACCGGGGTGATGGATGCGGCGGTAGTGGCCGTGGGCGTCGTCGACGAGTGCGTTGGCAAAGTGGTCGAGGCGGCAAAGCGGGCGGGATACACGGCCCTTATTACCGCGGACCACGGAAACGCCGAGGAAATGTGGGATTACAAGAACAACATGCCCCACACGGCCCACACCACAAACCGCGTCCCGCTTATTGCGGTAAACGACGAGCTTGTCGGGCGGTCCCTCAAGCCGGGGATCCTGGCTGATATCGCGCCGACCATACTTGATATTATGGGAATCGAGGTGCCCGCCGAGATGACGGGGTCGTCCCTCTTGGAGTGATCGGACGCCGACAAACATGATCCCCCGGAGAAAAAACTTTTTAGGGCCTGGTGGAAAGCACGCCGGTTCTTGTTTTTTTACGTTGCTTGTTTTTTATGTTGCTTGCTTTCTGTGTTGATATGTCGACCGCGATGTGTGAGAATTCGATGATTCAACCTACAGATTATATAGATTAAGGGGCGATCAGTTTGACGCATCCGAGTGATTTGACGGCCTTGTTGATATTATTTACAATTCTGGAATGAAAATATGTGGCATGAGCT
Organism: uncultured Thermodesulfobacteriota bacterium; assembly: GCA_964542895.1. Taxonomy (GTDB): domain Bacteria; phylum Desulfobacterota; class Zymogenia; order Zymogenales; family Zymogenaceae; genus Zymogenus. The sequence continues at coordinate 12,642 of CAZIWT010000029.1, forward strand.
TCTGATAAACTCCTTTTTGACCGCAATCGGCTTTGTGCTGCTGATATGGGGGGCGGCCCTTCTCGTCAACGGCGCGGTGAGCCTGGCCAAGAGGGCCGGAATATCAAACCTCGTCATCGGGCTGACGCTCGTCGCCTTCGGGACGTCCGCTCCTGAGCTTGCGGCATCGTTAAACGCCTCGCTGAGGGGAATCGGTGACATCGCCTGCGGCAATATCGTGGGAAGCAACATCGCAAACCTCGGCCTCGTTATGGGGGTGTCGGCGATATTCATGCCGATCGCCATAAAGAGGAACACCGCCTTCTGGGAGATCCCCTTTGTCATCATACTGAGCGTCGTCTTCTGGTTCATGGAAAAGGACCTTATCTTCAACCGCTTCGACGGTTTCGTCTTAATAATTCTCTTTCTGGTGTTTACGGTCTACTGTGTCATAACGGCAAAGGCGGACACCGATGTCGAATTGGATATGATCGAGATAGATATGGTCAGGGAGAAGTCCCTTTCGGTTTCCAGGGCCTTCTTATATGCGGCCTCAGGGATCGTCTTTCTGGCGGCCGGATCGGATTATCTGGTCAAGGGCGCTACGGGGCTCGCCGTCAACTTCGGTGTGTCGGAGGCCGTTATAGCCCTCTCGATAGTCGCGCTGGGGACGTCGCTGCCGGAGCTGATAACCTCGGTGATCGCGGCGTACAAGGGGGAGGGGGACATCAGTATAGGTAATATCCTGGGCAGCAATATCTTCAACTTTCTCATCGTGGGAGGTATTACGGCTCTGGTCAAGCCGTTTTCCTTATCGGAGCGGATCTTTAAGTTCGACACGCCGGTGATGCTCTTGATAACCGTTCTCCTCTTCGCTGTCGTAACCACAAGGAAGAAGATTGGGAGGATAGAGGGAGTTTTTTATCTTCTCTTCTATCTCGCCTATATGGCCATCGTCTACATTTTCCCCGACGGCCTGTTTGTATATAATTAGGACTAATTAGTAGCGCCTCGGATATTTTTTCTTTGTCCGGGATTTCTGATATCTGATTGACGCCGGAGTGGGTTTGAGGGGGGAGTAGGGGGAAAGCGGGGAGCCGCCTTGCCCTGACCTCACGATTTGGACCCAACTGCGGCGGCGGTAAAGGTATCAGGTAAACACATCAACATATCAATATTACAGCCCGTGAAGAGATTCACGGGCCGTTTTTTTGTTAGAAGAATCTTTTCGTTTCAAATACACTTCGGTTCTTGGGGAGGCATCTTACGAAAAGGCCTCTTCAATTTTTTCTTGACATGTAAAAAATTACTATATACAATGAATATATATACTTTATATATATGTCCGCGGCAGATATTGTATATGGACGTGAGGGGGTGCTATGGAAGACAGGTTGGTCAGCAACATGACATTTCGGGTTATGCTTTTGGGCATTAACGAGATAGTGGGGCAAAACGGACTCGATGTGGTTTTGAACTTCACCGGATTGGGAAAATACAGAGAAGCCATCCCGCCCAACAACGATCTCGTCGAGGACTGCTGGATATCGGAGGCGACCGGGCTTGACAGGGGAGTCGAGGAGATTTTCGGCGGCAACGGCGCCGCGGCAATCCTCGTTCAGGTGGGAAAAAAACAGGCTCTCTGGGGCCTCGAGGAAAACAGGGAGGTGACCGAACAGCTCAAGGGAAGCATCGAGGGAAAGGACGATATCGAGCGGATAAAGATGATCCTCAACATCACGGCTGGGATCATATCGGCCCAGATGAACACCGAGGTCTGGATCGAAGAGAGGGGTGAAGAGGTCTTCTATTGTGACAGGGGGGGTACACACTGCTTCAAGCGGTTAAGCTCACAGCCGGTCTGCTTTGTGACCGTGGGCTTTCTGCTCGGGCTCGTCGAGTGGGCCACCGGAAACAACGACTGGAAGATCAATGAGACCCGGTGCATGGCCCTCGGTCATGAATATTGCGTATATCGTGTTTCAAGGAAGGTGGAGCACTGAAGTGAAAAGCCGATAGGTAATCAGTCTGTAGCTTCATCTCAAAGGCCGTTAAATTAGATAACCGTTTCGATAAGTTCTCGATTCCTATCGTGGGGAGAACTGCACTTTTTTCAAGGAATCAATAAGAACTACCCCTCTTGTTGACTTGCATATCCACTCATCAAAAAATCCCATCTCAAGCTAAAAGTTTTGTGCAAACGGGTTGAATCCGACAAAACCGTAATTATATTATATTAAAACAGTAAGGATTTGAGACGGGAGGGCGGGATTTATATCATCTCGGTCAATCTCAAAGGAAAAAATCGAGGTAAAAAGCCATGAAAGAGGAAGAGATAAAAAAGAGACTCGACCCCGAAGAATACCACGTCTTGAGGGAGAAGGGGACGGAGCCCCCTTTCAGCGGTAAATATTATAAAAACAAGAGTAAGGGGGTATACAGTTGCAAGGTGTGCGGGAACAAGCTCTTCGAGTCGGATGCGAAGTTCGATTCGGGCACCGGCTGGCCGAGCTTTTTCGACGTCGAGAAGGACTCCGTCGAGATTAGGGAGGACAGGAGCCACGGCATGGTTCGCACCGAGGTCCTGTGCAAGAGGTGCGGGAGCCATCTGGGGCACCTCTTTGACGACGGGCCGAAGCCCACCGGAAAGAGGTACTGTATAAACTCGATCTCCCTCGATTTCAGGGGAGACGAGAGGGAGAAGGAAAAGGCGGCGTTCGGGGCGGGGTGCTTCTGGCAGGTGGAGGAGGTTTTCAGTGGGGTCAAGGGGGTCGTGAATACTGCTGTAGGTTACGCCGGGGGGAAAAAGGAGAATCCGACGTACAGGGAGGTGTGCGGGGACAAGACCGGCCACGCGGAGACGGTCCTCGTGGAGTACGACCCGAAGGAGGTCTCGTACAGGGAGCTTCTCGACGTATTCTTCGACCTGCACGACCCGACGCAGCTGAACAGGCAGGGGCCGGATATAGGGAGTCAGTACAGGTCGGTCGTGTTCTACTATGACATGGCGCAGAAGAGTGAGGTGCTGAGGGCCATAGAAGAAAAACAGAATAAGCTCGACAAAAAGATAGTCACCGAGGTGGTGCCTGCGCCGACCTTTTACGAGGCGGAGGAGTACCATCAGCGGTATCTGGAGAAGAGGGGGATAAAAAGCTGCGGGGTTTGACCGAAACGGGCAGGATAAGGGAGTCGATTGTCCGTAACTCATCTTTGTTACGGATTTTTTTTATCGGCACGGCACACCTTATTTCGGTTAAGGAAGACTTTCGGATAAACCTGAACCGTTATGCTTAAACTTGGTGTACCATTTCGTTCCTCAACAAAGTGACGCAATCAGACTATACGATTAAGGGGCACAGACGGGAATCTGTACCCCTTATTTTTCCCTTCAAGCTCTTGAAGTTTATAGAGCCTGCTTTATAATCCCTTCTAACTCGTATTCCCATCCGTCAGCGATTGCTGCAAAACACCATTGAATTCCTAAAAAATAGAGCTACACCTTTCTGTCCCTACCCTTCCAGAACGGGGCGCGAAGCTCGTGCTTCAGGACCTTGCCCAGGGCGCTTCTCGGGAGTATCTCCACGAAGTCCACGCTCTTCGGCTTCTTGTAGCTCGCGATGTTCGCCTTGCAGTGCTCGATTACGTTCTCTTCGGTGATCTCCGCTCCCGGGGTTTTTACCACTATCGCCTTGACCGACTCGCCCCACTCGTCGTCCGGGACGCCGATTACCGCCACCTCGAAGACGCCGTCCATAAGCAGGATCGCCTCCTCCACCTCCCTCGGGTAGATGTTCTCGCCGCCGGATATTATCATGTCCTTTTTCCGGTCGGCGATGAAGAGGTAGCCGTATTCGTCGAAGTATCCCATGTCCCCTGTGTAGTACCAGCCGTCCCTTATCGCTTCGGCGGTGGCATCGGCCATCTTGTGGTATCCCTTCATCACGTTGTCACCCCTCCCTATTATCTCGCCCGTCACGCCCGGCGGACAGTCGTTCCCATTTTCGTCGACGATCCTTACCTCCACGTTGCTGATGGGCCTTCCCGCGGACCCGAGCCACTTTACCTTGTGCTCAGGCCCGTCCAGGATGTGGTCTTCGGGAATAAGCATGGTGAGTGTCGGGCTCATCTCCGTCATCCCGAAGAACTGGATGAAGTCGCACCTGAACTTCTCCAGAGAGCGCCTTAAGAGATCGACCGGCATCGGGGCGGTGGCGTAGATCACCTGCCTTAAGGAGCTAAGGTCGTACTTGTCTATGTCCGGGTGGTCGAGAAGGAACTTGAATATCACCGGCGTGAACCCGACGGCGGTGATTTTCTCGTCCTGCATCGTCTGAAGGACCGTGGGGATATCGAACGAGTGGATAAAGGTCACCTTTCCACCGATGATGACGAGGTTTATGAGTACGAAGATCGCGATGTGAAATATCGGAAGGAGTCCAAGGACGTTCATGTCCCTTGTCATCTCCATCTCGATTATGGTGCTTACCGCGTTCGCCATCATGTTATTGTGGGTCAGCATCACCCCCTTCGGGCGCCCGGTCGTTCCGCTCGTGTAAAGCTGGAGGAAAGTATCCTCCATCGAGACGTCGGCCACCGGCTCGTCCGCAGGGTATTTTGTTATCAGCTCCTCGTAGTCGATCATCTCGTCGTCGACCTTGCCGTCGACGGCGATGTATTTAAGCTTCCTCGGAATTTGCTCCTTCATCGGCTCATAGAGGTGCTCGAACCTCTTGGAGAAGAGGACGATCTTCGCCTCCGAGTCGTCGATCAGAAAGGCCAGCTCCTTGGGGGAGAGGCGCCAGTTCAGGTTCGTGGATACCGCCCCGATTTTGGCCAGGGCGAAGAGAATCTCCCCGTAGTGGTTGGAGTTGTGGCAGACGACCGCAACCCTCTCGTCCTTCTTAACACCCATATCCAACAGCGCGTGGGCGAGGCGGTTCGTCCTTTCGTTGAACTCTTTGTAGGTGAGCCTCGTCCCCTCGAATACGACCGCCTCCTTGTCCGGAAACCATTTCGCGGCCCTTGTAAGGATATCGCCGATAAGCATATTAACCTCCAATATTAAAAAAATCTAAAATACTTGAATATCCAAATATCTTTTTGGCACAGGGCTAAAAAGCCTTTTTATCCGGCAACAATCGTCTTGTTGAGTCTCCCCATTACCTCCTCCGCCTCGGAGACGATGTCTTTTACTATTTCATTAATGCTCTTTATTTCGTCGATGAGCCCAATCCCCTCCCCCATCGATATAAGGCCCATATCCACATCCCCCTTTTCGTTTGCCGCCTTTCCCATCTTGTCCGCCGCGAAGGTCAATAACTCTTCCATGGTCCCCCCGTCCGCCTCTATCTCGGAGAGCTTTTTCGCGGCCTCGTTTTTTATCGACCTTACCGGCATCGAGATCGATTTCAAAATGACCTTGGTGTCGGTCTCCGAGGCCTTCGTTAACCACTCCTTGTAGTTGTTGTGGATGCCGGACTCCACAGACGCCAGAAACCTCGTTCCCATCAGCACCCCCTCGGCTCCTAAGGCCAGGGCCGAAACGAGGCTTTTGCCGTTGGTTATACCGCCCCCGGCGATCACCGGTATATCGAGGACCTTCGACGCCTTGTTGACCAGTATCTGGGTGGTTATTTCCGCCCCGCCGACGTAGCCGGCGCACTCGAAGCCGACCACTATGACGGCGTCCACGCCGATATCCTGAGCCTTCCTTGCGAACCTCACCTGGGGGACCTTGTGGATTATCGGGATATTCGCCTCTTTCAATACAGGAACGAAGCGGTCCGGGGGGCGGCCGGCTGTCTCGAAGGCGGAGACCTTCTCCTTAACCCCCAGCTCGATAAAGTCCATGACGATCTCGCCCGGGTCAACGTTCGGGAGAAGCGAGATGTTAAGGCCGATGGGGCCGTCGGTCAGGGCCCTCGTCTTCTTGATCTCTTTTCTGAGTTCGTCGACGCTCTTAAACGAGGCGGTGGGGATAAAGCCGATCCCCCCGGCCTCGGCGACTGCGGCTACCATCTTGGAGAAAGACACCCAGTGCATCCCCCCCATCAGTATGGGATATTTTATCCCTAAGAGCTCTGTTATCCTTGTCTTTATCATACAATCTCCAGTGCAGCTTTGGGTAGGATTAAAATGAAAAACTGGCAAGACTCCATATAAGTTCCAAATAGCCTTACCAAAACAGCCTATCTCTGTCAACCTTTTTCATTTGCTTTTCTGTCAGAGTTGATTGTCTCAATGAAAAAGGAAAGATGTTCTTCCTGATTATCTTGAAATTCCGTAATATTGTTATACGCCCTTGACAAAAGAGCAAAAAGGCAATATTGTTTTGATATTAAATTTCTGTTTTCTTGGATCTGTCCGGGAATTATCGAATTCTGAAAAGTGAAAAGGAGTTGAGCAAATGTCGAAAGAACTTGTTCTCACGGAGAGGGACGGTTTAAACCTGATCGTTACGATAAACAGGAACGAGAAGAGAAACGCCCTGAACGAGGAGATAATGCACGGGCTTCGGGACGTCTTCGAGGGCATAAAGACCGACTCTAAGGTGAGGTGCACCATCGTGAGGGGGGAGGGGAAGGGCTTTTCCGCAGGCATTGACTTCAACTTTCTGGCAAACCTCGGGCTTGTCGGGGGAAGCGGCGACCTGGTCCGCTCGAAGATCGCGGAGGCCCAGTTGATTATCAGCCTGATAACCGATATAGAGAAGCCGGTGATCTACGCGATCCACGGCTTCTGCTACGGGATGGCGCTGGAGGTCGTCCTCTCCGGCGATTTCCGGATAGCGAGGAAGGGGACCGAGTTCGGCATCCAGGAGGTGGCCGTCGGATTCATCCCGGACGTCGGGGGGATAGCGAGGCTGACGGGGCTCTTGGGGCCGATAAAGGCTAAGGAGCTTATAATGACCGCAAAGGTCATCGACGCCGACCAGGCGAAGGAGATCCAACTCGTCAACGATGTGGTTGAAGACGAGATGGAGGGAGCCCTGGCGCTGGCTTCCCAGCTGAACAAGAACGCCCCGCTGGCGGTGGGGCTGGCCAAGAAGCTGATCAACCGCGGCCAGCACATGGATACCCGGTCATTCTTGGAGCTGGAGGCGATAGGCCAGTCGACGCTTATGCACACGAATGACGTGAAGGAGGGAATAACGGCGAAGCTGGAGAAGAGGGAGGCGAATTTCAAGGGGGAGTAAGGTTTTCCCGGTCGGGACGGTTTTTGCTTAAAGACTTTATCCCGAAATGGGTTTTTATATCTAAATTACGTTTAATCGGCCGTTTAATTGGCCATTTGATTGGACATTTTTACTCAATGTCGCTATTATATTGACTGTTTCAACACGTGATTGTCTCAGCACGTGATTGTCTCGGCGCGGCCGTCCGATCACGACCGATTTTTCTCCGGCGGATTTCCTTGGAGGGGGGCGTAATTATATATTAAATCGCAGCATCGTTTTGAAGCTGGCTGATATAAAGTGAAATGTCGGTATGTCTATATGTTAATGGATTAAAGTGAAAGGTTAAGGCTATGGCAAAGAAATACGAGGTCTTCGAGATCGAAAAGAAAGATCATGTCGCCTGGTTGTTCATGAACCGCCCCGAAAAGCGAAACGCCGTGGGGAAGATCTTTTTCAATGAGATATTGGAGGTCATGGGGGAGCTGGAAGAGGACGACGATGTGCGCGTGGTGGTTCTGGCGGGGAGGGGAAAGTGCTTCACCGCGGGGACCGACCTATTCGACCTGTTTAGCGAGGTTCCCGGCATCGCCGAGAGAGGCGTTATGGGGAGAAAGCGCTACAACCTGGTGAAGTTTATCATCGACGGGCAGGAGTCTATATCGGTGTTCGACAAGTTCAGGAAGCCGGTTATCGCCGCCGTCCATAACTACTGCATAGGGGCCGGCGTCGATATCATCACGGCCTGCGACATAAGGCTCGCGACGGAAGACGCCCTCTTTTCAGTCAGGGAGGCGAGGCTCGGGGTGGTGGCGGACGTAGGCACGCTCCAGAGGCTCCCGAGGATTGTGGGGGAGGGTTATGCAAAGGAGCTGACCTATACGACAAAGGACATAAGCGCCAAGAGGGCAAACGAGATAGGGCTCGTAAACGAGGTCTACAAGGATATCGACGCCCTGTATGCCGGGGCGGAGGCGATAGCAAAGGAAATCGCCGAGCAGTCGCCGCTGGCGGTCATGTCGGCGAAAGAGGTGATGAACTACTGCAGGGACAAGAGCGTTGCCGACGGCCTGAACTACGTGGCCCAGAGGAGCGCCAACATCCTCCCCTCGGAGGATATCTTCGAGGCGCTGCAGGCGTTTACGGAGAAGAGAAAACCTAACTTTACGGGCAAGTGATTAAGATTAATATTATAAAAAAATCCCCTTTTAAGGATAGGGTTTTGTTTAATTTTAATATAGGGAGGAGTAGATGAAAGAGAAGTTATGGTACAAGTCTTACGCGCCGGGGATTGAGAAGAACCTCAAGTACGAGAAGCTGACTATATCGAATGCGCTGACGAGATCGGCGGAGCGATTTCCCGACACCGTGGCCATCGACTTTATGGGAAAGCGGATAACGTACAAAGAGCTCAACGGGATGGTAAACCAGTTTTCGAGGGCGCTCATTGATCTTGGAGTTAAAAAGGGTGACAAGGTCGCGGTGTGTATACCCAACATACCCCAGCTTATCGTGGCGAACCTCGCAATATTTAGAATAGGGGCGGTGGCGGTTCAGAACAACCCCCTCTACTCCGAGCGGGAGCTCCAGTACCAGCTTGACGACTCCGACTCGACAATAATCATCACCTTTACCCTCCTCGTCCCCCGGGTCCAGAAGATCATGTCCGGGACGAAGATAAAGAAGATAATAGCCTGCCACATTCATTCGTATCTACCCTTTCCGGTAAAACAGCTTTTTCCTATAGTCAAAAAAGCGATGTATCGCAAGATCGAGCCTACGGAGAACCTCCTGGTCTTCAAAGACCTGATCGAAAAGTATTCCCCGGAGCCGGTAAAGGACGTGAGCAAGTGGGACGAGCTCTCCACGCTGCTCTACACCGGCGGAACCACGGGGGTCAGCAAGGGGGTCATGCTCTCCCACGCAAACATCAGCTCCAACGTCCAGCAGATCGTAGGCTGGTTCACCGATATGGACCCCGGGGTGCACCAGATGGTGGGTACCATCCCGGTGTTTCACTCTGCGGGATTTACCGTGGTTCAAAACCTGAATATCTGGCAGGGGTGGGAGAATATCCTGATAGCCCGGCCGGAGGCGGAGACCATCTGTAAAATCGTAAAGAAATACAAGCCCTCGATACTCCCCGGCGTCCCGACGATCTTCGTTGGACTTCTGAACAACCCGAAGTTTAGGAACATGGACCTCTCTTTTATCAAGGGATTCTTCTCCGGAGCGGCGCCGTTGGCGATGGATACGATAAGGGACTTAAAGGAGCTTACCGGAGCCACGATGGTGGAGGTGTACGGGATGACCGAGGCGTCCCCCGTGGCCACAGGCACCCCGTGGGGCGGCGAGATAAAGGCGGGTACTGTGGGGATTCCCTTTCCTGACACAGATGTAAAGATAGTCGACGTGGATACAGGAAAGAAGGAGATGAAAGTGGGGGAGTCGGGCGAGATAATCATCAAGGGCCCGCAGATAATGATGGGCTATTACAAAAAGCCGAAGGAGACAAAGAACTCCCTCAAGAAAGGGTATTTCCACACCGGCGACATCGGCGTGATGGACGAGGACGGCTACCTCAAGATCGTGGACAGAAAGAAGGATATGATAATAGCCGGCGGCTACAACATCTATCCGGTGGAGCTGGACAACATCCTCTACGACCACCCGAAGATCCTCGAGGCGTGCACCATAGGAGTGCCGGATAAATACCGCGGCGAGACGGTGAAGGCCTTTATAGTCCCGAAGGCGGGGGAGACGCTTACCAAGGAGGAGGTGATCGCCTTTTGCAAGGAGAGGCTCGCCGCATACAAGGTGCCGAAGATCATCGAGTTCATGGAAGAGCTGCCTAAGAGCGCTATTGGAAAGGTCCTTAGGCGGGAGTTGAAAGAGATGGAGCTTAAAAGGGCCAAGTAGCAAAGACTCCTCACGGCTTGAGGTCGGCCCGGGATTCTACTCCTGAAGGGGGGATTTCCAAAAGCAACCCGGTATTATTTTGGACATTTTGAATCCGGGAAAATCGGTCGGAGAAGAAGCCTTTGGCTTCGGTATCGAGGAGCATGTCTATAGATCTACCTGAATTGGGGATTTTAATATTCAAATCTAATAGTCATCGGTTACGGGACGATTAATCCCTCCAAAAAAGAGTGTGGGGTAGGTAAATCTGTGTTAAAATAGTGCGTTGCCGAGGGCAACGGATGTCGTGACAATATAGCTATATAGATATAGGGCGGTATTGTTAAGGAAGACGGTAGGAAGCTATGGGCAATGTTAAAGATAAAATCCCTCAGATCGAAGGCCATTTCACGGCCTTGTCTATGATCAGCCTGGTGCAGGGTATCTCCGGCAATAAAAAGATGTTGATAATGCTTTATTCCAGGGATGGAAAAGAGGGCAAGCTCTATTTCGACAGCTCCAGGATAGTCGGGGCGAGCCTGGGGGATACGCTCAGGGGAGAGAAGGCCTTCTTCAGGCTGATAGAATGGGAGAACGCCCGTTTTCAGGCCTTTGAGGTAAACAAGATAGATCCGGAAAACGACAATATCACTATGGAGCTCTCACATCTGCTCCTGGAGGGACTTCGGCAGAAGGATGAGAAGGAGAAGATCAAGGAGCATATCCTTCCCATTTACAAGATTAAGCGCGCTCAGGGCTCTTTTGATCTGTCGTTGAGGGAAAAGGAGCTGTGGGACATCATTAACCCCGACGGGAGCTTCGTTACAAAGCTGGTCAATGATACGCTCATGACCGACTTCGAGGCCTATGAGACTCTGACATCGCTGATGTTGAAAAAGGCACTCCAGTTCGTAAAGATCAAGACGCTCGTGATCGATGACAGCGTATTTATGATAAAGATAATCAAGGATATCCTTGAAGGGATTTACGGGGACACGATGGCGATAAGAACCCTGGATAACGGGGCCGATGCAATAAAGGCAATAAACTCCTCGGACACCGAGGTTGTCCCGGACCTCATCTTTACAGATATCCTCATGGAGGGAACCAGCGGCATGGAGGTGATAAAGGCCGCGAGGGAGAAAGATGAGCCGATATACACCATCGCGGTGACCACGCTGCAGAGGGAGATGAGGGACATCCTGAAGGCCGGAGCGAATTACCTCCACAAGGACTGGATTACCAATGACGACATCGAGGATATTATCAAGGACCTGGTCGAGAGGACCATCTCCGGGGAGCTGTCCGTGATCGGCGGGAGCATCGAACGTAAAAAAAAAGCATGACGATAACTATATAGGGGATTTTTCTCGAGAAATCGGAAGCCTTGTAAAGCTAAAAGTGCAAAAAACCGTTCACCCCACTTTTTTTGGATCTTCATGTTGTTAGATCGGATCTGAGAGTAAATAAAACGGTAATCATCGACTTTTTTAGTTTTTACGCTAACTTCTCCTTTGCGGTCATAGTGTACTCCTTAAGGTATAAGGCTTTTGGGGGCTTTTGGGAGTTTTTGGGGATAAAATAACTCGATACCTGAGAGGACGGCCGCACGTCATACCCGAATAAACGAAGTTCGGGGACGGCTTTTTTAAATAAAATCGCCTCTGTCTCCGACTAAACTGTCAGGCAAGAACGCGACTTTTTCAGTTTAATGTTATCCCTCGGAATATTTATCAACATTCTACTTACTGACTGAATCTCTATTCCCTTTCTACTTGTCCACGCTTGACAAACCATTATGTGAGCGCACTTGACTCTTAAACATTTCCCTTTTTTGATTCAACTCTCTTTTTTAGCCATATTCAATTGGTGTAGTCTGTAGTGGTGATGCCGATTTGGGCGATTCCTGTGCCAGCCTTTCATAATATTATGGAAGCTGGATTGAATATCGGGGGGTAACTTTGAGATATCTATGTCGGGAGTGCCAATTAGAAGGTCTATGTAACAATCGTCGCAAAGTTTTTTGTCCCTGAATTCATAAACGATGTTATCTTCTATAGCCTCTCCATACTTGTCGCACTTCATGTTCCTGTCTCCTTCTTTAAGCAAGTGCAATATTCGTCGATATTTATCTGTACTGCCCATTAAACTGAACGGCTGCCTAATGCTATTTAGAGCCGTTACTCCGGGACCATTATCAGCCTGTACCTCGCGTCCTCCTCCACCTGCTCCCTGTAGAGCATCAGGGTCCTGAACTCGAAATTGTACCACATCTCGAACTGGTCGTCGTAGTGGGGACTCATGAAGTTGCCGGAGATTCCCGGCATGGAGACGACCCGAAGTATGGGCCGATCTTTCGCAACTGTATTTTCTTTCAAGACAAGAAATACCGTCGTCACTTCTGCGAAGCCCTAAATCAGGGCCCTCCATTCATCCTCCAGAGCGTACCAGTCCAACATGCCGGCGGCCTTGTCCTTAAATTTAAAGGCGAGGGCGCAGTAATCGTCTCCCGTAGCACGGCACATTACCTCCCTCACCTCAACCGACTTTCCTCCCAATATGGAGAATATCCCCTCATAGGCCCCCTCCATATAGTTCTGCATTATCTTGCACACGGGCGCCTTTGCGCTGACTCCCTCCGACTCGAAGGTGTTTTTGCACTTCGCCATGATCATGTAGTCTCCGTCCGGGCCGACCTGATACTTGGATTCGGCCAGGGACCACCCCGCCATACTGAAGGTGTTTTGAAAGACGAATTCGTCCTGGGTTTGCATTGCCGATTCCATATCCTTCCACTTGTAGTTTTTCACCGCCTGATCCCCAATCGCGAGCCCCCCCTTTCGACATACATTCCTGATAATGGCGTTGGCCCCCTTTTCTGTCAGCACCTCGGAGGTGGCCTCCTTGAAGGCGTTTATAGAGAGGACGTCCTGCAAAATCCATATAGTATCCCCGAAGACGGTTATCTCCCTGTCGCTGTTTTTCCAGATCACCGTCTCGTTGATGGTGCTCTTCTCTTTGTCGACCGGGAGAATTCGCTCATCTATCTGCTTGATCCAGGTTTTGAACATCAGCTTGTCGTCATCGGGCGGTGTCCCGCCCAGTCTCGTTACGAGATTTCTGAACGTAACGGAGACCCCGTCTTCCCCCAGAACCTTTACGAGCTCGGTGAAGAAGGCGTCCCAGAAGCCCCTGCGAAGGAGGATCAAGCGCTCCTCCGCCCCATCTTTTTTAAGTACGATCGTACCGCCATCCTTTTTCCACTGAACAATATTCCCACTGTCAGACATGGTAATTAACTCCTTTTTTTCAGCTGCAGATTTAAGGGGAGGGATACTATCACATGCTGAAATCAAAATCAATTTTTTTGATAGAAATTTAATACAAAAAAAGTAGGAATATTGCAAATCATCTCGAAGGCGTGCTGGTAGGTTTGTTACGGTCGAGTATCTAAATAGATTTAGGGCAGGAGGGGGAGCAGCGCGGAGTTTAAGAAAGGAAACGGCGTCTGTTATCCGAGGTTTACTAAAATATCGAAACCGTGTGAGCGAAACCGTGTTAGAGAAACCGTGTTAGAGAAACTATAAGAAGAAAATATCAGGTTCATAAATCCGATTATCGGATCAGTCAATCAACGGCAAAATTGATTACCGCTCCTCGGCAGGAGTTTATATCTTTACCTCGATTTGAAGGTGTCTTGAAAAAACATCATCTTCTTTAAAGCGAAAGATCTCGGCCTTTAGAGACGCTCCGGTGACCTCGATCGTTCCGATGTGGCCCCACTCGGCCCCGGGGTAAACGTCTCCCGGGTTCACGGCCAGAACGCCGTCGACGGTATCCAAGAAGGGCCTGTGCGTGTGGCCGAAGAGGACCACCCCTGCCCCCTCTTTTTTCGCCCTTCCGACGAGGGCCTCTATCCCCTCCCTCCACTTTTCCCCCCCGTAGTAGGGATTCAGGTCGAAGGTGTGCCCGTGCGTGGCGTAGACCTTTATACCTTGGACTGTGAAAAAAATCTCGTTTGAAAAGCCGCCGATCCCGGTGGGTCGGTCCGGGTCGTCGTCGGGGCCCCCTATTTTGATATCGACGATATTGACGATATCCCCGTTTGGCGGGACCTTCGAGCGAAGATATGTGGGAGCCGTCTTGTCCTCGTTCCCAAGGATCCCGATCGATCTCAAGTTAAACCTCTCGTTTAGGGCGACGAGGTCTCCAGCGTGGTCGCCGAGGTGCACGATGAGGTCGAGGGGCAGAACCTTTTCTATGATTGCGGACGCCCTCCCGACGTTTCCGTGCGTGTCAGATATAACGCCGATCTTCATTTTGATATTTGATTTTGAGACGGCACCTGTTATTTAAACACTCTTTTTAAACGTAAAAGCCTGTGTAATGGTGGAGGAATGAATCCGTAAAACAGTCAAAGCCGATGCTTCCCAAGAACAGAGCGGAGATTTGCGGGTGTTTTCCCGTTCCTTTTTTTGTCCCTAGCGCAACTCCGGGATTGGTCAGGTCCTCTACCTGGTCTTTAACCTCTTGCAGGCGTCCGCAATGCCGAGCTCACAGGCTGTTTTAAGATCGTCGACGGACTTATCCTTCTTGCCCATATCGTAATACACCTTCGCCCTGGCGTAGTAGGCGTGGCCGAAATCCGGCTTGTTCTTTATCGCATCGTTGAGGTCGCTTAGGGCCTTGGCGTTGTCATCGAGCTTCAGGTACGCGACCGCCCTGTGATAATAAACCCTTGCCACGTTCGGATCAATCTTTATGGAGCTTGAGAAATCCTCCACCGACTTTGCATAGTCCTTCTTCTGGGCATACGCCAGGCCCCTGTGATAAAAGACCGGGGCGTGGTTGGAGTCGAGGGCGATAAGCTTGTCGAAGTCGGATATGGATTTATCAAACTCACCCGCGGTTAAGAGGAGCGTCCCCCGATAAAAGAGGGATTTTTTATGATTTGGATCTATCTCCAGCGCCTTGTTGAAGCACTCGTGCGCCTTGGCGAATTCCTTGGTTTTTAAATATTCCTTTCCCTTGTTCTTCCACTCTTCGGCTGTTTCGGCGTATAACAGTGCGGCCTGAAACAAAAAACATAACGATACAAACAGCAAAACTCCCTTTTTCATCGATTTCCTCCAGGTATTTTTCAAGGTGATCTCAAGTATCCGCTTTAATTGAAACAGTCTGCTTCCGGTCGGGATAAAGAAATCACCTCAACGATCACAATTTTTTTATCATCGCCACTTCACCGCAGTCCGGAAAGTTTACACATTTGATACAGTGGGACCAGACCTTGTGGGGCAGAGTGGATTTGTCGACTATCTCAAACCCGAATTTCTTGAAATATTCCGGGATGTACGTGAGGACAAAGATCCGCTTTATGCCGAGGCCTTCGGCGTCCTCCAGACACTTCTTAACCAGCATCTTTCCTATCCCGCTCCTCTTTTTTCCCTCCTTTACCGCGAAGGAGCGTATCTCCGCAAGGTCCTCCCACGTGACGTTGAGAGACGCCGTGCCCGCTATCTCCTCGACTCCGTCGGCGTCGTCCAGGTAGACGAAGAACGATCGAAGCCTGTCGTAGACTTCCGACAGTGAGACGGGAAGCATTACCCCGGACCTGCCGTAGGGGTCTATCAACGCCCTTATCTCTTGCGCATCCTTTACGTGGGCCTTTCTGATCATCCAAATTACCTTTGCTTTCGCGCCCCAAACTCCAAAAATAATTGAAGAGGGGCCCCCTTATTACTAATCCGATCTTGACAAGATCGGCTTCAATTACGGTCGGCCGCTGCTGTTTACGAACCTCGATTAATTATGTCTCCCTTTGCCGGCGTCGAGGGCGGACCTGATCATCTCTTTTGCGTGCCTGAGCGTCGTCTCGGTTATCGTCTCCCCGCCCAGCATCCGGGCTATCTCCATCACCCTCTCGTCCTGGGAGAGACGCTCGACCTTCGTTATCGTCCTGTTGAGCCTCGTCTCCTTTACGACCGAGTAGTGGGTGTCGGCAAATCCCGCTATCTGCGGCAGGTGGGTTATGCAGATCACCTGCTGGTGGAAGCTCACCTCCCGGAGCTTTCTCCCCACCACCTGGGCGATTCCCCCGCCGATGCCGGAGTCGACCTCGTCGAAGATCAGGGTCGGGATGACCTGTGTCTCGGCCAG
>CAZIWT010000030.1:0-28339 GCA_964542895.1 uncultured Thermodesulfobacteriota bacterium
TTTTTTATTAATATAGGGTACGTAAGTGCCCTATTTCAGTTACCATTCCCTTAAAATTTAGATATCGAAAGTTGGTGGGAAAGACAAATAATATGCTATACTTTAACACCTGCTAGGTTGCTTTGGAGAAATAGTTACCTTTATAATTATAATTATCATTCACCGTCCAAGATGGAAAACATCCTCTCAGATACCGTCCTTGTCCTCCACTTCGCGTGGATCATCTTTATCATCGCGGCCCTTCCTGTCGCCCTCTTTTTCAGGCTGAAAGGTTTGAGGATATTCCACACCGTCTCCCTCATATTCACCATTATCATGCAGGCGACCGGCACCCTCTGCCCCCTGACGATAATCGAAGAACACTTGAGGAGGCGGGAGTCGGCGACGTTTTCGTACGACGGGTCTTTTATCATCACCTGGCTGAGAAAACTGATCTATATCGAGGACCTCGGCGTATCGCTTACAGTAATATATATACTCACCGCTGTTTTCCTTCTATTCACCCTATTATCATATAAGATTTGGCCTATATCAAAAGAACAACGAGAATAACGTAAAAAACACAGAGGTGAATGATAAAATCAATCCATTAATAAATACCTTGAGGGGAATAAACTTCTATCTTCTTCCTTTACATTTCACCCTGATTCTGATAAAATATATAGTTACGTTGCTAAATGAATTAGATTTCTCAAGTTCATTTATTAAAGCTTGTCTTGGAATCCGCCTAATCTATTTGTAAAAACATCCGCTAAAGATCGTTTCAGGAGTGTAAAATGCCCAAGGTTTTAAGGGCCGTAAAGATGGATCAGTGCATAGCCTGCATGGGCTGTATGCTGACCTGCGCCCGGGTCCGCTACCAGAGCTTCTCGGTCGAGCGCAGCGCCATCCGTGTGAGGACGGCGGGCGGCTTCCAGAGCCAGATGATCGCCGACATATGCATGGGGTGCGATCCACCCCCCTGCGCCGAGGTGTGCATGAGCGGCGCCTTAACCCCGAGAAAGGGAGGGGGAGTCAAGTTCAACAGGGACGCCTGCTTCGCCTGCGAAAAGTGCGTCGACGCGTGTCCCGTCGGCGTAATAACGATGGATAACGAGCTTCACATTCCCATCGTCTGCGTTGAATGCGGCGCGTGCGCCCGCCACTGTCCCTACGGGTGTCTGGAGATGGTGGAGGTGGAGACGAAGGATTACATAGAGGAAGAAGAGAAAACGTCAAGAAGCGTTGAAGAGGAAAAGAATGCTGGGTAGGAATTACATAAAGGTGCTCTACATAGACCTTACGACCCGAAATATCAAGATCGAGCGTCGTGAGGACCTGATGGAGTTTATCGGCGGAAGCGGAGTCGCTGTTAAGCTCCTCTCGGAGCTCGTCAAAATCGATCAAGATCCCCTGGATCCCGAGCAGCCGATCATCTTCGCCATCGGCCCGATGAACACGATATTCCCCGTGGTAACGAAGACCGCCGCCGTATTCAGGTCCCCCTTAACCGGCAACCTGGGAGAAAGCCACGCCGGCGGGCGCCTCGCCATGGCGATGAGGTTTGCGGGATACGACGCCGTGGTCATCACCGGAAGGGCGAGCTCCCCGGTTTACATCGCGATCACCGAGGGCTCGGTGGACATAAAGGACGCCGGGTTCATCTGGGGTGAGAGGGTGGAGCGGACCGGAAAGGTCCTAAGGGACAGGGAGACGCATATCGGATCAGGAAAGCGGAGCATAATAAGGATAGGCAAGGCGGGAGAGAAGATGATCCGCTTTGCCGGCGTCAACGTGGACACCTACCGCCACTTCGGAAGGCTGGGGCTGGGCGCCGTCTTCGGCTCCAAGAGGCTCAAGGCGATAGTTTTCGGTGGAAACCGCTCCTATCCGATCTTAAAGCCGAAGGAGTACAACAAGGTCTACACCAAGATATTGAAGATAGCCACCGAGTCGGACGCCATGAAGAAGTACCACGAGATCGGAACGCCGATAAACGTCGTCCCCCTAAACGAGGCGGGGGGACTCCCCACGAAAAACCTCACCCAGACGAAATTTGAGGATGCAAACGAGATCGACGGTGTATCCTTTGCGGAAGACCTCCTGTTGAGAAAGCTATCCTGCAGCGGCTGCCCCACCGGCTGTATCCACATCGGGCTTCTGAGGATCGAGTATGGCCCCGGCTACAAAACGAAATTTGCCGGGGTCGGCTATGATTACGAGCTGATCTTCGCCCTGGGAAGCATGATAGGAGTTGGAGATAAGAAGGGAATTCTCAGCCTTATCGACGCCGTGGAGGAGTACGGGCTGGACGCCATGTCCACGGGGGTGATCCTGGCTTGGATTACGGAGATGTTCAAAAAGGGGCTTTTGACCGAAGACCAGCTCGGCCTAAAGGTGGATTTCGGGGATACGGAGGCGTACCTCGAGATAATAGCGAGAATCGTAAGTCGCCCCAATACGTTTTACAGGGACGTGGGGATGGGACTCGCCAGCCTCGCCGAGAAGTACGGCGGCAAGGATTTCGCGATGGTCCTCGGCAAACATGAGATGACCGGATACCACACCGGTTACGGCGCCATAATCGGCCAGACGGTGGGAGCGAGACACTCCCACCTCGACAACGCCGGCTATGCCCTCGACCAGACGATGGACAAGTTCGACAAGAGGGAGATGGTAAGAAAGCTCATCGACGAGGAGATCGACAGGTGCATGTTGACCTCCCTGCACATCTGCCTCTTCGCCAGGAAAATCTACGGCGACAAGGAGCTCGTATGCGAGGCGCTCGACTCGATCGGAATAAAGGCGACGCCGAAGTCCCTAACGGAGATGGGCGAAAAGGTCTGGCGGCTCAAAAACGAGCTGAAGAAGAAGATGGGATTTGATTTTAGCAAAATGCAGTTCCCGAAGCGCTTTTTCGAGACCAAATCGCTGAACGGCATCCTGAACCTGGAGACCACAAAGGAAATCGTCGACCTGTACGTCAAGGAGGGAGGATTTTAAATAACGGTTCCCAGATCAAGCCTTTTTCACCATTATATCCTGCCCCTTAAAATATAGAAATCTTTATCTCCTGCACTTTCATTATACTTTTAACCTTTCGATCACCGAACACGTCAAATTACGAGGGTGAAGGGCGTCGGTGACATCAAAACTGCATCTTACCACATACAAAATATTTGACTAAAAAAGTGATTTTCCTCACAATTTAGATAAATCTTTTAATCTATTATCTTTTTAAACGAGAGATATTCACAAAACAGGGATCATATAACTATTCTATGGAGAACCGATATGGGTTTTATGGACGCATTGAGGGGGATAAAGAGGCCGGAGCCGGGAACATCTGCCATACCAAAAAGCCAGCTTACAAAAAAAATCTTGGGCCTCGGGGGCGAAAAGATACCATTTAAAATAACGGAATCGGACAAAACCGACCTCGTTGTGGAGCTCAAGGTCGTGGACGCCGAGTGGTACGAGATCTTCGCCAAGGCCGGGCTTGAAAAGACCTATCAGATATTACTGCTTCTGGACGAGACGAAAAGCGAGGTTAGGGCGCTGGAAAAGATCGGCGAGGTAAGCTGGAAGAAGGGGATCCCTACTATCAGCTTTTCCAAGTCCTCATTTCAGGGAAGGACCATAGCGCACAAGGAGTTCGGAACGTCGTATGCCTTCAAGGAGCCCAAGCCGAGCTCCTTCGGCAAGGTCTACGAGTACAGTTTTGACGTAAACGACGTCAAGGGTCCCCTGATAGACACTATCACATCCTCCGGCTGGTCTTATATTCCTGTAACCACAATGCGCAAGGTAAGAAAAAGATAGAATAAAAAACATTAAGACATTGACAATTTTTGTTTGACATGCTTTTTTTCTTTATGGTAAAATCCCATATATTGTGGGTTAATATGTCTTTTTAGTGGTTATAATAACGGAGCTTCAAACTGAAAACTTATTTGAGGCCCAATTAGATATTTGGTCTTTTACAGGAGGAGGGATTTGCATATGAGTAAAAACATGAAAAAAGATCCCGAGAATATCGCGGAGAAGAAGATAGGGAGGCGAGAGGCGATTAAGAGAATCGCCCAGGGGGTGGCATTTGCCGGAACCTTTGCGGGCGCTTTCATAGCACCAAGGGCATTTGGTAAAGAAGACGATCTTATAGCCTACTACAGATATTTTAGATACTATCGATACTACAGGTATTATCGATACTCACGATACTATAGATATTATAACTACTACAACTACTCGAGATACAGCCGGTACTACAGGTATTATCGATATTATAGATACTACAACTATTCAAGATACAGCAGATACTACAGGTACTATCGATACTATAGATACTACAACTACTCAAGATACAGCAGATATTATTAGCCCGGGATTTATATGATAGTAGAGAATAGAAGAGATATTTTAGTTACTTATTTTTAAGCTTTACCTCGGTGGAACCGTTGATAAAGGATTCTCTTGGTGTAATCATGGATAGAGCGATTATTTAACAAAAGGTGTCATGTAAATTGTGAAAGCTTTTAGAGGTAAGGAGGAGCCCATGGTGGACAAGAAAGATAAAAAGAAGATCGAATCCCCCTTAGGTGAAAATAAGATTGGAAGACGCGAAGCCATAAAGAGAATAGCGAGAGGTGTTGCCGTGGTGGGGACATTTGCCGCAACTACGGCCTTCTTTCAGGATGAATGTACACCCCCTGCACCCTATTACAACTACTCGAGATCCTACAGGAGGTACTACAACTACTACAACTACGCAAGATACAGCAGGTCTTACTATAATTACTCAAGATACGGCAGGTACGGCAGGTACGCTCGATACGGCAGGTATGCCCGATACGCCAGGTACTCACGGTATTACAATTACTTCAGATATGTAAGGTACTACCATTTCATATTTGATGTATAGATACTGTTGGCCGCTGGCGATTTTTAAATAATTTTGAGCACTCGATTTTCCTGAACAAGACGATAAAGAAGATCGACAAATTGGCTGCCGGCGATTTTTGAATATTTTTTACACACCATAGCGGCATAGACCGCTTTTAATCTAAAAAACAAAAGATCAATATAGCAAAAGTACGCTTTCTGGTGGATACTTTTATCAAAAGATGCACCTCAATTTCGATTTCAAGGACAGCTCGGAGATATTGAAACTTTCGGAATTATAACCATCACCTCGAAAAAAATAAGGAGAACGGCTCATGGCAAACGTCCTTCTGACATCTAAGTGCGTACGTTCTTGTCCATACTGCTTTGCAAAAAAGGAGATGGACGAAAAGAGCCCCGAAGATATCATTTCCTGGGAAAACCTCCTCTATCTCGCGGATTTTTTCGAGCTCTCCGATGAAAATTTCGTGTCGCTGTTGGGGGGCGAGCCGACGCTTCACCCGCAGTTTACCGACATAGTCCTCTACCTCATCGAGCGGGACATGAAGGTCAACATCTTCACGAGCGGCATCATGTCGGACAAGAGGCTCGAGGAGCTTAAAAAATACCTCACCAAGATCTCGCCCGAGCAGCTCAGCTTTGTATGCAACCTCAACAATCCGAAACAGACCCCGACACCGAAAGAGGAGCTTGAGAAGGTCCACAAATTTCTCTCCGTGATGGGCCCCTGGACCGAGCCGGGATTCAACATCTACAGGACCGACTTCGAGATAGATTTCATCTTCGACCTTCTGATTCGCTACGGGATGCACCACGGCCTCCGCCTTGGAATCTCGTCCCCGGTCCCGGGCTACGACAATATCTTTATCCGCCCAGAGGAGATCAAAGGAGTGATAGACAGGCTTTACTCCTACAGGGAGCTCTTCGATAGATTCCAGCTCGGCCCCGGGCTCGACTGTGGATTTCCCCTGTGCAGCTTTAACGATGAGCAGCTCGGGTGGATATTCCGCACTACCGGCCAGATCGACTTCGGCTGCGGCCCGGCACTGGACATTACACCCGACCTCGAAATTTACAGCTGTTTTCCCATGTCCAGCTATCACAGGAGGTCGATCTTCGAGTTCGACAATATGAACCAGATAAGCGAGTATTTCAACAACCTGCACCAACAGATCAGAAACGAGGTTGCGGGAATCTACGATGAATGCCAGGACTGCGCTTACCTAAAGACAATGAGGTGTTCCGGCGGCGGTGTCTGCCAGATTCTCAACCACTTCGTAAAGGAGGCACCAGTCAGGTTTCAGGAGATTGAAGATGGACTTTCAAAACATAGTCTTACCGTATAAGCCGTCTATAATCGAGGCGTTGGAGGGAAGAGACGCCGAGTTGATCGTCCACGTGAATGATATCTCGGAGATTATCCCGGCGGCCGACGACATCTTGTCCTCGAGGAACAGGCTTGGCTCCATCGTCGTCAGAACCGACAGGACCCTCGACCTCTTCGATTTGGACGAAGGGTGGGAAACGATTCCGGTGACCCTCTACTCCCCCGGCCCCGGAAGCTTCAAGGAACTCCAGCAGAAATTCGACCTGATTCACAGGCTCAACGTGCGCCCTTTCTTCCCGGCGGACAATAAAGAGGCCGTCGTCGGACTCCAGACCCTCTCATCCACGGGCCTTCAGTGCGGTGTAGACTTTAACGTCGAGTCGCCGAGCTGGGAGGCCCTGACGGATCTCATGACATACGCAATACTGAGGACCACCTCCCACGCCAACGTGGAGCCTTTTTCTTATTTGATTGAAAATTACGACCCGCATGACTTCAATGACTGGAGCTCGGTCTACTACGATGATTCGAACGACTTCCTTCATCTCGACTCTCAGGGAAGGGCGGCCCTTACCTACTCAGATCTGGCATCCGGTAACTTCATCGCCGAAGATATTTCCGGGGTCGACTCGATGGAGGTGTGTCCACAGCTGGAGGAGAAAAAGCGGGCGTGGAGGCGATATTTTTTAGAAAACCTCCCCTGCTCCACGTGTGAGGGGTGGAGGGCATGTCTGGGTAAGTTCGAAAGGCTGATAGATGAATCGGGCGTTTGCCCGGCCGCTCCGTTTTTCACCGAGATGCTCGATATATTGGATCAAAAATATTTTGAGATAGACAACAGGGAAAACCAACCGCAACCAGAGGAGACGAATTAATGCCTACGGTAATTTTGAAAGTCACGGAAGCCTGCAACTCCAACTGCGCATATTGCGACGTAGTCAGAAAGGGGAGCAAGGTAAAGACCGTATCCGAAGATATTCTGGTGCAGTTCTTCAAGAGAGTGAACGAATACCTTCTGGAGCGCCCAGACGAAGAGATGGAGGTGATCTGGCACGGCGGCGAGCCGATGATGCTCGGCCCCGAATACTATTACCGGGTTTATGAGATACAGAAAGAGCAATGTCCGGAGACCATCGACAGGGTAGATAACGCCATGCAGAGCAACATGACCCTTTTCGACAGCAGCTTTACGGAGATCTTCAACCTCCTCGGCATAGACAGCATAGGCACCAGCTACGACCCGACGCCGTGCGTCCGCGGCCCCGGAAAGGAGATGGACTCGTCAACCTACAACAGGAAATTCCTGGAGGGGGTGAAAAGGCTCGAGGAAGAGGGTCTCAGTTGGGGGCTAATCCACGTCATCACCAAGCACTCTTTAAAGGATCCCCTGGGCATATTCAACTTCCTAGCGAATATGACCCGGGACGGATCGATGATGTTAAACCCGGTTCTCTTCTACAAGGACGAGCCGAGGACCCGGGAGCTGGGGATCACGCCCAAGCAGTACGCCGACTTCCTCGGGGAGATATTTCCGACGTGGTGGAAAAACCGCAAGCGCCACCCCTCAAGCGATCCCTTCAGGAGCTTCGTCGATCACCTCACAAACAGAAGCCCGGCCCTTCTCTGCAACGAGTCGGGGATGTGTGCGGAGACCCACTTCGGAATGACCCCGGACGGCATGATGTACCAGTGCGGGTGTGCGTCGGACTGGGGACAGATGTGCTACGGCTCTATTTTCGACCGCTCCTTTTCGGAAATATTGAAAGACCCGGTAAAGGAGATGCTCCGGGAGAGGGTCAAGGCGTTGAAGGAGGGGCCCTGCAAAGGCTGCCGCTTCTGGGATATATGCCACGGGGGGTGCGCCCTGGACGCCTGGGCGGTCACGAGGAACTTCATGGACAAGTCCCCCTGGTGCGTCTACAGGAAGAGATTTCTCGAGAAATATTTCGAGCCGACAACAGGAATCGAGTATATCCCAGGCTCCATGACACAGGAAGAGATAAATAATTTTCAAAGGGAGGCCGAAGCCCCGATCCCGCCTATCCCTAAGGGGAAGTGGCACCCCCCGGTAAACCTCGACAAGACAAAAGAGGCGGTCTGGATCAACCTCGTCGGGAACACGGGGGACGCCCTAATGATCTCCGGAATCCTGAAACAATTGGTCGACAGGGATCCGTCGAGGAAGTTCAACCTCGTCACCAGGACTTCTTACGACTACATCTTCAGGGGTCATCCCGCCATAGAGAATATCGACCACCCGCCCGCCGAAGCTGTCGTGTTCGACACCGCATACTGGGATCACCGGGACTTCGGCAAGCCGGGGAAAAAGGCGTACCATATACTGGCGAAGATGTTCAAGCTTAAAGCCCCTGTGGAAGAGCTCCTGTTCGTCCCCTGTGTGCCTAAGGAAGACCCGCTGCTTACCGAGTGGATACCCTTCAAGGAAAAGAACATCCTGATCTCCCCCTCCGTCTTGTCGCCGCGCATGGAGCTGGATCCAAAGAAATGGGAAGAGCTTGTCGAGAGGCTCAAAGACGAGGGATTTTCGGTCGTTCAGATGGGTAACGCCGATTCGGTCTACATCCGCGGGGCGTTGAGCCTTCTGGGACTGACTACGCCAATGCAGGAACTGGCGCTGCTGAAGAAGTTCGACCTCGTGATAACCATGGATAATCCGCACGCGTACCTGGCTCATCTGGCCGGCGTCCCCGCCGTGGTCTTGTGGGGGCCGACCAACCACCTTCAGTTCGGATTCGACGGCCAGGGACACCTGCAGACAAGGCCGAAGTGCGATTTCCCGGACGGCTGTATCAACTCCGACAACTCCACCCCCTTCGAGAGCGAGTGCCCGATGGGCCCCGACCACTGCATGAACCAGCTGGACGTCGAGACGATCTTGAGCGCCGTGATCGATATGCTGAACGGCAAGGAGGTAAAGGGGGAGGAGGAAGTTATCCACACCGCGCCGTAAAGGTGGGGGCGGATTACAGATGGATTATATTATTTATGTCCCGGCGGTTTTTTCTCGGCACAGGTTGGTTTAGTTGTCTTGTCAGTCGAATCATTTAAATCGTGGCTGTTGGGACGCCTTTTCAGTTCGAAGACCGTGGCAATGTTTTGGAAAGGGCTTTCGGAACGCCGGCACTTTTTGGTAAGCCCGCCACATCCATTAAATATCGCCATTAGAAATCTGCCGATAAAAAACCGTTGGATTTATTAAACCCGATTCTTTAAGGGACCTCACCATTTCATGCACCCCGACCTCCTTACCATCAACGGCTTCACGATACATTCCTACAATTTCTTTGTCGCGATGGGGCTTCTCGCGGGCTCGCTCTTTTTCTTTTACGAAGTCAGGCGATCGGGTCAGAGCGTCTGGGCCGGGATCGACCTCTACCTGTGGGCGGTCGTCGGCACGTTCGTAGGCGGAAAGCTCCTCTACATCCTGATCGATTTCAGAAACATCCCCCGCCTCTTTTCGTCGCCGGAGATTATTCTGAACACCGGCTCGACGATGCTGGGGGCGCTCTTGGGGGCGCTCTTTTCCGTCGTGATCTACTTCAAGGTAAAAAAGCTCGACCCCTGGCTCTGGTCCGACCTCTACGCCCCCTCCATCCCCCTCGCCCAGACCTTCGCGAGGATAGGCTGCCTCATGGCGGGGTGCTGCTACGGGATACCCACGGACCTCCCGATAGGGATAGTATTTACAAAATCCGCCGTCGCACCCCTGAACGTATCCCTCCACCCCACGCAGATCTATCACATGGCCTTTAACCTTTTCATCTTTATCTTCCTCCTCTTCAGGAAAAAAAGGGTCGCCTTCAAAGGCGAGTTGATCTTATCTTACGTCTTTCTTTACGTCACCTCAAGGAGTCTGGTGAGCCCCCTCCGCTCCCATCCGTCGACGGGAACGCCTTTCGGAGCGACCCCGACCTCCCTCGTTATCTTCGCTGTGGTGACGGTCTTCGCGGCCCTCTTCTATTATCGGATTCGCAAAAAGAACAGACCGGCAGGTAAAAAAGATAAAAGGGGCCGATAAGCTGTTCGTTTAGTTTTCTACCTCTGAAGGTTTTTGTCGTCGGTCTTTGTGGGAAACGGCCAGGTGGGATCTATCTCGACACCCGTATCGGTCTTGTCGTCAAAGACGTGGAGGGGTATCCACCTCTCCGATTCCGTTATCTCCCAGATGTCCAGATTCTCGTCGTCGTCGATATTCGTCCACGCCCTGGCGAGAAAACTCCTGCAGTCCGCCCTGAGAATCTTCCAAGTATAATCCTGCCTCTTGGAGTTCGGGACAAAGCCGATCACGTCGGGATCACTATCGAAACAGCCGTGCCTTGAAAAATAGGAGAGTTCGGCCTGGTATATATTCTCCAGGAGTCTTTGCGCCTCGGCCTGCCTCTTCTTGAAGCTGAACGTGTGAAATATCGGCACGGCGAATCCAAAAAAGCCCGCAACTATCAAGGCCACAAGACTTATAGAAACCAAAATGGGGACGAGAAAGCCCCTGAATTCAGCCCTGTTAATCATGGATAAAATAATATCCGCAGAAATGGGATGTTGTCAACAAAAACATTGACTAAATCGGCCAAAACCGATAATCTATAGTAAGTAAAAACTCTTTTGGAGAAGTTTCATGAAAAGAGGTGTAGTGGCTTTTATCTCAGTATTCTTTTTCGTCGCCGTTATACTTTCGACCTTCGGCTGCGCCCCCGACGCCGGGAAAATCTACAAAAAGGAGAAAGAGACGAAAACCCAGGTGGAAAATGAGCAGCTGAAAGAGAGGATAGCGGAGCTGGAAAAGGAGGTTGATTCGCTTAAAAAAGAGTTAAAGAACTGCCTCGAGAGGAGAATCGAGTCGCTGGGGCCTAAGGGCGGCGAGTAATCCTTAAAGCCCCATTTCCGGTGAGATGGATTTCGGAGCAATTTACAGGCTTTAGTGCCTTTAACAGCGGGGGCTTTCCTCCTAAAAAAGAATTATCTTTTTTTGCTTAAGGCGGAGTTATGATCTTTCTTCTCCAAAAGGCTCCTTCTCTCTTTTTTAAAAGGGCGGCTCTCCTGTCTTTTTTGCTATAAATCCAATATCGGCCACGCTGGGCAGATCGCCTTCCCAAATCGACCTCCTTTTTATGTAAGAGCCTTAAACTATAATACGCCCTTTGAATTTTCAAATGGGATACTTGGTAAAAAAGGGCGTCTGATCAATAAAGTAGCTCTACGGATACCGAGATGGAACCCTCGTCAGACGACTTTGTCGTTACGACAAGAGAGAGGAAGACAGACGTCCTGAAGAAGGGGACCTTCGGCTGCCTCAAGGGGATAGCCTCGATAAACATTACCATGGGCTGCCTTCTGGGATGCGTCTACTGCTACGCCCGGGGATACCCGGGGGCGCCCGGCAATAGAAGGGCCGTCCTCTTTTCCAACCTCCCCGAGAAATTGAGATTTGAGCTTTCAAAAAAGCGGGAGAGGGTTCCTGTGGTCCTCTTCAACACCGCCTCCGATTCCTTTCAGCCCCACCCGGATATCCTTAAGACATCGATCAAGGTGATGGAGATACTCCTCTCGAGATCCATACCTATCTCCTTTCTTACCAAGGGGGTGATACCGAGGCGGTTTTTCGATATGGTCTCGGGCGGCGGCTACTCCGACCTGGTCACCGCCCGTATCGGCGTCGTCTCCCTCTCGGACGAGTACAGGTACAGGTTCGAGCCGCACGCCGCGACTCCGGCCGAGCGGCTCAAGAACATCGAGAAGTTGGTGGAGATCGGTATCAAGACCGAGGTTCGGATAGACCCGGTGATCCCGTTCGTGACAGACTCGGCCGCGGAGTTTACCACGCTCTTTTGCGAGCTCGGCCAGAGGGGAATCGAAAGGGCCGCGATAAGCTACCTCCACCTCCGCCCCGCGATAGAGGGGCAGTTCAGGCGGGAGCTCGACGGCTTCAATATGAGGCTCATAGAGGGGATATTCAAGGGCACGGGCTGGGAGACCGTGGGATCGGCCACCAGGAGCAAGCTCGTCCCGAAGAGGGTGAGGGAGAGAGGCTACGACAGGGCGAGGGAGACGGCGGACAGGTACGGAATAAGGCTCTCCGTCTGCTCCTGCAAAAACCCGGACATGCCGGGGGAGATCTGCACCGCCGACCTGGTCAGGCCGAAAGTCTCAGCCGATGAGGGGAAGAGCCAGCTCTCCCTCCCGTTTTCTTGAGTACCCCCCCATCACCCGGAACTAAAATAGCGGGGAGATTACTTCCCCCCCTTCCCCTTCAGGTCGAGCCCCAGCGTTCCGCCCGGATTCATGATGTTCTTCGGGTCGAGGTAGTCCTTTATCGCCTTTATGATCCCGAAGGAAACCTCCCCGATATGCTCCCTGAACCAGGGCGCGAACATCTTCCCGACGCCGTGGTGGTGGGAGAGGCTCCCCCCCGCCTTCAGGATGGCGTTTATGATGTCCCCCTGGAACTTCGAGTAGTCCTCGATCTCCTTTCCCTTCGCCATGGGCGAGAGAAAAATGAAGTAGAGATTCGCCCCGTTCTGGTAGCAGTGGGATGCGTGAACCATGCAGATCGTCTTCGGCCTCGCCTTGACCACCTTCCTGACCTCCTCCCACACGTGCCTGATGTTGCTCCAGGTGCAGGCGGTCTCGAGGGTGTCGGACATGATCCCGATATCGAGGAGGTCTTCCCTCATGTAGGGATCGTTGTAGCGGCGCTTCCAGTATCCCTTGACCCCCATCGAACCCAGGCCGAGGCCGCCGTGTCTTCTCGATATCTTCCTGATTTTCTTCTTGATGAGCTTGCCGTGGTCTTTGTCACCTTCTGACGACCCCAAAAGGATGACGCGCCTTCCCGGCTTGTAGCCCAGAAGCTGTAATATTTTATCCGGCAGGGTCCCCTCGAAGCCCTGGAGCATCATGGCGATGTCGGTCTCCTCCGGGTCGGAGATCCTCAACATCGACGGGAAGCCGAACCCCCCCTGCATGATCTCGCGCATGGCGGCGAGCCCCTCGTCCCACTCCCTGAAGAACCAGGTGAACATCTGCCGGTCATCCGGGTTGAAGGGGAATATCTTTAAGGTCGCCTCCGTCATGATCCCGAAGGCCCCCTCGCTCCCCATCATTATCTCGTCTATGTCCGGGCCGATGGAGGCGGCGGGAAAGTCCCTGGTCACGATCATCCCCCTCGGAGTCACCATCCTCATGGAAACCGTCATGTCCTCGATCTTCCCGTAACCGGTCGACTGGCCCCCCGCCCCGCGGGTCATGACCCAGCCACTCACGCAGGAGTACTCGAAAGACTGGGGGAAGTGCCCGCAGGTGAACCCACCCTTTACCCTGTCGCTCCTGTAGTTGTTCAGGTACTCTTCGTAGGCCGGGCCGAACATGCCGGGCTGAACGCGGCAGGTAAAGTTCATATCGTTAACCTTAAGGACCTTGTTCATATGCCTCGTGAAGTCGAGGCTTATCCCCCCCTTGACCGGCACGGTGCCGTAGGTCACGGAAGACCTGCCGGCAAACGGCGTTATCGGGATCTTTTTCTCGGAGCAGAGCTTGACGAGCTTAACGACATCCTCCTCCCCCCTTGGGTAGACAACGACGTCCGGGGGATAGGGGATCTTCCCCTTTCTCAAGCTCATGACGTCCCTGTAGGCGGCGCTGACGGCGTGACGCGCCCTAATGTAGTCGTCAATGTCGACGTTTTCCTTACCCACGATCCCGGCGATCTTCTTTACATCGACATCTTTTAGCTTCGACTTCTTCAGCGGCTTAATATCTTCCAGGCCCGGGAGATGGGGAGACTCAAAATCTTTATCCGTAAAGCCGAAGTTCTCCTTGATATAGTTAGTAAGGTTTTCGCTGGGGTGGTGAAATCCGTCCACAGCGCCCCACTTCGCAATAGAGCGATACGATCTTTTCGAGAATTTTTCAATCCACACATCAAGCCTCCTTTATAAAATAATCTTTTCAAATAAAACCTTATTTTTTATTTGACAGAATGATATTTGCGACCTCGGCAAATCCCTCCCCGCCGGGACTGCCGGTGACATACGCCGGGGGGTTTTCTATATCATCGAGAAAATTGGTGATGTTGTAAACGCCCACGCTGTTGGGAAAATATCTGAACATAGGCTCGTCATTGGGGGAGTCGCCGATGAAGACGAATCGGTCCCTGTTTTGGTCGAGGTCCACACCCAGGACCTCCTGGGAGAAGATCTTCGTCATGTTGAGCTTGTCGTAGTCGCCAAACCAGCCGTTTACGTGAATCGAGCTGACCTTGCAGGTAACACCGTTGGCCTTGAAAATTTCACATATCTTTTGTATATCCGACTTCGACAGCCTGGGGACATCCTCCGTGAAGTCGATCGCCACATCGAAGAGGCGAAACGGCTGGTCGGAGGCGTAAGCCGTCCCGGGGACTTTTTCAAGGATTTCGTCCCCTATCGATTTGAGCCTTTCCCTCTTCTTTTCGATCTCGTCGGGATCGATGAAAAACCTCCTGACGAGCTTTCCCTTTTTTTCGTCGAGGTGGAAGTATAGCGCCCCGTTTTCCCCCACGACCCCCGACACCGGCCACATCCTGGCGATGTGATCGCACCAGCCGGCGGGCCTCCCGGTGATGGGGACAGTGTAATAACCCGCCCCATGGAGCGCCCAGAGGGCGGCAAACGACGCGGCGGGTATCTTCCCCTCCAATGTAAACGTATCGTCTATGTCAAAGAATATCCCCGATAATCCCTCGACGACATTCGGCGACAGTTCGCTAACAGGCTTCATAGTGAAAAACCGAAGTGAAAATCCGGAGTTAATACTCCCCGCTCCCCCATTCAAACCAAACAGATCAACATGGAGTTAAACCATATCGTCTGTATGATTCCCCTATCTCAACTCAAACCAAAAGGAGGCCGATTGTGGCGACTCCGAGAGCGGCGACGATTACAGCGACAATTCCCAGGACTATCAACTGGGCTATCCCGTGGAAGAGCCACGCCAAGAAGGCCTTGCCCCACGTGGTATCGAAGACTATTTTTAGGACAAAAAGTGTGATGAGTACCCCGATGATCCAGCCCGCAACCGTGCCGAAGCCGAAGACGGTGGCGCCTAGGCCGGTCAGGGCCCAGACGAGAAAACTCGACACGAGGGCCGCCCAGAACGATCTTAAAAACGTGGCCCCTCTGATCCCCGCGAGCTTAGCGCCTATCCATATAAAGACGGCCGATATAGCCGTGGCGACAACAATACACCCGGCAATAAAAAGAAAAAGTGCAAAGCCTACGATTTCCATATCCAATCCTTACGCTTGAAAAACAGGAAAAATGCTTCCCAACCCTCCGAAGGAAAATTCATGCCCCCGTCTGCAATGTCTAATATAAACTATTCCCGGCCATAAAACCATAAAAAAGTCCCGGTACGTTTAGAAACAGCGATCTTCGTTTCAAGGTATGACCGCCACTGCGGTCAAATCGCCTTCCTTGGATCCCAGCGCCAATATCTCCCACCTCGATTCGGGTCTCAGCCTTATCTCGACTTCAACACCATCTGCGCCTCTGTTTTTGACTGCGGAGACTTCCCCCTTGATCGCCCCGGTCGCCAACAGCCTCGGGACAACCGGAATCACGAAGGCCCCGTCACCCGTGGCGACGCCCCCTTTGTTTTTTACCTTGAAGATTCCCTCAAAGTATATGCTCTCCTCCTTGACTATTTCCGCCACCCTGTCCCCCTTGAGGAGATAGCCCTTCTCCCAGGTGAAACACTTGGTGACAAATCCTGTCTCCGGCGAAAGGACGAAGACCGACCCGTATTCCCTTTCAATCATTGATATCTCCTTCTCAAGGCTCTCGATCTCCTTCGAGATTCGATCGTAATCCCTCTTCGCCCTCCCGTTCAAGGCCACCGCAAAATCGTACTCCTCCTTTGTCCTGAAAACCTCCCTCTCGGCTATCGCCCCTTTGCTGAAGAGCATCCTGTTTACCAGATACCTCCCCTTGGAATACCCGACCTGTCTTTCCGATTTCTCTAACTCCTCCTTCGCCTTTTTCAGCCCCCCCTGAAGTTCCTCGAGCCTTCCGCGGTTCCTTTTCAGCTTTTCCTCCGTATCCTCAACGCCGATCTTCAATATCAGCTCCCCCTCGACGACTTTGTCGCCGACCCCCCGCTCTATCCTCTCCACCTCCCCGGACGCCCCGGCGGTGACAATGACCTTATCGGAGCGGATCACCCCCAAAACGACGTCGGCCTCTTTAAAAGAACAGCCCGGCAGAAGGAGGAAAATAAGCACCACAAAAAGTGTTGGTTTCTTGAAAGTCCCCTTATATCTCACCACGCCCATCTGTTACAATTCCTTAAAACCGGCCCCGGAACAAACTGTATATGAACCTTTTCCCAGAAAGCCCCGGCTTAAAAAAAGGGGCCCCGATCAGAACGAGACCCCTCTTTTTTTAAGACTATCCACTTTTAAGTCCACGGCCACTGTCGATAATTCACAACTATCCATAACCTGCGCCGCAACATCTTAACAGCACAATATCCAAACAGCGCCAACTAATCCCCGCCGTTAAAACAGACCGGTACAAATCACGCCCTTAATCCTTTCCCATCTTCTCCACCTCGGCCGCGCGAAGCTCCTTTCTCAAGACCTTCCCGACGGCGCTCATCGGCAGCGAATCCCTGAACTCCACGATCTTCGGCACCTTGTACTTGGCGAGCTTGGTCTTACAGTATTCGATCATCTCCTCCTCCTTGGCCGTCTCTCCCTGCTTCAAGACCACAAAGGCCTTGACGGTCTCGCCCCGGTAGTCGTGGGGAATTCCGATGGTACAGGCCTCGGCCACCTTCGGGTGGGCGTACAGCGCCTCGTCGACATCCCTGGGGTAGATATTGTATCCGCCGGCTATGATCATGTCCTTCTTCCTGTCGACGATATAGAAGTAGCCCTCATCGTCCATCTTGCCGATGTCGCCGGTGTAGAGCCATCCGCCCTTTATGGCCTCCTTCGTCTCCTTTGCCTTCTTGTAGTATCCGTTCGTGACCTGGGGTCCCTTGATCAAAACCTCTCCCGGCTCATCGATAGGCATCTCTTTTTTGCCCGTGTCAAGATCAACGATCTTAAGCTCGGTGTCGGGCAGCGGGAGGCCGATGCTCCCGACCTTCGTCTTCCCTCCATACGGGTTGACGGTGGCAACGGGGCTTGTCTCGGAGAGGCCATAGCCCTCGCATATCTGAGAGCCGGAGGCCTCCTCGAACTCCCGAATGGTATCCATGGCGAGGGGGGCGGCGCCGGAAAAGCACCCCTTTAAGGAGCTGAGATCGAACTTCTTGAAATCCGGGTGTCTCAACATCCCGACGTACATGGTCGGAACCGCCGCCAGGAACGTCGGCTTACATGTATCGATCGCCTCCAGGAGCGCCGGCGGCTCCGGCCTCGGTATCAAGACCATCCCCCATCCGTTCCATACCGAATAATTCATCACGGCGGTCATCCCGAAGGAGTGAAAGAAGGGCAGCGCCCCCGTCTGGATCTCCTCCCCCTTCTTGAACGTGGGGAACCAGGAACAAATCTGCTGGACGTTTTTGCTGAGGTTCTCGTGGTTCAGCATAACCCCCTTTGAAACGCCGGTGGTGCCACCGGTGTACTGGAACGCGGCGATATCATCGAATTTGAACTTGATCTTCGGGGGATTCGGCTTGGTCTTCTTGATGAGGGCGACAAACTCGTAGACTCCGTCGGTCTTGTCGATCTTTTTGAACATCGTCTTCTTGACTATCGGAAACAGCTGTTTCTTGGGAAAGGGGAGATAGTCATTGATGTGACATACAACGATATCCTTTACCTTCGTTTTCGGCCTCAATGCTATCATTCGCGGCGCCAGGAGATCCAGCGTGATGAGATATTCCGACTCCGAGTCGTTGAGCTGGTGCTCCAGCTCCGGATCCGTGTAAAGGGGATTGTTCAGCACCATCGATGCACCGGCCGTCATCGCTCCGTAATAGGCGATAACCAT
The DNA here is from genome assembly GCA_964542895.1 of uncultured Thermodesulfobacteriota bacterium. Classification (GTDB taxonomy): domain Bacteria; phylum Desulfobacterota; class Zymogenia; order Zymogenales; family Zymogenaceae; genus Zymogenus. Next base: position 18,208 of record CAZIWT010000030.1, read on the forward strand.
CTGGGGGATGTTGGGCAGAAGCGTTGCCACCCTGCTTCCCTTTTTCACTCCCATCTTCGCAAGCGCCGTCGCGAACCTGTTTACCAGATCTCCCAGCTCCTTATAGTTTATTACCTTTCCCATGAAGAAGATGGCCGGCTTCTCAGGAAAATCCTTCACCGTACGGACAAAGGCCTCCGTCAGCGTAGTCTTTTCGAAATCAACTTTTTCAATGACGCCCTTGGCATAGCTTTTCAGCCAAACCTTTTTCTGGGGCTTTTTTGCGCTCTTTGTCGCTTTCTTTGCCATTTTTTCCTCCTAAATTCATATAGTTTATCGATCCATAAGCAAAATATGGTTAAATATAACACTAAATCAAATATTTTCCAAATATATATTACAAAATCTTGCAAAAAATTCAATCCAAAACTCATTTTATTGTAAGACGAGTTCGGACAAATAATATATACCTCTAATTTAATCAACTCGCACTAAGGCTTTTGAAATCTTTGTACTTTACGGGGGGGATAATATCTGTTAGAATTCTTTCTTGGCTTTAGTGGTGAGGAAAATGCCGAAGGTAGACAGAAACGGGATAAAAATCGACTACGAGGTCGTAGGTTCCGGCCCAAAGAGGATCGTCCTTATCAACGGGATGGGAAGGGACAGAAACAGCTGGATAATGCAGAGACATGCACTGTCCGAAAGATTTACGCTGCTCCTTTACGATCACCGGGGCTGCGGCAAGAGCGACCGTCCAAAAGAGGGCTACGACATGCCGAACCTGGTCGTAGATCTGAAATCGGTAATGGGGGCCGCCTGGTTTAAAAAGCCGATTCTCATGGGGGTGTCGATGGGGGGCATGGTGGCCCAGAGCTTCGCCGTCACATATCCCGACATGTTATGCGGTCTCGTCCTTGTCTCCACATCAGCGGGAAAGCCGGGGCTCGGAAACCTGACAAATCAGTTTGAGCAATATGTCAAAAATATGCCGGGCTGCGATCCGGAGGAGAGGGTCAAGAGGGGATTGAAGCTCATTTTTTCACCCGAATTTGTCGAAAAAAACAAGGCGACAATCGACGTCCTCGTCCCGGGATTTATAGAAAGCTCGGCCAGCCCCGAGGTCTACAACGAGCTCTTGCCCCGGCTGAAAGATTTTTCGGTATACGACAGACTGAATGGTATCAAGGTGCCCGTCCTTGTCTTGGCGGGAGACGCCGACGCCATCGTGGACCCGGAGAACACAAGGGAGATTGCCCGGATGATCACGGGAGCCAGGGAGGTCATTTATCCCGGGGCGGGTCACGGGCTGGTTATCGAGCGCCATGAAGAGCTCAACGGCGATGTGATCGACTTTGTATCGCAATTGGAGGAGAAAAGGTGACGGACAAAAAAAAATTTTCCGATAGGACGATAAAGCTCGCCAGGTTCTGTAAAGATGGATGTGTGGTGTGCAACAGGGCGAGGGAGAAGGGAAGCAGCATTCTTTATTGGATAGTCAAGCTCGAGAGACACGTATGCCCCATGTGCAGAGCGTACGAAAAGGTCTATGGATTCACGGCTTACATGAACCAGGGCACTAAAAAGTAGAAAATCAATTATCTAATGAGGTAAGAAGATGAGAAAATGGATTCTAATTATTATTGTTGTTTTAGTGGCGTTATATGGAGGTGTTTCATACTATTTCTCCAATCAACTTCTCTATCCACTACCAATGAGCGATGAGGATTTAAAGGCAGAGTACGGCACTATCTCTCTTGATGAGGTGGATATTCCTTCAGAAAAGACTTTCTTCCCGGCAAGGGATAGTGATGAAATTACAATTTGCGCTTGGTGGATTGAAAACAAAGGAATAAGTACCCAAAACAGGGCTTTTATTCTCGTTCATGGAAGAGGCACAAATAAGAAAGCATTGATCCGCTACGCTCCATTCTTTGCTTCAAGGGGAATATCAATCCTACTAATCGACCTTCGGGGTCACGGGGAGAGTTCTAAAGGCTACGCCACATTCGGTGACAAGGAGAGAAACGATGTTATGGGGGCGGTCGACTTCCTCTTCGAGAACGGCTACGACACCGATGATAAGATCGGATTCTTCGGTCTCTCGATGGGCGCCACGTCATCGTTCCTCGCGGCGATGGACCTCAACCGCGAAGTCGATGGAACCGTGGATGTCTTGATCTTCGACTCCGGAATAGCTGATGTGCCGGCATCAATAGAATTCAACTCAAGAAAGGTCGTGGGTGATGCCGTACCGATCCTTCTTCCCGGGGCCCTCATTACGGCGAGGTTGAGGAGCGGCGCCGATTTCAGGGATGGAAATCCGACAGTTCATACAGACGACATTGATATACCTATTCTATTTGTCATGCACGATATGGATGAGGTCGTCCCCTACGATGAACAGATGGAACTTTTCGAGAAATACAAGGGCCAAAAAGAGGCTTTAAAATTCGAGGGGCTCGGCCATCACAGGGGCCATGTCGAGAAGATGGAGGAATATGAAGAGGCAGTAGAGAAGTTTTTAAAGAAGTTCGACTTTTAGATTGAACATAGATCAATATAGAAGGGGCGTGAAATATTCACGCCCCTAAAATACACTCGAATTATTCGCCCATTTCCTTTCGCTATTTTTTTCTAAAGATAATCTCATCTTTCTTGACATCGACAATAATCCTATCCCCATCAACAAACTCCCCCTCAATGATCTTTGCGGCGAGCCCGTTCTGGATCTCCTTCTGGATGATCCTCTTGAGCGGTCTCGCCCCATACTGGGGATTGAATCCCTCCTTTGCCAGGTAATCCATCGCCCCATCCGTGATTTCAAGATCGATGTGCCTCTCCTTCAACAGCGCCTTCACGTGTTTCGTCTGAATCTTGACTATCTCCTTGATATTTTCCATGCTCAGCCCGTTGAAGAATATGATCTCGTCGATCCTGTTCAGGAACTCCGGCTTGAACGTCTCCCTCATGAGGCCCATGACGAGCTCCTTCATCTTTGCGGGATCCGTCTCCGACATCTCGATTATATAGGAGCTTCCGATGTTGCTGGTCATTATTATGACCGTGTTCTTGAAGTCCACGGTCCTCCCCTGCCCGTCGGTCAGCCTCCCGTCGTCGAGTATCTGCAGAAGAACGTTGAAGACGTCCGGGTGCGCCTTTTCTATCTCGTCGAACAGAATCACCGAGTAGGGCCTGCGCCTCACCGCCTCGGTCAGGTAGCCCCCCTCCTCGTAACCGACGTAGCCGGGCGGTGCGCCGATGAGCCTCGCCACGGAGTGTTTCTCCATGAACTCGCTCATGTCGATCCTCACCATCGCCCTCTCGTCGTCGAAGAGGAACTGGGCAAGAGCGCGGGTAAGCTCCGTCTTTCCGACTCCGGTGGGGCCGAGAAAGATAAACGAGCCGATCGGCCTCAACGGATCGGAGAGGCCGGCCCTGGCCCTCCTCACCGCCTCCGATATTACCTTGATGGCCTCATCCTGCCCTACGACCCTCTCCCTCAGGCGGTCTTCCATAACGAGGAGCTTTTCCACCTCCCCCTCCAGCATCCTGGTCACGGGGATTCCCGTCCACTTCGAGACCACCTGGGCGATGTCTTCGGCCTCCACCTCCTCGGTGAGCATCTTTTTGTCCGCCTGAACCTTGGAAAGGTTGTCGCTCTCCTCCTGAAGCTCCTTCTCCAACTTGATGAGAACCCCGTACTGGAGCTCTCCGGCCCGCTCGAGATTTCCCTCCCTCTGGGCCTTCTCCGCCTCGATCTTCGCCGACTCGATCTTCTCCTTGAGCTCCTGAATTCGCTTTATCTTGTCTTTTTCCTCGTGCCAGTGAACCTTGAGGCTGTCTGACTTCTCCCTCAGGTCGGAGAGCTCCCCCACTATCTTCTCGAGGCGATCTTTGGAGCCCTTGTCCTTCTCCTTCTTCAGCGCCTGCCTCTCTATCTCCAGCTGGACTATCTTCCTCTCTATCTCGTCTATCTCGACCGGCATCGAGTCGATCTCTATCCTGAGCTTCGAGGCCGCCTCGTCTATGAGGTCGATCGCCTTGTCCGGCAGAAAGCGGTCGGTTATATAGCGGTTGGAGAGGGTGGCCGCGGCGATTATGGCGGAATCCTGGATGGCCACGCCGTGGTGAACCTCGTACTTTTCCTTCAGCCCCCTCAATATCGAGATGGTGTCCTCGACCGACGGCTCCGTCACCATGACCGGCTGGAACCTCCGCTCCAGGGCGGGGTCTTTCTCTATGTGCTTTCTGTACTCGTTTATCGTCGTGGCGCCGACGCAGTGAAGCTCCCCCCTGGCCAGGGCGGGCTTCAGCATGTTGGAAGCGTCCATGGAGCCCTCCGCGGCCCCGGCGCCCACCACCGTGTGCATCTCGTCTATAAAGAGAATTATATTCCCCTCGGACGAGGTGACCTCCTTCAAAACCGCCTTGAGCCTGTCCTCGAACTCCCCCCGGTATTTCGCACCGGCGATAAGGGCACCGATGTCCAGGGCGACAAGCCTCTTGTTCCTCAACGTCTCAGGGATGTCGCCTGTGACTATCCTCTGGGCCAGACCCTCGACTATGGCGGTCTTTCCCACTCCCGGCTCCCCGATGAGAACCGGGTTGTTCTTGGTGCGCCTCGAGAGGACCTGGATGACCCTCCTTATCTCCTCGTCCCTCCCGATCACGGGATCGAGCTTTCCGGCCCTCGCAAGCTCCGTAAGGTCCCTGGCGTACTTCTCGAGGGCCTGATACTTCCCCTCCGGGTCAGGATCGACGACGCGCTGATTGCCCCTTATCTCCCTTAAAGCCGCCAGAACGGCGTCCTTTGTTACCCCGTTTTTCGTAAGCAGCTCCGCCACGGGGGTCCCCTTGTCTTCCGCCATCGCCATCAGGAGATGCTCCGTGCTCACGTACTCGTCGTTCAGCGAATCCGCCATCGAAAAAGACTTCTCGAGGATGTTCCTGAGCCCACGGGATATCTGCGGCCCGGAGGCCCCCGCGCCATCCATCCTCGGCTGCTTGCCGAGAAGGTCGTTCAGGCCGTTTTCGACAGCATTCCTTTCCGCCCCGAGCTTCTTCAGGATGGGGACGACCACCCCGTCCTCCTGCATCACGAGGGCGTACATCAGGTGCACGGCCCCGATCTCGGGATTTCCCCTCTTTGCGGCGGTATCCTCCGCTGTGGCTATCGCCTCCTGTGTCTTTATGGTAAATTTGTCGGGTCTGATCATCTACAACTCTCCTTTTTAGGCCTACAATTTAGGCCCCGATATTCTACTTTTGTGTTATTAATTTAGGCATTCCATCCTATTTTGTCAAGTTGTGGGGAGTTTTTTGTTAAAAAGGGGAGGATGTGAGCAGTCTATGGCATAGGTATACACAATATAACCAAAAAAGCCGGGCAAAGTGGGTCAATCGTTCCTGGGCCGGATCAGAGGCCCCTCCCGACGGAGGCCATGTAGAGGATGCTTTCCCCCTCTCCGTCTATGCCTATGATGTCGTTGATCTCCTGATCGTAGAGGGCCGCCACCGGACAGGCGGAGAGCCCCAGCGCGGTCACCGCCAAAACGAGGTTCTGCACGATGTGGCCGCAGTCGAGGTAGACATACCTGTATCCCCTCTCCCTGTACTTTATGGCGGAGCGCATAAAAATCGCGGTGAAGAGAAAGACGACGTCGGCGCTCTCGACCATTTCCTGACCCAGGGCGCCGTCGGCCAGCTCACGGGAGAGATCTCCGGCTTTTATCAACTCCAGATTCCCCTCCCCCACGGCGTAGTGGTAAAGACCCGGGGTAATATCGGGTACACGATTGATGCCGAGATAAGTCTCTATCGGGTAGAGGGCGCCGGCAGAGGGTGCCGTGCGAAATCTGTATCCGTAATCCACGGCCGTAATCCCCTGGGCAGCCCAGAGGAGCTGGGAAAGCTCGTCCATTGTCACCGGATTCCCGCCGTAATCCCTCTCGCTCCTCCTCAGGTTCATAGCGTCCCACAGGGGCATACCCCCTTCGGTCTTCGGCCCGGGAAGCTCGATCCTCTCCGCATCCGGGTAGGTCTTGAACTGCTCCGGCTTTTCACCCACCCCGAAGAATCCCCCGGGCATCATGCCCGGAAAATATTTTGTCCCGTCCTGAAATTTTTTACCTATTCCCATTTTTCACCAAACCGAAATATCTATAATAAAATATCGCCAAAATAGAAGATCGCCCTCCAATTCCCAAACCGGCTCTGAGGCCTGAAAGACTCCCATCCTTCTCAAAAGGCTGTTACCCCGGAAGACCGAAAATGGCCGTGAAAAGTATCCTAAATACGAAGATCTGCAAGATGAACATCAAGGCCATATGAACGATGAAAGAGACCGAGAGCAACATCAGAGCCGTCTTCTTTGGAAAGCCAGCCTTGATAAATCCGGCAAGGAGGGAAATCGAAAAACCGAAGAAAATCCCTATGGTGGTGCTGAAGGCTAGCGAGAAGATAAATCGATATGGATTGATGCCGAATTCCTCGACGAAGATCAGATTGAGGAGGTTGATGGCGATAAAGACGACCAGTGAATAGAATCCACCCAAAAATGCGCCCTTTTTGGGATCGGAGATATAGATCAAAAAGATCCACAGGGCCGCCAGAATGAGATAGCCGATAACGTCCAGGCCGTAGAGCCACGGATTTCCCATCTTTTTGGCTATGACGAGCCCGTAGACTATCGAGTTCGCCAGGGCAAAGAGGATCGACACCACCCCGATTGTCAACAGCGTGAACAGAAACAGGCTCTGCTCGTTGGTAAAGAACCCCCTCTTTGCGAGGGGCCCTTTTGTCATCTTTTCCTGGGCCTTACCGATTACCTGTGTAAGGGCGGCCCTGACATCTTCACCTATCACCCTTGTCTTCTCAAGGCTCGATGAAATAGCCCTCCGAACGGTATCCCCCCCCTCCCTCCCTTTCGGCTTCTTTCTACTCCCCTCCTTTTCCTTTCTTCCCGCCTTTCTTATGCCAGCTATCCCCGCTTCGACCGCCCTTATGAACTCGTCGGCGGACTGAAACCTCTCGCTCCTCTTTTTCGCCATCGCCCTGTTAACTATCGAGGCCGCCCAGTCGGGGAGGTTCGATCTGAGGCTCTTTATGGGCACCGACTCCTCAGACACTATTTTCGTTATCGTGGAGACGCCCGAGTCCATCCTGAAGGGCGAGACCCCCGTCAGCATCTCGTAGAGGACAACGCCCAGGGAGTAGATATCGCTCCTCCCGTCCAGCTGCTGCCCCCTGACCTGCTCCAGGCTCATGTAATCCGGGGTTCCGATTATGGTCCCCGTCGTCGTTTGACCCTTCCTGCCCACCGCCTTTGCGATCCCGAAGTCGGTCAGGACGACGCGGCCCGACTTTTCTATGATAATGTTTCCCGGCTTGACATCCCTGTGAATTATACCGGCGCCGATCTTATGGGCGTGATAGAGCCCGTGAGCGACCTCCAAGGCTATGTTAAAGGAGTATTTTACGGGAAGGGGCGCCTTCCTCTTGATAATATCCGTCAGGGTCTCCCCGTCCACGTACTCCATGGCGATGAAAAATGTATCCCTGACAGATACCGGACCAGAGTCGATAACCTGTACGATATTCTCGTGCTTGAGGCCAGCGGAGGTCACCGCCTCGTTTTTAAAGCGGTTGAGGAACTTCTTGTCCCGGGCGAGCTCCGGGTGAAGGATCTTCAACGCTATCTTCCTCTTTATCCTGACCTGAGTGGCCAGATAGATCGTCCCCATACCCCCCTCGGCGATCTTCTTTTCAACCCTGTAGCGTTTGTCGATTGTGGTTCCTATGAAGGAATCTCCCGATGAGGTGAGGGGGGCGGCGCATTCGTTGCAGAATTTCGCCCCCGCCCTGTTTTTTCGCCCGCACTTGGGACAGACGCTCATATCGTCTCCATAAAATCAAAATTGATTGTAAAGTTTCACTATGTCTAATAATATTAGATTTTTGGAATAATTCAAGACAATATTAAAAAGACCGTCAAAAAAGGAGCGGGGGATTATTCCCCCGCTCCCTTTGAATTGAAAACAAACCGTACAAGTCTATCAGGCGGCCGCCGCGGCCTTCTTGTCCTTTCTCTTCAATATGAGCATCACGATGAGCGTCAGTATCACAAGGACAATCACGACGGTGACTATCAGGGCGACTACGCTGTGGGCGATCATAGCGACGATCACGGTGGTTATTGTAAGCACAAGGGCCATAAAAAACGTGACTATGCTGATGAGCGTCTTGCTAATGTTGCCGAGAAACGGCAGGACATCTAGAACCGCGGTGATCGGGCCGAACAAGAGGCCGAGACCGAACCACATAAGCATAAAACCGACTATCCTCAAAATCCACCCCTTCATCTTGTGCTCACCGCTGAGGGTCGCTATCGCTTCTTCCTTGGTACCCATACGGGCGTGGTAAATCTTGGCGTCTCTTTTTAGCTTTTTCGTCGCCGTGTAGGACACCAGCTTGCCGCTCTCCAGCATACCGAACGCCGTCACGTTGATGTTGTTAGGAAGAGCGGTGTACTTTACCCTGGTGTCGCCGACCTTCGGGCTTCCAAGGCTCGATGAAGGCCCGTAGTAATATGTGGGAGTTGCGGGAATAAAGATGTAACCGCCGTCGAGCTTGGCCCCCGTACCTGAGCCGTAAACCAAGCTTGAGGACTCCAGAGTGACATTACTGCCTCCAGGAAGACTCATAGTCCTGATGTCCACGGGATAGACCCCTACCTTGGCCTCATTAACGTAAAAGGTCTCACTTTGATACTTCATGGGGGGATTGGTATACTCGGGGTTCTTGTCATGGAATGAAGACGAGTTGGCGGGCATTGAAGTCCATTCCGTAACATAGTAGTATCTGGTAACGGTTTCCTCGCCCCCCCCGACCTTCTTTTCGGTCTTGGATTCGCTCTTCTCCACCCACGCCCACATCTCGACCGAGCGGCTTAGCTTCAGGTAATCTCCGGGGTTGAGGAACGTGGGATCGCCCAGCTTCTCCGTCGAGCTCAAGGTCCCCGTCACCGATACAAGTGCCCTCTCGTTTACGGTATCTACCGTTTCCGCACTGATGTCGACCGCGCTATTTGCGATCACCTCGGAGATATCGATACTTCCCTCATTCATCCACAGGACGACAAAAGACGCAATAAAGAGGATAATTCCGATTAATACCCCCTTTATCGAATCACCGATCTTTTGCCCCCAACTTCGTGTAGTTGTTTCGGTAGCCACGGTAAAACTCCTTTTAAACAGTTACTAAATTTAGTTTTTAAAACCATTTTGCAAATACTATTTGTGGTAAAAATATACTACATTTTTTTATAAAATAACAGAAAAAACTGGTACATTCTATAATAAATATCACGTTTTTGTGCTATAATTTGTGCCTCTATAGCCTGTTTTCCCTGCTTGCCTGTAAAAAGATATTTGATTATGGATCAATAATAAGTGGACTCCATCTACCTTCCATCAAAATTCACGTTCAAGAGAGAGATACGACTCCTTTTTAACGGTATCCTCTCTTTCATTTTAAACGTCCTTATCTTTCCGAAGAGGAGCATGTACGCCGCGGCGTTAAGGGGCTTTCTTCTGACCCCATTTATGAAAGGGCCTGTCAGGGCAAGGTTCATCATGGGGGGGGTAATCCTCGAAGACATATCGAAAATCAGACTGGATACCGACGCGATCATTAAGGAGAACGTAAGGGTCAAGGGGGGGTTGGTGCTGGGAAAGCGCTCCTACATCGAGAGGGAGACCGTAATCAACGGCCCCGTTGTGGTCGGCTCCAGATGCTTTATCAACTACGGAAGTGAGCTGAACGGAGAGACCACCATCGAGGACAACGTAATTGTGGGCCCCGGTGTCAAGTTTATGAGCAAGACCCACGAGACGGGCAGCGAGGACTTCAGGGCCGGAAATCTCCACCACTTGCCCATCACGGTCAAAAGGGGCGTCTGGATAGGGGGCGGGGCGATTATCCTGGGGGGTGTCACCATCGGCAGGGGGAGCATCGTGGGGGCGGGGGCCGTAGTTACGGAGGACGTCGAAGAAAACGTAATCGTCGTGGGGAATCCCGCAAGGGTGATAAAGGAGCTGGGCCCCGGTGTGTCGCCTTCGTCTTCGGACCATTTCACCGGAGTGATGCCGGT
>CAZIWT010000031.1:0-28308 GCA_964542895.1 uncultured Thermodesulfobacteriota bacterium
AACATGCTCGTCGTGAAAAACCTCGACAAGCCCGGGGTGGTTGGAGGGATCGGGGGGGTTCTCGGCGAGGCGGGCATAAATATCGCGAGGATGCACCTCGGCAGGGACAGGGAGGGGGGGAACGCCCTTGTAATTATATCGGTGGATCAGGATGTTCCGCAGAACGTTATGAAGGCGCTTATAAATCTTCCGAACATAATCTCGGTAAAGCAGGTCAAGCTTTAGGGGAGTTTGGACGGGCCGTCGACGGATTTCTGACTAATCGCTTTTCCCGTTTAAATATCCACAGGGGCTTTAGCGGTTGGTTTATCGAATTAAAAGGATTTGAAAAGTTTTAAACAGATATATGGGGAGTTGGTAAGATGCCTAATATAGTCATCGTCGGGACCCAGTGGGGGGACGAGGGGAAGGGCAAGATGGTCGACCTCCTCTCGGAGCACGCCGACGTCATCGTCCGCTTTCAGGGGGGAAACAACGCTGGTCACACCCTCGTCGTCAAGGGGGAGCAGATAATCCTCCACCTGATACCGTCCGGAATCCTCCACCCGAAAAAGCTCTGCATTATCGGAAACGGTGTGGTTGTCGATCCGGGCATCTTGATCGAGGAGATCGATGGATTGAGAGACAAAGGCTATTTCAAGGATGAAGATAGCCTGAAAGTCAGCGAAGAGGCCAACGTAATCATGCCCTACCACAAGTCGCTCGACGTCTTGAAGGACAAGGCGAGGAAGAAGGGGAAGATCGGCACGACCGGGCGGGGCATAGGCCCGGCGTACGAGGACAAGGCCTCCCGGTCGGGAATCAGGATGGGAGACCTCAAAGACCCCAAGCGGCTGAAGGAGCGGCTCTCGTTGGTCGTTGAAGAGAAGAACTTCTACATAAAGAACTACCTCGGCGCCGATCCCATCGACCAAAAAGAGATGTTCGAGTATCTGATAAGCTGCTCTGAAAAAATATCGAAGCATATCACGAACACATCCCTCCTCTTGGACAAGAAGATAAAGGAGGGGGCGTCTGTAATGTTCGAGGGTGCCCAGGGGGCGCTCCTGGATGTGGATCACGGGACGTTCCCGTTCGTGACCTCCTCCCACACCGTGGCCGGGGCAGCCGCCACCGGCTCCGGGATCGGCCCCACCGTAATCGACGGGGTGTATGGAATAACTAAGGCGTACACGACGAGGGTGGGCTCCGGCCCGTTTCCGACGGAGCTCGACGATGAGACGGGCGACCACCTCCAGAGAAGGGGCGCGGAGTTCGGCGCCACTACGGGGAGGAAGAGACGCTGCGGCTGGTACGATGCGGTCGCCATGGCCCACTCCGTCAGGCTAAACGGCCTCAGCGGTCTTATCATCACCAAGCTCGATGTCCTGAGCGGGATGGACACCTTGAAGATATGTGTGGGGTACAAGATCGACGGCGAGGTCAGGGAAGATTTCCCGTCCGACATTCCCTCCCTGGATAGGGTCGAGCCGGTCTACATAGAGCTTCCCGGCTGGGCGGAGGATATCGATAAGGTAAGGAGCTTTGATAAGCTCCCGAAAAACGCCCGGGACTATATCGGAAAGATCGAGGAAATCCTCGGCGTTCCAGCGGCAATAGTATCGGTCGGGCCGGATCGGGAGGACACAATCACCATAAAAAATCCCTTTGAGGAGTAGCGCTTATGACACCTTCCGATGAATCTGCCTACAACAGGAAAAAGGACGTGAATATCTACATTAAGGACTTCGGCCTGACGGTCGTCGCATGGATGGGAGACAGGGTCCACGAGATGGAGGTGGAGATCGATATCGATCTCCCGGGGATGGTCATTCGCGACGTCAGGGGGAAGATGATTCGTATTCCAAGGCAGGAGTGTCGAAGGGCGCTGCCCGCCCTTGAAAAAGCCGTGGGCCTTACGATAAAGCGGGGGCTTTCGGTCAAGATGGAGGAGGCCATAGGGGGCAAGATAGGGTGCTCCCACATGACCAACCTCGTCATGGAGGCGTGCTACTGCTCCTTCCAGGGTCATTACGCCAAATCGAGGGAGATAGCCGGCGATATCCTGGACGAGATGTCGGACGCCGAGAGGATGAAGACATTTATCACCTTGATGCCCCGGATGCTGGACTCCTGCATCGTCTACAGCGAGGCCTCCGATCTCATTAAGGAGGCGAGGGGGCTTTCCGAAACCGAGAACGTCGACAGGCTGATAAAGCGGTTTGCCGACGCCTACAGTGGGAAAGCGAGATAGGGTAGGGACGGCAATCAGGAAGGGTACGGTAAGTAGGATGGGAAAGGCAAATAGGAGGGGAAAGGCATGTAACCCTCATATAAATATCGATGGATCATTGAAGGTATAGTCACCTTTGCCGTTTTGATCCATCTTTCCAATAACGGTTTTACAGGTATCCAAGTTGGAACGTACTTCATACCCATTTATATTTGAGTTATTTTTAGAAGGATATTAATAAGTATTATAAATATAGTTATTGAGGTAAAAGAAATGAAAAGAGATATCTTTAAGCTGAAGGAAAACAACACGAGGCCGCGGACCGAAATCCTCTCCGGCTTCACAACGTTTATGACCATGTCGTATATCATCTTTGTACAGCCGGTCGTCCTATCGATCGCCGGGATGGACGCCGGGGCGGTTATGGTGGCGACCTGTATCTCTTCCGCCGTCGGGACACTCCTTATGGGGCTTTTAGCAAACTACCCCATTGCGCTTGCGCCGGCGATGGGCCACAACTTCTTCTTCGCCATAACCGTATGCACCATCATGCAGATACCGTGGCAGGCGGCGCTGGGCGCGACATTCATATCGGGTGTCCTCTTTCTGATACTCTCCATCTTCGGTTTGAGAGAGACGATAATAAACGCCATCCCGTCGTCACTGAAAAACTCCATCGCCGTGGGTATAGGTTTTCTAATAGCCCTCGTCGGGTTCGAGTGGGGTGGGATCGTAGTTGACAATCCCGGAACTCTGGTTGCGCTCGGTGACCTGACCTCACCCCCGGTCGTTCTCACGTTGTTCGGACTGGCCCTGATATCGATCCTCATGGCGCTCAAGGTGAGGGGCTCGATAATCATCGGGATTCTCGCAACGGCGCTTGTCGGCCTGCCGTTCGGCCTTACGGCATTTCACGGAGTATTCGCGGCGCCGCCTAGCCTTTCACCCACGCTGTTCAAGCTCGATATCATGGGGGCTATAAACCTCGGCGTCCTATCCGTCATATTCGTCTTCTTCTTCTTAGATCTCTTCGACACGATAGGAACCCTCATCGGGGTGAGCGAGAAGGCTGGCTTCATCGACGAAGAGGGTAATCTGCCGAGAGCGAGACGCGCCCTTCTCTCGGACGCCACGGCGACGGTCTTAGGCGCCCTTCTCGGTACGTCGACCGTAACGAGCTACATTGAGAGCGCAACCGGCGTGGCGGAGGGGGGAAGGACCGGTCTCTCCAACGTGGTTACAGCAATCCTCTTTATCTTGGCCCTGTTCACTTACCCGCTGGTCAAGATGATCGGAGGGGGATATCAAGTGTCCGAGGGCGTGGTCATGTACCCGGCCATCGCTCCCGCGCTGATAATCGTGGGGAGCCTCATGCTCTCCGGCGTCAAGAAGATCGACTGGGAGGACGTTACTGAGGCGATCCCGGCGTTTCTGACGATCATAATCATGCCGATTACCGTCTCGATCACCGAGGGGATCGCAATGGGCTTTATCTCGTATGCGGCCTTAAAGCTCGTCTCCGGAAAGGGCAAAGAGGTCCACTGGCTCCTCTATATCTTTGCGGTGCTCTTCGTGCTCCGCTACATCTTCCTGAATGCCTGATGCTTGAAAGGCAAAATGCTTTAAAAAAAGGGAGGGGAATTGTGCAGTATATTCCCCTCCCATACTTTTATTGCGGTGCTCTCCGTCTTGCGCTACTTTAATTGTATAGTTCCCAATTATTCTCAAAATAACTGCTGAATATTTCTAAAGAAAGGGATGGGTTGTCATTAAACAATGGGTTTCAACCTATTGTCTTGGGTTAAAAAACCAACCCCTAAAATTACCGACCAGGTCAACTACCAGAGACAATCGGCATCAACCCCACACCTAACCCGGTATCCACGTGTGGGATTCTTCCACCCCCTTTTTCGGGTCGTTTATGAAGTCAACTATCTTCTTGAACTTGTTGTCCCCGCCGCGATAGACGATTCCGTGATAGGGGGAGTCCACCCAAACGAGGCCCTTGATCTTGGAAGAAATTGAATTATAGTACTCCACGGCGCTCTCCGGGTCGACGGTCGGGTCGTGCCCCCCCTGTATGATCAGGGCCGGCACCTTGACCTTCACCAGCTCCCCCTTTACAACCTTGATAAGCTCAAGGAGCTGGTCCACCCCGTGGACCGGATTCTTGAAGTAGTTGATGTGCGGATTTTCCGGGTTGTTTTTGACGAACTGGACCGGCGACCTTTTGAGTCCGATATATTTCAGGGCGTTGTCCAAAAAGTCGATTGCGGGGGCCAGAAACGACGTCCTGCTTACCAGCTTCATCGCAGCGGAGATGGAGACGATTCCCTCTATCTTCGGGTAGCCGCAGGCCGCCAGGTGCCAGGAGAGCGCACCGCCCATCGAGAAGCCGCAGATGAATATCTTCTTCACGAGCTTTGAGAGAACGGTGTACCCGACCCTGGCAGAATAGAACCAGTCCTCCCAGTTTCTACTCCTAAGGTCCTCCGGGGAGGTGCCGTGTCCCGAAAGCCTCACGGAGTAGACGGTAAATCCTTCTTTGACGAGGTATTCGTTTAACGGCCTCATCTCCTCCGGGCTCGCCATGTATCCGTGAATGAGAAGGACCCCGATATTGTTGTCCCCCATGTTTATTTTCGGCATCCCGAATTTCCTCTCCTTGGACTGACCCTCGGTGTAAAACATCGAGTAATCGGTAAAGAACCTCTCCTCCTCCCCGGCGATGAGGGCCTTTGCGGTCTCGTCCTTTAACTTTTTTCCCTTGAGGCTCAGTGTCTCGTCGACGAGCTCGGTCACATCCTTGAGGGGACTTATCTCGTTGTTTATGACCTCCACCGTGTTGAACAGCCTTATGTCGTGAAACTTCTGGGGCCACTTGAACTGCTTCTCCTTGATCGTGACGGTTGAATCCCCGTTGCCCCGCTTAACCCCCTTTGTTATGTCGATAAGTTCTTCCGCCTTGGCCATCTCCAGAAAGGAATCGACCACCTTCTCCCCCTCGACGACAACGGCCTCCGGCTCATGCTTGATCTTATCGTTAAAGGAGATGTTTATAAGCTCCCTTATATTGAGCGCCGAAAGGTAGGTTCTCATCTTGAGGTTGTCGGTGTTATCTTTGAAAATCTTTTGCTTGACCATTGTCTTCATCAGTCTTGCCGTGATGTGGTCGGGATTCACGGTGGTGAGGTGATAAATGTCGTACATGTAATCGTTCATCATGCCGTTTATTACCTTCGAGAGCGCGGCGCTCTTCTTCTTTATGGGGTCTTTCTTTACGACGGGAAAAACGTCCCTTTCCTTTACCCACGGTGTGTATTCCGTGATGCTTCTCGGGTGGCCGAAGTTGACGGTCATCTCGACGTCCGGCGAGATGATGGAGCTCTCTATCTTGAGCTCCTCCTCGTAGCGGGGGGAGAGCCCCCCCTTTTCGATGAAGCGGGCCAGCTTGCCGACCTGTTTGTAGAGGCCGGTCTCTATCACCCTCATCGGGTAGTAAGTGATGTTTAAGGGAACGATACTTACCTCGAACTCATCGAGGTAATCGAAGCCGAATATCCGTGTCATGGAGTGCTTGTCCGTAAAGTCCCTCATAAGGCGCGCCGCCATCTGTGTCTTCAGGGCGACCATTCCGGCGCCGGTGTGGGGGGGGCGGTCGATGAGCATATCGCCGTCGTGGATGAGAAATCGACCGTCTTCAACCACCTTCCTGTCCTTTACCATCCTCCCCTCGGGAAATATAATCCAGCTCTCGCCGGAAAGGAGGCTCTTTGATATCATATCGTCCCTGTCCGGGAAATTCACCGGCACGGCCCCGACGCTCTCCATGAACTCTTTCGGCATCGCCTCAAAGATCTGTGTGGCGGTAAGAATCCTCGGGAGTATACCGAGGCGTGTATATATTATATATGGGAGGATCAACGTCTCGATCCTCGTGAAGTGGTTTGAGAGGAATATGGCCGATTTCTTGGGAACCTTTTCTATTCCGTTTACGACCATCTTTACCTTGGATATCCTCAACAATCCCTCTATGAAGACGCGCATCCTGTTGATGTTGGCCCTGTCTATCTCCTTTAACTCCTCCATTTTTCGCTCCAAAACGTCAATATTAAACTAAACAGCCGCTCAGGTTTCCTTATTATAAGTTTACTACATTTTATGGAAAAACTGTAGTATATTTTACACTCGATCAACAAAGGGGGCATAAGACCATGACAGCAATATTTCTACAATACAAAAAAATGACTTGTGATATTAATCACATTATAGTATTATTATGAAGTTAGAATAGTTAGTTAAAAAAATAAGGAGGTTTTTACAAGATGAAGAAAATTGCTCTTTTTACAGCAATCGCCCTTCTGTTGGGCGTCTCTTTTGCCGTGGCTCAGGACGAGATAAAGTTAAAATATTTCGAGACTCCCGATTACGGCTACGCCCTTATGCTCCCCGAGAACTTCGAGCTCGTCGAGGGCACCAAGGTCGATGCGGGCACGACATGGCAGCACCAGAAGGGTAGCGCGGCGCTTGGCGGCTTCACCAGGGGTCTCGCCGGAGGTCTGCAGCCGGCCGACAGCATCAGCGTGAACTGGATGTGGTTTCCCGATGTGTCCCCCAACACCCTCTACAAGGCGAACTGGAAGTCGGTTCAGGACGACATCAACTCCCCCCACCCGAAGTACACCGATCTTAAGGCTCTGAAGATCGAGGGGGGAAGGGCGTTCTGGTACAAGGAGGTCGACAAGGAAGACCCCGACGATATTCACCGCTGGCACATCTACGCCGTCGGCAACAAGAGCGTCTACGGCGTGATCTTGGCCTCCGGGGCGTTCAAGAACTTCGAGTCGATGATCCCGATCTACGAAGAGGTCGTGAAGAGCTTCAAGCTGATACCTCTGAAGGTGTCGAAGTAGAAATTTATTAGAACTCTGTACTCTTGCGGGCCCGGTGAAAAAGATCGGGCCCGTTTTTTTATCCGGTAGGGTTGCCGCCAAAATGAGAAGAGGGATGAGATACAAGTTTAGAATTGCTCGACGATCGACATCTGCAGGGCTTTTTTTTGCCGTCGCCGCACTTTTATTTGCCGCCTTTCTGGTGACTTTGTCGCCGGAGGCCCCCGGCGCCGTCGAGCTGGATAAGATGATAGAGGTCCCCGGGGGGACGTTCGTCATGGGGGCGGGAGGCGGGATGGAAAACAGCGCCCCCGCCCACGAGGTGAGGGTCAACTCCTTTTTCATCGACAGCCACGAGGTAACCAACGTCCGCTTCGCAGAGTTTCTGAATCATCTCGGAAATACGACGCTGAACGGCAAGAAGCTCATCGATATAACCGTATCCGGAATCGAGGTTGAAAAGAGGGGAGGGAAGAGCGTCTACGTTCCGAAGGAGGGGCTGGAGGAGTACCCGGTCGTCTCGGTGACGTGGTACGGGGCGGACGAGTACGCGAAATACCGGAGAAAGAGGCTCCCCACGGAGGCGGAGTGGGAGTACGCGGCGTCCGGGGGGGTGAAGTCAAAATTCCCCTGGGGGAATGACTACAACCCTAACCGGACGAACCAGGCGGGGTCTTTCGGGGCGCTGACGCCGGTGATGAGCTATCTCCCCAACGGTTTTAAGATATACGACATGATAGGTAACGCCATGGAGTGGACGGCCGACTGGTACAAAGAGGAATACTACGCCAAATCTCCCCTGGACAACCCAAAGGGGCCCAGGGCGGGGACTGAGAGGGCTGTTCGGGGCGGCGCCTTCGACAGTGTTAGGCCGGTGACGGTTCATGACCGGTTTTACCTGAAGCCCGACAGGTCGCTTCCGGATTTGGGGTTTCGGTGCGTGAAATAAACATAAAATATTTTCAAGTTTAGAGAATCAATAATAATATGATGAGTTAAATAAATACCTTTCCATTTAGTGCTATTTGTAAAAAAGCTTAACGTGTACTGCCACAATGCGCACATATCCAATACTTGTCTGATACAAACCAATCCTTTCTACCGCAGTTGCACCTTGGGCCATCTACAACATATCCTGTAAGATTCTCACCCTTTTGTTTAGCACAATTACTGCAAACCGCTACGCCTTTTTTTATTATCCAATCGCGGTTTTCACAACGGCATCTAGGACCACCCTTTACATAAGACGAACCGCTGTCAACAATTATTTCGATTATTCGTATACTTGCCATTGAATTTCTCCCTGGGAATTTATTAAAATAATTTGTCTTATAAATACAATACTATTTATTTTCATCTCGATAGAGAAGCTCGTCCATCATGGGGGCGGGCTAAGCGGCAACCTCAAGATGGTATCAAGAGATTGCCGCGATACTCCAAGTCCTTTGTAACAATGGAATTGGGTACGGTTCGGACTGAGTAGAATTAATAAAATTGTATTTATTATCCCTCACCACCTCCAAACGGGTGAAAATGAAATCCCTGAACCGACCCACACTCCCTCAAAAATCGTCACCAACAGTCAAAGTTGAACAATCGGAAACAGGAAGCGGCCTTCCCTAAATATTCCCGCTGACGAGATGAAACCGTTCCTTCAGGGCATCCAGCTCCGCCTTGAGGTCGGGCATCAGCGCCTCCCCCTCCGGCGTCCCGTAAAGGTTCGTAAGCTCCCTCGGGTCGTTTGCAAGATCGTATATCTCAGGTTCACGGCACAGCTCCCACTCGATGTATTTGTGGGTGTTGGTCCTCACCGCCTTGTGGGGCGGGACCCTCCCGCCGAAGGGGAAGTCCCTGAAGAGCTCGTAGACCCATGACTCCCTGCCCTCGGCCGATGCAGAGCGCATGATCGGGGCGAAGCTCTCCCCCTGGACGCTGTCGGGCACCGGTAACCCGGCGATCTCCATCAGCGTCGGCGCGAGGTCGAGGTTTAGCACCATCTGGTCCGCCTTTCTCCCCGGGTCCTTTATAAGGCCCGGGTACCTGACGATGTAGGGTATCCTGATCGACTCCTCGTAGGGGTAGTGCTTGGCGATGAGGCGGTGCTCCCCGAAGATGTAGCCGTTGTCGCCGGCGTAGACGATGACCGTGTTGTCGAGCTCCCCGGTCTCCTCCAGGGTTGCAAGGAGCCTCCCCAGCTCCTCGTCCACCGACTCGAGGGACTCACAGTAGTCCCTGTAGCGCTTGTGCATGTTGTCAAACCCCCCCTCGAGGAAGTTGTTCTTCGTCATGGTGTTGAACTTGTCAGACTCCGGCGCCAGAAACGAGAGGTCTACGTCTTTGTATTTTCCCTTCAGGTGCTCCGGCGGCTTCCAGTCGTGGTGGACCGCCTTGTGGGAGAGGTAGAGACAGAAGGGATTTTTCCGCTTCTCCTTGACGAAGTCTATGGCGTACTCGGTGAGCTCAGTCGTAATGTAGGGGTGCCTGTTGGGGGTCAACTCGTGATTAACGTAGATCGGGCAGTTGTAGTAGTCCCCCTGTCCGTCTTTCTTCGTAAACGAGACAAAGAGGTCAACCCCGGGAAGCTCCGGAAGCCCATCCCCGGTCCCCGGCATATGCCACTTGCCGATGAAGGCGGTGTCGTAGCCCGCGTCCTTGAAGTGTTTGAGGAAGGTGTCGTTTTTGTCGTTGTCCCAGCGGCTGAAGTTGTTCTGGACGCCGTGGACCGAGGCGTACTGGCCGGTGAGGAAGCTCGCCCGGCTGGGGCTGCAGAGGGAGGTGGTGACAAAGGCGTTCTCGAATAGTATCCCCTCGTTTGCCAGCCTGTCCATGTTGGGCGTCTGGATGAAGGGGTGTCCCATAACCCCGAGGACGTCCCAGCGGTGGTCGTCGGTCAGGATGAATATCACGTTGGGCCTTCGCGATGCGCCGTAGGCGGTATCCCCAAGTCCCAGCCCGGAAATCCCGGCCAGGGCGACCGTCGACCCCATAACCTTCAAGGCGTCCCTCCGGGTTATGCCGGCGTCAAGAATCCGGTCGTCCCCAGCAGCTCTTGTACCGTCTCCGCTGCCGTCAACTCTTTTATCGTTTCTATTGTATTTCATTATGATTTCCTCCAAATCTATTCGCTCAGTTCAGAAAGTGGGCGGCGTAGTGGTGAACCACCATGTATACCCACTCCTGTCCCTTGATCAGGCCCATGTACGTCCCGGCGAGTCCCAGTATCAAGAGGACGACGACGGCGGGATGAAACACCCTCACGTCCTCCGGGTCTTTGATCTTGTTGATTATCCTGCAGATGATCTCCGACACCGAGAACAAGAACAGGGTGACGCAGATTATCCCGAAGAACCAGGGCAGGAAGAGGAAGTAGATCATCTCGATCCCGCTGAACTGGCACGCCACCATCGACTCCATCTTCACGATCCAGATTATCGGGTTGGCAAAGGCAATGATCAGCCTCTCGATGAAGAGCGCCCCCCGGAAGTAGGCCAGGGGCGGCCCCACGAGGGCGAAGAACCAGATCGAGAAAAAGAGGAGGGGGCCGAAGATATTTATAAGGAAGTTCCTTAAACTCCCCGGCTCCAGACCGCTTGCAGAGTGGTAGATGATGGCTGATATCACCATTATCCCCACGACGATGACGAGGGGGATTACAAAGCTTTTAATAAAACCTTTTCTCTCCATTTGTGGCTCCTTATAGTGTTCTTATAATATTGGTTTCAATTAGAAACGTGTTTTCAATATTGAAAACAACTTAAAGATTACGGGAATTATACCACTTATTTGCAGATTTGAAAGTTTTTTGGGAGTTTTATTTGGAGAAAAATGAAAAAACTTGGGAATAGGGGAGGTAGGGGGGAGGGGGGATAGAAGGATAATCGCAGGGGAATGTCCAACATAAAATAAAAGGGGCCTCAAATGAGGCCCCTCAATATTGGAACGGCTTGGTCATCTCAAGGGCGTTGCTTCAAACAGGTTGTCTCAAATGCCCTCAAGATATTGGGGATACCCTGAAGCTGTATGCGGCCGTTCCCCTATTTTTAATAAAGACATCGCGCCCTGTTAGGGCGGAGTCGATTACTCAATACCCATCGATTTGGCCACCAGCTCGATGATGTCAAACGCCTTCATGGAGTCTTCCTTCTCGAGCTCCTTGATGCCGTCCGAGAGCATCGTCAGGCAGAAGGGGCACGCGGTGCCTATGGTACCGTAGCCCTTGTCTATGGCGTCCTGGGTCCTGACGTGGTTGATCCGCTTTCCGATGTCCTCTTCCATCCACATCCTGGCGCCGCCGGCGCCGCAGCAGTAGCTCTTGGTCTCGTTCCTGGTGAACTCCTTGACCGAAACGCCGGGTATGGAGTTCAATATCTTTCTCGGCTGATCGTAGATGTCGTTGTAGCGGCCCAGGAAACAGGAGTCGTGATACGCAACGCCGTTCACGCCGTCCACCGGCTTATCTAACTTGATCCTCCCCTGTTTTATCAGGTCGAGGATCAACTCGGTAAAGTGGAAGACCTCGAAGTCTCCCCCCTCGTTCTGCGGGTACTCGTTCTTGAGGCAGTTGTAGCCGTGGGGACAGGTCGTCACGATCTTCTTGACGTTGTAGCCGTTCATTATCTCGATGTTCTGCTGGGCGAGCATGGCGTAAAGGTACTCGTTTCCGGCCCTCCTGGCGCTGTCTCCGCAGCACCCCTCCTCCTGACCGAGGATGCCGATCTTGACGCCCGCCTTGTCCATGATCTTGACGAAATTAGAAGCGACCTTCTTGTAGAGGTCGTCAAAAGAGCCGGCGCATCCCACGTAGTAGAGGTACTCGACGTCCGGGTCTTCCGCCAGCGTCTTGACGGGGAGTTCCTTGGCCCAGTTTCCCCTCTCGTGGAAGCCGAAGCCGTAGGGATTGGAGTTGTTCTCCATGTTCCTCATGGTGGTGGTCAGCTCGGCTGACATGTCACCTTCCATCAACACCTTGTAGCGCCTCATGTCGACGATCTTCTGGGGGTGCTCGATGAGGACGGGACACGCCTCCACGCAGGCGAGACATGTTGTACAGGCCCAGATGGCGTCGACGTCGTTCGCATCTCCGATCAAGGCCTTTGACTCGATCTCTTCCGCCGCCGTTCCCTTGAAGAGGGCGGGGGCGCGCTCGGCCAGGTTGTCGTTGGTATCAAGGATGATTCTCTTGGGAGACAGCGGCTTCTCCGACAGGTGGGCGGGACAGACGTCCTGACAGCGACCGCAGTCGGTGCAGGCGTCGCCGTCGAGGAGCTGCTTCCACGTAAACTGCTCAGGGTAGTATACGCCGAAGGTCTCGGCGTTTTCCATATCCTCGATGGGAACAAGGGAGCCCCTCGGCTCGAGCCTCCTGAAAAAGACGTTGATCATGGATGTGACTATGTGCTGAAGCTTGCCCAGGAAGAGGTAGCTGACAAAGCCCATCGCGAGAAGCAGGTGCACCCACCAATTGACCCTGTGGGCCGTAATAATCCCGCTTTCTGAGATCGTGCTGTTAAACAAATTGGCCAAGACCAGTCCCGCCGGAGACCACTTAGCGAGCTCCGGGTTATAGTAGTAAGCGTTCCTTACGATGTAGACGTTATCTTCACCTACCGCCTCTTCGTCCACCGTTATCTCCGCCTCGTTCGCCTTTACGATAAGCTCTTTGTCGGTCCACTCCGGAAACTCGGCACGAAAGGCCTCGTCCTGCCCCTCCAAGACGCCGCTCATCCTGATAACCGCCTTGTTGTTGCTTACCTCGGTCAGCGCCATCCTGGCCCCCTCGTTGATAAAGCCGGTGACGAGGATGAGGAGAATGAGGATAAGGGAGATGGCGTCGGTTCCCTTGTTGTCGAGGCGCTCCGGTCTCTGGATGTAGCGGATTATCGCAAATACGATAATCGCCAGGATTGCGGCGAGCCCCGCAACGTCGAGGAAGACCGAGTACCACTTGTAAAAGCTGCCGTACCAGAAGCGGACGTCAAAGAAGAGGATGGTGAAGTCCTCCTGAATCACCACTATGGCGGTTCCGATGAAGAGGACGACGAATCCCCAGAAGAGCAGGAGGTGGGAGATTCCCGGGACCTTCTCCTTTAAGAGCTTGAACTGAAGGAAGACATACTGCACTATCCCCCAGATTCTCTTTCCGATCTGATCCGTCCTCTTCTCCGGCTGCCCGAGTCTCCAGACCTTTATCTTCTTGACCAGGAGGTATATGAATAAAGCCGTGACAACCAAGGCTATTCCATACACGATGAACCTCACGACGCCGTGGGGCCCTCCCAGGTTGAAGAAGACTTCACGCGAAATATTGTAATCCATTAGAATTCTCTCTACAAAGGTTCAGGGGGGCTTTTTCAAGCCCCCCGTTTCTACACTTTAATTACTCGGCCAGGAGCTTTTTGACCTCTCCGGTCAGCTCCGGGACGAACTTGAAGAGGTCTTCCACGATGCCGAAATCCGCCTTGGAGAATATCGGTGCGTCCGCGTCCTTGTTGACCGCAACGATGTACTTCGACGAGCCCATTCCCGCCAGGTGCTGGATGGCTCCCGAGATTCCGCAGGCGATGTAGAGGGACGGCGAGACCGTCTTTCCGGTCTGACCCACCTGATCCGAGTGGGGTCTCCACCCGGCGTCCACTGCGGCCCTCGATGCTCCCACCGTAGCATTTGATCCCAGGGCGTCCGCCAGCTCCTCCAGTATCTTGTATTCGTCAGGACCCTTCATGCCCCTTCCGCCGGAGACGATGATGTCCGCCTCGGTGAGGTCAACCCTGTCTCCCGCCTCCTGCTTCAGCTCCTTCAAGACCGCCTTTGCGTCTCCGAGGGAGACCGAAACCTTCTCGACGGCGCCGGCCTTGGCGTTTTCCTCCGCGGGAAACACCTTGGGCCTTCCCGCCGCGACCTGCGGGGTGCCGTTTACCTTTATGGTGACAAACGCCTTGCCGGCGAAGACCGGCCTGAAGGACATGAGGGAGTCGCCCTCCATATCCATCTTTACACAGTCCGACGCCATAGCGGTGTCGAGCCTGGCCGCTACCCTGGGGAGTAAATCCTTACCCATTGCGGAGGCGCCGCCTATCAACACCTTGGCGTCCTTAGCGACCTCCGCCACAGCCTGGGCGTAGAGATCGGGGACGTAATCCTTGAGCTTGGCGTCTTCCACTACGAAGACCTTGTCGGCCCCGTACTTGCCGAGATCGGCGGCCAGTCCGGAGACAGAGTCACCCACCACGACCGCACAGCACTCGCCGCCCATGCTGTCGGCGAGCTTCCGCCCCGTGGTCACCATCTCGAAGGAGACCTTTCTTAAAGCCCCCCCTCTCTGTTCGGCGAAAACCAGAACTTCCTTTGCCATTTTTTATCTCCTTGAATCTTGTTTACGTTTGGGGGATTAAATCACCTTGGCCTCTTCCCGAAGCGCCTTGACCAATGCCGCGGCCTTGGCGGCCGGGTCATCTCCCTCGATGGTCCTTCCCGGGGGACGCTCCGGCGGTGCCTCCCATTTTACGATTTGAGCCTTGGCATCGCCAAGGGAGATGTCCTTCTGCTCCATCGGCTTCTTCTTGGCCTTCATAATGCCGGGGAGAGACGCATAGCGCGGCTCGTTGAGTCCCTTCTGACATGCGATGACCGCGGGAAGGGCGACCTCAACGATCTCCTTTCCACCCTCGATCTCCCTGGTGCAAACGGCCTTGTCGCCGGAGATTTCAACGGCGGTTACCACCGTAACGCACGGAATATCCATTAGCTCCGCTACCATCGGACCTATCTGCGCCATATCGTCGTCTATGGCCTGCTTTCCGCAGAAGATAATCTTGTAATCGCCTGCCTTCAACTCCTCGGCCAACGCATTTGCCACGCCCAGGGCGCAGGCATAGCCCTCGCCCGCGTTTAAGAGAACGCCCTTGTCCGCGCCCATGGCGAGACCCGTCCTTATCGCCTCAACGGCCCTTTCCGAGCCAAGGCTTATTATGGTAACCTCACCGGATCCGGCTGACTCCTTAATCTTTAAAGCCTCCTCGACACCGAACTCGTCGTAGGGGTTCATCACGAACTTTACCCCCTCCTTGACGTATCCCGTGCCGTCGGGAGCCAATTTGATCAAGGCCTCCGAGTCCGGAACCTGCTTCATAATGACAGCTGAGTTCACTTTTAGCCTCCTTAAAATATTTGGTATTTCTATTATCCTTTAATCAAGCTCTGCGCTATTACAAGACGCTGAACTTCCGAGGTGCCCTCGTATATCTCCGTTATCTTTGCGTCCCTGAAATAGCGCTCCACCGGGTAGTCCTTCGTATAGCCGTAGCCGCCGTGAATCTGGATCGCCTTCGTTGCGGCCCACATGGCAGTTTCCGAAGCAAAGAGCTTGGCCATTGCCGCCTCCTTGCTGTAGCGGACGTCCCCCTTGTCCTTTAGCTTTGCCGCCCTCCAGGTCAGGAGCCTTGCGGCGTCAAGCCTAGTCGCCATGTCGGCTATCATCCACTGGAGCGCCTGAAAGTTGATGACCGGCTGGCCGAACTGTTCCCTGGTCTTGCCGAACTCGACGCTCTCCTCAAGGCTTCCCTTGGCGATGCCCAGCGCCTGAGAGGCAATACCAATCCGGCCCCCGTCAAGGGTGTGCATCCCGATCTTGAATCCCTCTCCCTCGCTGCCGAGGAGGTTATCCTTAGGCACCTTGACCTCCTCGAAGACCAACTCCACCGTGGAGGAGCCGAGAATTCCGAGCTTGTCCTCCAGCTTGCCTACGGAAAAGCCGGGCGTTCCCTTCTCGACGATTATCATGGAAAGACCCTTGTGTTTGTGCTCGCCGGTCCTTACCATGACCACCGCTATATCCGCCTCGTTGCCGTTGGTGATGAAGTTCTTCGTCCCGTTGACAATGTAATTATCGCCGTCGAGCTTTGCCGTGGTCCTCGTCCCCGCCGAATCGGTGCCGGCGCCCGCCTCCGTCATGCCGAAGCATCCTATCTTCTGTCCCTGGGCCAGCGGTGTGAGAAATTTCTTCTTCTGCTCCTCGGTGCCGAAATAGTATATCGGGGCGGCGCACAGGGAGGTGTGGGCGCTCATGACGACGCCGGTGGAGGCGCAGTGCCTCGATATCTCCTCGATGGCGATGGCATAGGAGACGTAGTCCATTCCGCCGCCGCCGTACTGCTCCGGGAATACCATCCCCATCAGGCCCAACTCCGCCATCTTTGCCACGCTCTCGGCCGGGTACTTGTGCTCCCTGTCGACCTCCTCCGCCTTCGGTTTCAACTCCTCCTCCGAGAACCTCTTGGTCATGTCGTAGATCATTCTCTGTTCTTCTGTAAGCTCAAAATACAACCTTCGTCACCCCCTTTCTCTGCTCCAACTTATTTATTTTTGACATAGATATTCAACCTTTCAGATAACCTTGAACCGGTTTGTGACTACTTGTCCTTGAAGTTGGGCGCCCTCTTTTCGATGAAGGCCGCAATACCCTCCTTCTTGTCCTCAGTCGGGACAAGCTTGCCGAACTCCTTGGACTCGATCTTGAGTCCCTCCTCAAGGGTGGTCATGTACCCCTTTACGACCGACGTCATAGCAGCGGTCATGGCAAGCCTGCTTTTTCCCGCCATCTGGGTCGCCAGCGCCTTGGCGTCCTTGATGAGGTCCGCCGGGGCGGAGACCTTGGTCACCAGGCCGTACTCGTAGGCCTCTTCCGCCGAGAGGAACCTTCCGGTGGTCACCAGCTCGATTCCCCTTGCCAGCCCCACGATCCTGGGGACCCTCTGGGTTCCGCCGAAGCCGGGGATGATGCCGAGGTTTATCTCAGGAACACCGATCTGCGCCTTGGAGGAGGCGTACCTGATGTGACAGGCGGACGCTATCTCCAGGCCGCCACCTAGGCAGTAGCCGTTGATCGCGGCTATGACCGGCTTTGTGGCCCCCTCGATCTTGTCCAGGACCTTCTGGCCCATGCGGGTCATCTCCTCGCCGAGTTTCGGATCGTCTATAAACTGGATCTCCTTGATGTCCGCGCCGGCCACGAAGACCGTCCCCGCGCCGGTGAGGATTATCGCCCTTACCTTGTCGTCCTTGAAGGCTTGATCGAAGGCCTCCTCGATATCTTCGACCGTCTGCTTTGCCAGGGCGTTCATCGGGGGATTATCCACGTACATCATCGCCACGCCGTTGTCGTCCACCTTGTAGTGGCACCTCTTCAAGAGCCTCCTCTTTCCGGATGCCAGGTCGTCCAATATTTTTGGGGCGGCGAACCTGACCTTGTCCACCGATTTTGCGTACTCGTCGAACTTCTTCTTTACCTCCTCCCAGCCCATGATCAACTCGGCGTAGTGGAGGGGGCCCCATGCAATCTTGTAGGGGAAGCCGGTTCCGTACACCATCCCGGTATCGACGTCGTAGGGGGAGGCAAAGCCCTCGTCCACCAGCATCAGCGCCTCCCTGATCTGTATCAGGAGAAGCCTCGAGATGTCGAACTTCGCCTTGGTGGGGGTCACGTTTTTGCGCTCCTCCTCGAGGATCTTGAGAAACTCGTCGCTGTTGGGAGCGCCCTCCTTGGTGTAGTCGTAGAATCCCTTCTGCGCCTTCTGGCCCAGGAGTCCCGCGTCCACCATCCTCTTCATCAGGGGCATCACCCTGCAGCGCTCGCCGTAGGCCTCTTCCAGCGTCCCGGCGGCGTGGGTTCCCACGTCAAGACCCACGAGGTCTGTGAGGATAAAGGGCCCCATCGGCATCCCGAACTCCACCGCGGCCTTGTCTATCTCCTGGGTTGTAAGGTCAGGGGTGTCCAATAGCGCCGCCATTGCCTCTCCCATGTATGGGATGAGAGTTCTGTTTACGGCAAATCCGGCGCAGTTGCCTACCTCGATCGCCACCTTCCTGATCTTGGCCGAAAAATCCATCATCGTCTCGACGACGTTCTTGTCGGTGCCGGGGTAGTGGATCACCTCGACCAGCTTCATTACGTTCGCCGGGTTGAAGAAGTGAAGGCCGACGACCTTGTCGGGCCTCTTGGTGGCCTTGGATATCTCCTCGATGGAGAGGGAAGAGGTGTTGGTGGCGAAGATCGTGTGCTCGGGGCATGCCTCCTCGAGGTCGGCAAAGACCTTCTTCTTGATGTCCATGACCTCCGGAACCGCCTCGATGATGAGGTCCACATCTTCAAAGCCGTCGTAGGTCAACGTGCCTTTCAGAATCCCCATTCCCTTGTCGGCGACCTCCTGGGTCATCTTTCCCTTCTTCACCCTGCCGTCGTAGATCTTCTGACATCCCTCGATCGCCTTGTCGACGAATTTCTGCTCGATGTCCTTGACCAGCGTCTCGATTCCCACGGAGCTCAGTACGTAGGCGATGCCTCCGCCCATTGCCCCGCCTCCTATTACTCCTACCTTCTTGATTTCCATGATATATTTCTCCTTGATATAGATTAATATTCTTTAAAATCCCTCGTGCTTCGCTTTTCCTGGGTATCCTTTATAAGATACTCTCTTCCCTTTTGGACTATTCCTGAGAGAAAGAAGCTCGCCACCTGTTCGGCCGCGATATCTATGCTGTACTTGCTCTTCGGGGCGAAGAGGAACATGGTAGAGAGCTCGTCCAGCGCCCCGAAGAAGGAGCGTTTGACAAGGCCGGGCATGACATCGGCGCCGAAATATCCCTCTTCCTTTCCCTTCTGGATTATCCGGGAGATGATATTCAGGTATTCGATGAACTTCCTGTTCTTGTACTCCCGCATGAACTTCGAGCTCTGTCTCAGCTCCACCTGAATTACCTCGGCGAGGTTCCTGTTGTCCCTAACCATGCTCAGGTGGATCAGGGCGAACCTCCTTATCTTCTCGATGGGATTTGATTCCTTCTCGATGCTCTCCTTCATGTTCCTTATGATCTTGTCCATCTCCTCCTCGAAGAGGGAGATTAGGATGTCGTCCTTGTTCTTGAAGTAGAGATATACGGTACCGTCCGCCACCTGCGCCTCCTTGGCGATCTCCGAGACACGGGAGTTATAGAAACCGTTCTTTGCGAACACCTTTATTGCGGCCTTTATTATCTTTGAGTGCTTGTCCTGATTCTTCATATTATATCGTTCATTCCTCGAAATCAACCCCGTTTTAGGAGCAGACAAGTAATTACTATAGCAAATTATTTACCGGCAATACAACATTTAAAAATCGACCGCTCCGACAATCCCCCAACTCTATCCCCCCCAAGTGTCCAATAACCCCCAGCTCCGCCCCCCCCAGGTAGCCGCCTCCTAAATTATATTCGACCCCCAAAACGAGACGGCAAAATAATGAATGACTACTCATTCACAACAGCATTTCTACCATAAAATTTGAAAGGGTGTCAAGAAAAAATTGGAGATAGATGAATATTGTTTTCGTAAATTTCACATAAATATAGAAATAATAATCGATAATAGGCATATTCTGGAAAACAGCATTAAAAATCCACCGTTAATCCATATAATGAATGTTCTTCATCCCTTTTTCATTGACTTGTAACGAAAACCGGCTATAATCTTTACTGCTTGCTCAAAGAATTTTTGTCCTTAATATCACCGCAGAATATCGGGTAAGTAAGATTAGCTGTATTCTTTGATTTGCTGTTTGACGTGATGGTGGGAAGGTCTTTCTTCGTGCCCCCCATTCGCTCTATTAATTTTGATGAGAGTTTGATGAAAAGCTTCTTCATATACTCCGAGGAGAGTTCGAGCTTTGAGTACAATCCCGACCATCCCTTCCGGCCGGAGAGGGCGCTGAGGCTTAGAGAGCTCCTCGATCAGTACAGCCTTCTGGACAAGCCCTGGATTGAGGTGGTGGAGCCGGAGCCCATACCGAGAGAGCTACTGCTTCTCTTTCACACGGAAAAATATCTCAAGATACTGGAGGATGCCGGGAGAGGAGAGATAACGGAGGATACGATTAAGGCGGGGCTGGGCACGAGCGACAATCCGATCTTCAAGGATATGTTTGAAAAATCGAACCTTGCATCGGGCGGCACCCTTGTGGGGACGAGGCTGGTCCTTGAAGCGGAGGGGAAGGCCTTTGCCTTCAATCCCACCGGCGGTTTTCACCACGCCTACTCCGAGTACGCCGAGGGCTTCTGCTACATAAACGACATAGCCGTTGTGGGAAAGATATTGAGGAGGGACGGTCTGAGGTTTGCATATGTCGATATCGACGCCCACCACGGAAACGGAGTCGAGAAGGCGTTCTACGACGACGACGGCGCGCTGGTAATATCGATACATCAGACGGGAAAGACGATTTATCCGGGGACCGGGTTTGAGAACAGCTTCGGGGAGGGCAAGGGGGAGGGTTACAACATCAACGTCCCCCTTCCCGTCCAATCGGACGACGAGATCTTCCTCAAGGCCTTTTACGAGGTAGTCACCCCGGCGGTGGAGGCCTTTTCCCCCGATATTGTTTTATTCGAGATGGGAACCGACACCATGTCCAACGACCCGTTGACCAATCTCGCCCTTACCAACAACAGCTTCGAGGCGATGGCCCTGGAGACCGGGAGGTTTTCGGAGAAGCTGGTCGGCATGGGCGGGGGCGGGTACAACGTGGACAACGCATCCCGGTCCTGGGCCGTTGCGTGGGCGGCGATAAACGGGATAGAGATGGACAATCCGTATGCCGGTGTGCTCAGCGGAATGATGATCGGTCCGGAGCTCGAGGGGGGCACCCTCCTCGATAATCCTATATATGTCACCGGCCCGACGAAAGAGCGGAACCAGAAGGAGCTGGATCGGGTGCTCAAATATATCAAGGAGACGGTTTTCCCGAAGATCGGGGTCGAGGGCTGATCCCTTGATGGATCTTCACCGCCGCGCAACCCAACCTTTCGCAGTCAATTTGATCGAGTTCCGATTGAAAATACAGAGACGGTAGTTTTAGGTGTGAAGATTCTTCCAAGGGGATTGGTATCGCAGGCTCAAATTCCAATGGAATAATATATAACAAGGAATAAAGAGAAGGTGAAAGGGAATGATCGATAAGGAGAGGAGAGAGCTGTTCGAGCAGGCCAAGTCATACGCACTTGACTATATGGAGGGTGTGAACGAGCGCGCCGTCTTTCCGGACGAGGACGCGATCGAGCGCCTCGATGTCTTTGACGGGGCGCTCCCGGAAGGGCCGGCTGAATCATCCGAGATACTGCGCTTGCTCCACGAGTACGGTTCACCCGCGACGGTGGCCCAGACCGGGGGGAGGTATTTCGGCTTCGTGATCGGGGGCGCCAACCGGGCGGCGGTGGCTGCAAAGTGGTTGTCAAGCG
Source organism: uncultured Thermodesulfobacteriota bacterium (assembly GCA_964542895.1). Lineage (GTDB taxonomy): Bacteria > Desulfobacterota > Zymogenia > Zymogenales > Zymogenaceae > Zymogenus. The sequence continues at coordinate 21,367 of CAZIWT010000031.1, forward strand.
CCTGGGACCAAAACTCGGCGTTATACGTGATGTCCCCGATCGTCTCCCGGCTGGAGGCGGTTTGCGAGAGGTGGCTTGTCGATCTTTTCGGCCTTCCGGAAGGCGCCGCCGCCGGCCTTGTAAGCGGGACATCGGTCGCCACGATCTGCGGCCTGGCCGCGGCGAGAAACGATATTTTGGACCGTCTCGGTTGGGACCTGAGCCTCAAGGGACTGTTCGGCGCACCGAAGATCAGGGTCCTCCTGGGCGATCAGGCCCACTCGTCGGTGTTCAAGGCGCTGTCGCTTCTGGGCTTCGGCCTGGAAAATCTGGAGACGGTCCCGGTCGACGACCAGGGGCGTATGATCGCAGGTCGAATGCCGGAGCTTGACGATCGAACGATCGTGATCGTTCAGGCGGGAAACGTGAACTCCGGGGCGTTCGACCCGATCGACGAGATATGCGACCTCGCCAAAAAGGCGAACTCGTGGGTTCATGTGGATGGGGCCTTCGGCCTGTGGGCGGCCGCGTCCGAGGGGAAGAGGTTTTTGGCAAAGGGGATCGAGAAGGCGGACTCCTGGTCGGTCGACGCCCACAAGACCCTCAACGCGCCGTTCGACTGCGGGATTGTCCTGTGCAGGAACAGGGAGGCGCTGATCTCCGCGATGCAGTCTAAGGGATCGTATATCCAGTACAGCCGGGACGACAAGAGGCGCGACGGGATGCTCTACACGCTCGATATGTCGAGATGCGCAAGGGCGGTCGAGCTCTGGACGACGCTGAAATCTCTCGGGAAAAGCGGCGTTGAAAAGCTCGTCGACAGGCTGTGCGACCGGGCGGCCGAGTTCGCGGAAAAATTGCGCGGCCAAAAATTCAACGTTTTAAACGACGTGGTCTTCAACCAGATCCTTGTCTCCTGCGACACCGATGAGGAGACGGAGGCCACGCTTAAAAAGGTTCAGGAGTCGGGCGAGTGCTGGTGCGGCGGGGCTGTCTGGGAGGGGAGGCCGGTTATTAGGGTCAGCGTCTGCTCCGAGGTAACGACGGCGGAGGATATCGACCGCTCCGTGGCCGCCTTTGTGGTGGCGCGGGAGGGGGCCCGGTCTGGTAATTAAACCGTACTCTGCGGCGAAGGTGATAGAAGTGGCGAATCCCAATCCTCAATAAGGCGGATAGTATTTTGCAGCTATCTTCACCCTTTTCGCCGTCGTGCTTTGACCGGTTTTTCTGCTGCTACCCGTTTTTCAAGCCGGATAGGCTTACCAGAGGTGTGAGATGAAATCACACTAAATCTGTCCCAGATGCTTTTCGACATATTCACTCTCTGAAATACCGACGGATTATCCGTTCTGCCCCGTGTGTGACGGCGAAGGTATTATGGTGAATGTCGAGGCGATCCCTCATTTCATCGAGACCCGTACAATAGATGATCTGATATTATATATTGATCTTGTAGAACAAGATGAGCTGTTTCTCGAATCTTATAAAGCCGCAGTCGTAAAGCAAATCAGAAGCTTGATAAGAAAGAAGCGGTGGAAGATGTTTCTTGAAAAGACGAAGCGGTTCGTTCGACGCTTATTAAAAAGAAGAGCCGAGTAAGAAAAGAACCAAGATATGAAACGCCAAAAACTATATATCAACTAGTAACCATTCATTCATCTTTCCCCCAGCCGTTGGAGCCTATTCCAACAAATATCTGTTTTTTCGATTTCCGGCCGAGCAAAATAAAAGTATCAATGTGGCTGAAATTTAGCATTAGAGCAGATAATATGCAATATTTTGAAGATATTATAAATAAATCAAAATATTCTTGACAATATGCTCAATTTGTGACAATATTTCTTCGGGGGGGTCAGGAGAAATCTCTTAATTAGGGGGCAAACAGGGGAAATTTCCTATGGATTCGGACACGACCAATATCGAGATCATAAGACACCTGAGGGACGGCAGAAAGTCGTTCAAGGAGATAGCAGAAGTGATGTCGCTCTCCGAAAACACCGTCCGGGCGCGTGTGCAGAGGATGGTCAGGGAGGGTGTTTTGGATATCGTTGGCCTTGTCGACCCGGGCGCCGTAGAAGAACATCAGGTGGTGATAATCGGTGTCAAGGTCGGCACGATGGACCTGGAGAAGAAGGGAGACGAGTTCAGCAGGCTCAAGGGAGTGGTATCCGTCGGTGTCGTCACCGGCAGGTACGACCTGATGCTGACAGTTATGCTGAACAGCGACTTCAAGCTCCTCGACTTTTTCAAGCACGAGATGGCGAAGGTGGCAGACGTCCAGTCCACCGAGACCTTCGTCCTCTTCAAGAACTTCGGCTGGAGGGTGCCCTACGTCCTGTAACCGCTGTGGGGTGAGGGGCCTTTAGAATACTTCCCCCTTTATGATGTTTCGGGTGTGGAGTTTTTTTGTTGCCAGTAAGATACTTAAATGACAAGGATGCGCCATGATATCTGAACCGTACAAGATCAAAGAGGTAAAGAAGATCGGGGCCAAAAAGCCGCACGAGAGGTGGAACATATTGAAGAAGGTCAACTTCAACGTCTTTCACGTGAGCTCCGACTACATAACCTTCGACCTGGTGACGAGGGGGATGTCCTCCTGGTCTCACTACCAGAAGGCGGCTTACATGATGGGGGACGAGGCGTACGCGGGGAGCAGAAACTACATCCACCTTGAGAGGTCGGCGAGGGAGGTATTGGGGCTTTCCCGGATCGTCCCGACCCACAACGGCATCGGGGCCGAGAAGCTCCTCGCCACCACCATGCTTAAAGAGGAGCAGGCCGTCCTCCACAACAGGGGCAGGTGCGGGGGACTCGTCCCGGCGAACGGCGGAGTGAGCATCAACGTCACCGGGGCCGAGGCGTTCTCCTATCACGGCCCGGAGGAGTTCGGCGGAGACGTCGACACAAAACTCTTGAAAAAGCTCTTGGACGAGAAGGGAAAGGAGGAAATCGCCTATATCCACCTGGAGACCTGCCCCGCCGCTCTCAACGGCCAGCCGATCTCTCTTGTGAACCTAAAGGAGATAAGGGAGCTTTCCGCCTCAAGCTCCATACCCCTTGTCGTGGACATCTCCCACGTCCTCGAGAACGCCTACTGGATAGAAAAGGTGGAAGAGGGAGGGAGGGAGTTGATGGATATAGTTCGGGAGATTATCGCGCTTTCCGATGTTGTGCTCATGGACGCCAGCCAGGACTGCCGCTCCGACACGGGGGGTCTCATAGCGAGCGATAATTCCGACTATTTCGAGAAGTTCAAGAACCAGGTGGTGGTATACGAGGGGCTCCACACCTACGGCGGCATGACCGGAAGAGCCATGGAGGTCTTCGCCGTGGGCATCGAGGAGATGGAGGATGTAAAGCATGTGGAGTGGTACGCGAGTCAGATAGGTTTCATCTACGACGTCCTGAAAAAGAGGGGCGTCCCCGTCTACCGGGGCGGAAACGGGATCGCCCTCGATGTGGAGCGCTTTCTGCCCCACCTGTCGGAAGACGATCTCCCGAAGTTCGTGCTGGCCGCAAGCCTCTATATCCTCGGCGGCATCAGGGGAAGCATAGACGGGGGCTGGGAGTACCACGCGACCGGCGAGGGGAGGCGGGTCCTGAACCTGGAGCTTCCCAGAAACGCCTACACGGTAAACCACCTGTTGAAGATCTCCGACGTCATCTCCTCCGCATACGGCCACAGGGAAGAAATTTCGGGCCTGAGGCTTCTCAACGAGCCGGAGTTTGTGGACCAGGCGATGCTCGAGCCGGAGCACTTCCGCCTCTTCGTATCCTTCCCCAAGGAGGAGGACTGGAGGGAGGGGCTATTCGAGCCGTACAAGATAGCGATCTTCGAGCCGCTCAAGATTACCGACAGGGAATACAGAAAAGGGGCGATGGAGAAGGCGGGGTACAACACGTTTCTCCTCGATTCGGAGGACGTCTACATCGACCTCCTCACCGACAGCGGGACCTCGGCTATGAGCTCGTTTCAGTGGGAGGGGATGACCAACTCGGTGGACACCCCCTACAGCAGCAGGCACTATCTGGATCTCGTCGACGAGTTCAGCGACATCCTCGGCTTCGACTACATCATCCCGACGCACCAGGGGCGTGTCGCGGAGCACATAATGTCGCAGACGATGATAAGGCCTGGGCAGATCGTGCCGGGCAACATGTACTTCACCACCACAAAGCTCCACCAGGAGATGGCGGGGGGCGTATTCGTCGATGTGATCGTCGATGAGGCGCACGACCCAAAAAGCGACTACCCCTGGAAGGGAAACATCGATATCGGAAAGTTAGAGGCGGAGATCGACAGGGTAGGCCCCAAGAACGTTTCCTACATCAGCTTCGAGATGTCGGTCAACATGGCGGGTGGACAGCCCTTTTCGATGGAAAACCTGAAGGAGCTCTCCCACCTGTGCCAGAGGCACGGGATACCGATAATGTTCGACGCGACGAGGTGCGTCGAAAACGCGCATATGATAAAGGTCAGGGACCTTGAATACGCCGAGAAGCCTGTAAGGGAGATACTGAGGGAGATGCTCAGCTACGGGGACGGGTGCACGATCAGCTGCAAGAAGGATTTTCTGGTCAACATGGGAGGAATACTCGCCTGCAACAGCAAGGAGCTTGCGGACAAGTTCAACAAGATGCTGCGCGTATGGGAGGGGAACATAACCAACGGCGGGCTCGATCCGAAGGACATGGAGGCGCTTCACCGGGGGCTCCTCGACTCCCTCGACGATGACTACATAAGGATGAGGATCGAGCAGACGCAGGAGTTCGGCAAAAAGCTGATAGATGCGGGGATACCGATTGTCCTTCCTCCCGGCTCCCACGCGATATTCATCGACGCCAGGCGGTTTCTCCCCCACATAGACCAGGACCAGTACCCGGCCCAGGCGCTGGCCGCCGCGGTATACGTGGAGACGGGGGTCAGGGCGATGGAGAGGGGAAACGTCTCGAAGGGGAGAAATCCCAAGACCGGAGAGAACTACCGCCCGGCCCTCGAGCTCGTGAGATGCACGATACCGAGGAGGGTCTACTCGAACTCCCACTTCGACTACGTCGCCGGGGGGATAAAGCGGCTCTACGATAAGAGGGACGAGATTTTAGGACTCAGGTTCACGTACGAGCCGGAGGTCCTCCGCTTCTTCCAGGGGAGGTTCGAGCCTGTAAAACCGCAGAGTTAAGCTTAAGCGTTACTCATTTAGCCCTTTTTTAAGTATTTGCGGGATTTCAAAAGGGCGTTAAAATTTTTTTTATCATAGTGGTTGTGTCGAGGGGCAAAAAAACCGGATCCCATCCTTTCAGGAAGCTTCAATAAAGCCTACCCCTTCCCCTCTATTAACTCTTGAAATGCCCGTCCGTTGGGGGCATTGATTTGCGCTCTCTTCGTTCCCCTTTTTCTACCTCCTTAAAAATCCTAATATCTCTAGATAGTTAAGTCGATTATAGGTCCTAAAAATCTTAAAATTATTTGAGCGAAATATAGAAACGGCCGTTATTAATTGATAAGGTTTTATCGTTGGGAGTGCATCGAAGGTATATTTTAATGCTAAAGGCCGTGAAAGGTTGACGGGCTCGACCCCGGCCGGACGGCAATGACAGATTGAGATTTTTAGTGGATATAAAGGACGTTTTTTTGTATAAAAGGTAAAATATAGGCAGCTCTCGGCTGTTTGGTACCGGCCTGTTTCTTTGAATAAGATGTTGAGAAGACCCGGACGAGGAATATTGTGCGATGCGTTAGTTGTTTCCTGTGAAGAAAGGAATTAAATGGAAAAATCTCGTAAGTCAAAGAAGGAGCTGATCGAAGAGTTGAAAAGTCTCCAGAAGGAGCTTGCTGAACCAAAAATTAGAGATGTCAAGCAAAGAGAGGCCGAGGACAAGCTTAAAAACACGCTTAAAAAGCTCGGAGCGGATCAGGACAGGCTTCAATCTTATATAGAATGAAGGTCACGGAGGAAGAGCTTCGAATACAGAACGAGGAGATCCGGGCTATCGGTGAAGAGCTTGAAGAATCGAAGAGAAAATACTTCAATCTATTTGATCTTGCCCCCATAGGCTATTTTGTCTTCAATAAGGACATCGTCATGCTGGAGGTCAACCTGACCGGTGCGGAGATGATAGGCCGCGATAGGAAATATCTGATAGAGAAGCCGCTGATTCCATTTATAGCGCCGGAGCACCGGGACTCCCTGACGTCCCACTTCAGAGATGTAAAAAAGAAAATGCATAAGGTCGATCCAGATATTCCTTCCGCCTCCACCCAGATACACTTGCCCACCGTTGAGGTCGCGTTTTTGAGAAAGGACGGCACCGAATTGCCCGCTATTCTCCAGTCTTCTCTGTTGGATACTAATTCAAAGGAGTCTGAAGCCATCCTGACCGTGGCGGTCGACATCACCGAAAGAAAGGAGTCGGAGAGGGTCCTCCGGGAGAGTGAAAAATTATACAGGCAGATGTTTATTGATAACGATACGATTATGCTTATTCTCGATCCCGGTTCAGGTAATATCGTGGACGCAAATCCAGCCGCATTGAATTATTACGGCTACAGATTGGACGAATTGAAGCGAAAGAAGATTTCAGATATAAATATTCTTACCGATGAGGAAATTGCCGCGGAGATGGAGCGGGCCAAGAGCGGGGAGAAGAGATTCTTTGAATTTCGTCACAGGCTCTCCTCGGGGGAGGTAAGGAATGTGGACGTCCATTCCGGTCCTATAGACATCAGGGTCCAGAAGATGTTGTTCTCAATAATATACGACAGTACCGACAGGAAGAGGGCCGAGGGGGAATCCAAAAAATATCCGGATGAGCTGGAGAAGGTCGTTGAAGAGGTCAAGAGCTTCTTTTACATAATCACACACGATCTGAAGACACCGCTCATAAACATCAAGGGCTATTCTAAAAAGATGTACAGTGACATAAATGAGTTGAAATCCTTGGACTTATCCTTGTCCGAAG
>CAZIWT010000032.1:0-8432 GCA_964542895.1 uncultured Thermodesulfobacteriota bacterium
AATAAGTGTTAAGGGGGTAAAAAAATGAAGAAGGGAAGTCTAACACTTTTTTGTTCTATTGCGGTTCTTTTATTGTTATCAATTCCGGCAATAGCCGAGGATGATGTACACGATACCAACCCATATTATCTTGTAATAAGTAAGGTTCAGAAAGCTGTGGAGTATCTCTCCAAGCATGGAGAGGCGGGCCTTGCAGAGTTTAACAAGAAAGATGGAAAGTTCGTCTGGGGAAAGGGAATGTATGTATTCGTATACAACTGCGAAGCAGGGATCATTGCAGCGCATCCCTCTCCTTCAAGGATTGGGGGAAAGCTTAGTGAAAGAGTCGATGCCAAGGGTTATTATTTTGCAGATGATCTATGCAAGGCTGCCAATAAGCCCAATGGTGGATGGGTAGAGTATTACCGTTTAAAAGACTCCGCCGACGCATCGATAGGAGGTGATAAGTACACACGTAAGATTAGTTACATGCTGAAGGTCCCCGGCCTGCCTTATGAGGTTGGTGCAGGTATGTACGAGCCATATAAGTCCGTCGATGAATTGAACGGACTACTGAAAAAGGTGAAATTCTTTTAAGAAAAACTTTCATGCCGTTTTTAGCGTTGCCACGAATGATGAAAATCTTTTGTAGCATCGCTAAGAGCGACATGATAATTATATCTCTATTTTTTGTTTTATTTTTTGCTTTATTCTTTGATATTTGATGTTTTGTTTTTATAGTTTCATAGGAGGTGATTATAATGGCAGAAGCCGAAAAGAGCAATCTCTCGATAGGGGGTAGCGGCGATCCTCAGATAGTAACCTTCTTCCTTGCGGATGAGGAGTTTGGCGTTGACATACTCCTTGTCAAGGAAATTATAAGACCATCTCCCATTACCGAGGTTCCCAATACACTCTCCTACGTAGAGGGAGTTATCAATCTCAGGGGAAAGGTAGTCCCGGTGGTAGACCTGAGGAAGAGGCTGTATCTGCCCATTTCCCCGCAGGACAAGTCGACCAGAATTATGATAATCGAAATGAAAGATAAGATAACCGGCTTTATCCTGGACAGTGTCTCGAAAATTATCACGGTCCCCAGGGATTCCATACTGGCCGCGCCTGATATGATCACGGTCGGGGTGGATAGTGAATATATACTGGGAGTCAGCAGGATTAAGGATGAGGAGGACAGGCTTATTGTACTGCTCGATTTCTTCAAGATACTAACGGAGACGGAGTGGGAGGAGATCGCTCATCTGGAATAGCGTGAATGAATAGCGGAATGTTGGGAACAATTTAATATTATGGCACTCCAATGAAGATTGTATTAGAATATTAAAGTTACCATTTGGTTTAGATTAAGCAAAGAAACAATCTTGCGGTTAGAGTTATTTGACACATTCAAAGAACTAAAAGTATGAAAATATAAGTATTAGGAGGATAAAATGCGATTTACAATCAGAAATAAACTGATTCTATTTTTCTCAATCGTGGCGATTGGTGGAGTTTCCGTCTTCACTTTTCCCACATACTTCAGGATAAAAGCGGACGTTGTGAAGCTAGCCGAGGAGAAGCTTACAACCCTGGCAAATACAAGCTCTGGCATCATTCAAAACTTTATTGAGGAGAGGAAGGCCGATCTAAAAGTCTACTCTACTAGTTCAGTATTGATTGATGCTGTGGATAGCGGTGACTATACAAGATTTTCGAATACACTGAGTAAATTTAGGAATGAAAAGAGAGAGATAATTAAAGAGATATTCTTCTACGATGCAAATGGAGTTATAAGGACTAGCTCTTCACCGGAAAGTGTGGGAGAAACGGTCGGCGATTTAAACACTTTTAGGAAATGGACAATGGGAGAGGAGGACTTTATATTCTTTGCGTTTATTGACAGAAAGACGGCCACTCCGGTATTTATGGCTGCAACACCTGTCAGAAGGGGTGGAAGAGTCGTAGGTTTGTTGGCTGAATATATTGATATAAAGAATTTGTCTCAAATGCTTGAGGATGTAAAGTTTGGATTAACGGGAGAGACCTATCTTGTCGATGATGAAACGGGGCTGATGCTTACTGAATCCCTCTTTGTTGAAACCCTTAAAAAAGAAGGTTTCGTAGAGGAAACGAGCATTTTTGAGGTGGATGTCAGCAAAAACGAGGTTTATAAGAAAGGCCGAGAGCTTCCTTTTGATGGAACGGTTTTTGGTCAATGGAAGGGCTATAGGGATAATGACGTTTTTAGTGTAGCAGTGCATCTTTCAAATATAGGGATGATACTCATCACCGAGCAGGACGAGTCAGAGATTTTAGAAACCCTTTATGATGCGAGAACCTTTTACCTTATCTTCTCTCCTCTCCTCTTGCTGGTGATTATTTTTATCGTCTACTTCATCTCAAGGGGTATCACAAGACCCATAGCCAGGGCGACCCAAGACATCAGGACGGCCACCGAAGCCGCCGACCTGACGACGAGGATTGAGGTAACGTCAAGGGATGAGGTCGGCGAACTCGCTCAGGTGTTTAACGCGTTTACGGAGCGTCTCGAAAATATTGTGGCGAGGGTGGCAAAAGGGGCCGGTACGGTTCGAACGCTCTCCGAGGAAGCAAGGCCGGTGGCCGCCAGAAACGCGGAGATCATGGCGGAGCTGAGAAGGAGGATGGAGGAGATCTCCGCAATTACAGCGGTTGAGGTGGAGAGCTCAAGAGACGCTCTTAACGTTATAACGGAGATGGCCCATGGAGCTACAGGCGTTCAGGACAGGGCGCAGGCCCAGGCCACAAACGCCGTCCAGACTTCTTCGGCCATCAACGAGATGGCGACGTCCGCAAGGGAGCTCGCCACCGAGGCGGAGAGGGTTCGGGCGACCGGTCTCGAGTCGGTAGAGAGGCTTACGGAGGCGCTGCAGCTTGCGAGAAACGTTGCCGAGAACGCCGCCAGCACCGCGGAGAGGGTCTCCGGTACACTGGAGCTCGCCGAGGAAGGGCGTGAGGCGGTCCGCAGAACGGAAGAGGGTATCAACTCGATAGCCGAATCAACAAACCAGGTGTTCGAGATCGTCGAGGTCATCGACGACATCGCCGAGCAGACAAACCTCCTTGCTCTCAACGCCGCAATCGAGGCGGCCAGGGCCGGTGAGCACGGAAAGGGATTTGCGGTCGTCGCCGACGAGGTCAGAAAGCTCGCCGAGCGAAGCAGTGAGGCGACCAAGGAGATCACCGAGCTTATCAAGACGGCAAACAAGGCGGTCGACGAGGGGACCAAACTCGCTGGCGAGATCGCCGAGGAGTTTGAGTCTATCCGTGAAAACGCCGATCAGGCGGCCGGTACCGCGAGGGGTAACGTGGAGGCGGCAAGGCGGGCCTCGGAGGGCCTTGAGATCGGTGTGGAAGGCGGTAAGGCCGCAAACGAGATCAACGAGGCGGTCTCAGAGGCCATGAACCAGCAGCTCAAGAGTATTGAAGAGGTCCTCAGGTCGATGGACGAGCTTGCGTCCCTTGCCCAGGAGATCGTGGAGGTTACCACCGAGCAGGCCCGAAGGGCCCAGAATATTGAAGAGACGATTCAGGGGATTGTGGAGGGCTCCTCGGAGATCAACACCTCCGTTGTCGAGGGAGTTAAGGAGACGGAGACGGTGGCCGAGGGTGCTGGTATCGTTCGCGATGACCAGGTGACGATTACCGAGCTCTCCGGTGCAAACGCCAAGCTCATGGCGGAGTTTAAGTTCAGGGAGGTCGAGGAGTAAGTTAAACAAATACGATGGAGGAAAGGCGCCCCCGATCCGTAGATCCATGATGTCTTGAGACCGGGCTGATAGGCGTGGTCAGGTCTATCGATCAGATACCGTCAGAACTCCTTTTTAACTGTCGCAGTGGGGACGGAGGCGCGGGATGGTCGGTTCGGTGTCAAGGGGGCCGGACGGTAACTTTAAGTGAACATTTTACCGGGATGACTCGATTGGTAAGGGAGTGGGTGGAAAGGGGGGGAGAATCGGGGCTGTCAACGAGATTATCTTAACCGGCTGGTTTGGCCCGGGGTGGATTTTAAACATGGTGACCGGTATGATAAGGCGGGACTACAGGGGGCGGTAAGTTACGGTCAAGTCGGATATATTTTCACGGTATGTGGGGGGACGTCCTGGTTTTAAAGGATCGATCCGGCATAACGGGGTTCTTTTAAGGGGAATAGAAAAGAGGATAAAGGAAATATTTCAAGGAGTTCATGCATGGCCAGAACAGTGTTGGTTGTAGACGATTCCACATTTATGCGAAATCGTATTAAAGAGGCCCTCGAGGGGGATGAATTGACCGTGGTAGGAGAGGCCAAGGATGGTGACGAGGCGATAACCCTCTACAGGGAGCTTAAGCCGGACCTGGTCACAATGGACGTAACAATGCGAAACACCGACGGTTTTACCGCCGCTGAGATCATCCTAAAGGAGTTTCCGGAAGCAAAACTTGTGCTCCTGACCCTGCGTCAGGAAGCGGAAAAACACTTCCTTGAAGAGGCGGCAAAGAAGATGGGGATAAAGGCTGTGATTCTGAAACCCTTTAAGCCCGAGGAGCTTAAGGCTTTAATTCTCAAAATATTGAAGGATTGAGCCTCATCTTGGATGCCGGGGTTGGTGAACGGCAAGGCGGGAGCGTGGTTGGATGCGTAAATGGTTCTCGGCTCGGTCGGTTAATTTAGTCAATCAGTTTTTTGGGAAGACTACATATGGGAACAAAAAAGGGCGATTTTCAGTGGGATGGTGTTAACAGGAGAAAGGAAAAGAAGCGAAAGATAGAAAGGAGAAAATACAGCTGGCGCTCGATTCAGCTTGGAGATGCGATCAGAAAATACGAGAGGAGAAAAGAAGAGAGAAGGAAAAGCATTAAAGAGAGGAAAAAGTACGCCATCTTTACAAACCTGAGAAAGAAGCTCTTGATATACTTCCTGTTGATTGTCTTTGTCTCCATCTCCATAAGCCTGGAGTTGATTTGGGAGGCGGGGGAGACGAAGCTCAAGGATGAGCTGAAAAGCGGCGTTATAACCGAGGCGCCGGAGGGAGAGGTCAGGGAGGCCGTGTCGGCGATCGACTATGACCAGGCCTTTAAGTCGTTGAGAAGACTTCAGATTAGAATGGTAATCATCCTTGCCATAGTCATCTTTGCCGTGGTTCTCACCCTCTATTTCTTTATAAAGGACGTCGCCGATCCCCTGGACGAGATGGTCAAGACGGCCAAGGAGGTGTCGAAGGGAAACCTCGGAAGGACCGTTCCCGTATACTCGAAGGACGAGATAGGACAGCTCGGCTCCGTCATAAATGATATCACGGCTGATTTCCAGGAGGTCCTCTTGATGGTGGGGAAGATCAGCCTTTCCGCCTCCGACGCCACGGATATTATTCACAACAAGGTTGAGGTGTTGAAGGAGAAGAAGATAAGCGGCGATATTCAGAAGCAATTAAGTATATTATACAAGGATATCAGCGAGTTGAAATCTCTGGTGGAATCGTTCAGCTTCTACCATATCGACCTGGACAAACTGTAACTTGCGATAATCTAATATTGTTTAAAGGTACTTTTTTATATGGAATGTATTTCTGAATTCTGGGCTTTGGCATCCGGCAATTTATTCATGCTTCCGATCTCCATCTGTGTTGCGGCCCTGGCCACGGGGAGCGGATTCGGGGGCGGCATAATTTTTCTGCCCATATTCGTCTACGTCCTTGATATGACGATTGCCCAGAGTGTCGGAACCGGTATGGTAACTGAGCTTTGCGGAATGACCTCGGCGATGATCGGTTATGTGAGACAGAGACAGATAGAGTACGGGATGGCTTTTCCGATAATCCTTCTTTCCATCCCGGGAATAGTCATCGGGCTTCATCTGGCCATAGTGGTAAACGAGGCGATACTGAAGGTATTCTTTGGATTGCTCGTTATGGGATGCGCCGCGTGGATGTTTGTCTCGATGGTCGAGAGGAGATATGGAGACAGAGAGGGGCTTAACGCCGAGGAGATATATCCCTTCAGCTGGGTCCCCTTTATCGGCGGTATCTCCAGCGGATTGAGCTCGGTGGGAACGGCGGAGGTCGTATTCCCGCTTCTGGAGAGGATATACAAGGTCAACGTCCACAGGGCGATCGCCACGACCGTTGTGGTCGAGGGGATGGTGGCGTGGGTCGCCACATCGATAAATATCTGGGAGGGACAGATCCGGTGGGACGTGGCCATATTCACAATGACGGGTGTGTTGATTGGGGGCCAGCTGGGGCCGATTGTAAACAGGATAGCCCCGGTCTCGGTCCTTAAGGTCATATTCTCGATCTTTGTTTTCCTGACGGGAACGAAGATGATTTACGACAACATCCCCGTAATTGTGGGTATGTTTAAATAAAATTGAAATGACTTCGTCGAAAAAAGGTGCCTCCTCGATCTCGAGGAGGATGACGATATACATAATGATCATCGTCTTTACGATGCTGATCCTCGGGGTGGAGTTCTTCGTGGAGGTAAGCGGCGGCGACCTGAAGGGGGAGCTGGTCGAGAACTTCAAGAAGCTCAACAGGGGCGAGATCACGGAGGCCGCGGCGATCGCCCCCATCGTTCACGTGAGGAACAAGGTGATGCTGCTCCTTGCAATTCAGGTTTTGGTGACGGGCGTGGTCTTTATCCTGTTTGTGAAGAAGATAAATATTCCCCTAAAGAGGATGTTCACGGTGTCGTCGAAGATCGCCGGTGGAGACATGAAGGAGCCGATGCCGGTCTACACGACCGACGAGATAGGGAGGATGGGCGAGTTTATAAACGACCTTGTGTGCGACTTCGGGGAGGTAGTGGCACATGTCAGGCTGTTCGCAAATTCCGGGATGGAGTCTATCGAGGACATTGAGGAGGCTATATATAACGAAGACCTGAAAAATACGAAAATATTGATCGAGGTCATCAAGGGAGATATTCTGCAGCTCAACGATATGATGAAGGATTTCAAGCTCTTCACCGTTGGGCCGAAGCGGAAATAATGACGGCGGTGATGGAGAATTTCTACTTCCTGTCGTTCTTTGCGGGGGTGTTGATCGCGATGCTGGTAACGCTGACCGGAATAGGGGGAGGACTATTATGGTCCCCGTTTCTGATGGTGGTTTATCGGTTTCCTCCGGAAAAGGCTATTACCACCGCCCTCTTCATTCAGATGGTGGGGATGTTCGGGGGCACCTATCAATACCTGAGGTCGGGGAGGGTGGATCTCAAGCTTGCCCTCCTTTACACCGCCTTCGCCCTTCCGATGGTGATATTGGGGGCGTTCATCGGGGAGAGGGTGGGAGAGAAGGTTCTTACGGTTTCCCTTGGACTTGTGGCGATAGGCGTCGCCGTCCTCTTCATCACAGGCGATGACTGGTACGGGGAAGAGGTGAAAAAGAGGGCCGATACAAAGACCGCGCTCAAATACGGCATCGTGCCCCTGACGACGTCCCTTTTGAGCGGGCTTCTCTCGGTGGGGGTGGGGGATTTCATAGTCCCGGTGATGGTGAAGAAATTGAAGCTCTCTATGGAGGTTGCCATAGGTACGGCCCTTGCGATCATGTTTGTCGTGGTTGTTTTCGGGGCGTTTTCCCACCTCCTCTTTGAGGGAAGCGCGTCCTGGCCGGTCCTCTTCTGGGCGGCGGGCGGGGTGCTCTTGGGGAGCTTTATAGGCTCGAATATCTCTGAGAGGATAAATGACGCCCACTTGAGAGAGCTGTTTATCTTCGTTCTGCTCTTTATAGGGATACACATGATATACATCGGGGTCTGAAGGTGCGGGGCGGGTGTAAAATTCAGCGGGGTGCATGGGGCAATGATGGGGCAAAAAGGGGGTTTTAACCGATTGGGTGGGATATGGACGGCATCGTAACGGGAATTGATGCTTTAATGTGGGATGTTTTATAGATTGAGAAGAACCGAGTATAGATTTTTATTTAAGATACAGGTGAAACCATGATTGACGAAGAACTTTTGAAGGAATTCATAATAGAGGGGAACGAGCATCTTTCCGATTTCGAGGTGAACCTAAACAGACTCATAGACGAGCCCGAGAATCGAGAAGTACTTAATCAGGTGTTCAGGGCGGTCCACAGTATAAAGGGATCGGCCGATTACCTGGGGCTTGTCAAGACCGGCGGTTTTCTCCACTCCTTGGAGGGGATACTCGAGAAATTGAGGGGAGGGGATATGAGGCTTACCAAGGAGGTTTTGGACGTCCTCTTTCTGGGGATGGATACGGTCAGGTCGATCCTTGTGGACCTCTCCCAGACCGGAGAGGAGTTGACGGATATCGCCGTGGTTCAGAGCAGAGTCGAGGATGTGCTGAGGGGGGGCGGTGAGGTTGACGAGGTGCTGGAGCTTGATGAGGTGAAGGACGAAGAATTGGACATCTACGAGGGTCTTGAAGATCTGGATGATATTTTTGACGAAGAGAAGAAAGAGCTGGA
>CAZIWT010000032.1:8532-28237 GCA_964542895.1 uncultured Thermodesulfobacteriota bacterium
TATCTACGAGGGTCTCGAAGATGTAGACCGTATATTAGAGGAAGATAAGAAAGAGCTGGATATCTACGAGGGTCTCGAAGATGTAGACCGTATATTAGAGGAAGATAAGAAAGAGTTGGATATATACGAGGGTCTTGAAGATGTCGACCGTGTTTTTGAGGAAGAGAAGAAAGGGGAAGAGGAGTTGGATATCTACGAGGGGCTCGAGGATATAGTCTTCGAGGAGGATGAAGAAAAGCCCTCCGCCCTTGCGGAGGGGCTTGATGAGAGGGAATCGACCCGAACGGACTTCTTCGATGACGAGATAGAGGTGGTGTTGGAAGAGCACCTTTCGGAGCTGGATAAATCGGTAAAAAGGCTCGAGGAGACAAAAACCCTCGATGAACTGGAGAACTTCCTTAAGCTGGTCAACAGCTTCAGTACGTCCATAGAATACTTCGGATTTGACGAGCTGAACACGATACTGTCGGGAATAATCAGGACTGTTCAGCTCATGTTGGACGAGGGGGAGAGGGTAAGCGATACCGAGGTCCTCTATTTTTACAATGCGATGGATCAGATAAGGGGATTTGTCAAGGGGGAGGGCTTTTCCGAGATTGTTGGGCCGAGGGAGTCGAGGGTGCCGGAAACCTCTATTAGAGAGCTTACCATCGATGAAGCGGTAAGGGAGTTCACAATCGTCCCGGGGGTTGGAGGATCGAAGGCGAAGGAGATCTACAGGGCCGGCATAAAGAGCGTAAAGGCGTTGTCTCAGGCCCGGGTGGAGGAGCTGGAGGCGATCAAGGGGATCAACCTCAACCTCGCCAGAGAAATAAGGGCCTATTTCCGGGATAAGGGGGATGTTGCAGCGGAAGAGCCGAAACCGGTGAAGGAAGAGTCAAAACCGATGAAGGCCGAGCCGAAACCGGTGAAGGAAGAGCCGAAACCGATGAAGGCCGAGCCGAAACCGATGAAGGAAGAGCCAAAACCGATGAAGGCCGAGCCGAAACCGGTTAAGGCCGAGCCTCCCAAGCCGGAGGTGTCGAAAGACGTATCGCTAGAGCTAAGGAAAGAGCTGAAAGAGGACGTTACGGAAGGTTATGACGTCGAGTTGGTGGATATCTTTCTGACGGCAACGGTTGACCTCTTCTCTCTTTTGGAGATAGACCTCGGAAGTATCAGGAAGATGGAGGCGGATGAGAAAACTTTGAGAGAGATAGTAGACGTCACGTCGAGACTCAAGAGGTCCGCCAAGTATATGGAATATGAAAACATAACTACGAGGCTGGACGAGGTCAACAGTCTTACGACTAAGTATCTGGAAAACAGAGAGGAGTTTACCGTTGACGATGTCAGCGTCCTCGTCAAGGGGCTCTTGGAGTTGAGGGAGGGGTTGAGAAAATCAAAGGTAATATCGGAAGGCAAAGAGGCCGAAGGTGTCGATTATGAGGAGTTGTCCGAGGAGGATAAGGAACTTGTCCAGATATTCCTCTCCGCCGCGGACCAGTATATCGATACACTGTCGACGTGCCTTACCAACTTCAAAGAAGGGAAGAGCATTGAGGAGACTATCGAGATTTATCAGAAGGCCCTGGAGAGTCTGAAGTCCTCCGCAAAGTTCATGGGATACGACGCCATTATCGACAATCTGGACAACCAGTTGGGTCTTATCGATAAAGATGTCGGCGGGGATAAAGACGGGCCGGCGCTCTACGGGAACCTCGTGGTAAGCTTCAACAAGCTTAAGGAGGAGGTGGAGGAAGTGGGCAATCTCATAAAGGTGGCCCCAGTGGAGAGGGTGGAGATAGAGACGTTGGATCTGGAGGCGAAGCCGGTCGAGGGGCCGAAGGTAAAAAGGGAAGATATAGTAAAGGAGCGCCCCCCGGAGCCGGAGAGGCCTAAGGTCACCGCTAGGGAAGAGGAGAGGGCCCCTTCGGGAGCTACGCCGACCGGCCCGCCGGGAGCTGCGCCGACCGGCCCACCGCCTGAAAGGCCCGGCGGTGTATTGCCTCCCGGTGACGACGGCGAGCCCCCCGGAACCGACTTCGCATATTCAAGGCAGACCCTCAGGGTGGAGACCGAGCGGGTCGACAATATAATGAACCTCGTCGGGGAGCTGGTGGTAAACAGGGCGAGCTTCTCTCAGCTCCTTATGACCTTCAAAGAGACCTACAGAGATATTCTGGATTTGAAGAAGCTGGAAAAATCGGAGCTGGCCCTCTTGAAACAGCTTTCACTGAACATGGAATCCTCGACCATGGAGCTGGGGCGCGTGGCGAACGAGCTTCAGGAAGGAGTCATGCGGGTGAGGATGGTGGGAATAAACCAGCTATTCAGCAGGTTCCCGAGGCTCGTCAGGGACCTCGCCGACAAGATGGATAAGAGGGTTCGGCTGTCAATATCCGGCAGGGAAACGGAGCTCGACAAGTCGGTTATCGAGGAGATAGGAGACCCCCTCGTTCATATTATTAGAAACGCCATAGACCACGGAATAGAATCCATAGCCGAGAGGCAGAAGAAGGGTAAGCCGGAGGTGGGAATCCTCAGCATCTCCGCTTACCACCAGGGAAACCAGGTGATCATCGAGGTGACCGATGACGGAAGCGGCATCGATCATGAGGCGATCAAGGATCGTATGGTGGCAAACGGGGAGATAGCGGAGGCGGAGAGGTTAAGGGTCTCGGAGCGGGAGGCCATAAACTACCTGTTTAAGCCCGGAATATCCATGGCGAGTAGGATAAGCAACGTATCGGGACGCGGAGTTGGGCTCGATATCGTCAAGAAAAACATCGACAAGCTGAACGGTACTGTGGACGTCATGACCGGAAAGGACGCCGGCACCAAGTTTCTGATAAAGCTCCCACTGACCCTTGCGATTATTCAGGCCCTTATCGTGGATATATCGGGGAAAAACTATTCGATTCCCCTTTCGGCGGTAACGGAGACCGTCAGGGTGAATAAAGGCGAGATAGACACCATCGAGGGTCATCAGGTGTTAAGGATAAGGGACAAGGTCCTCCCCCTCTTGAGCCTGAAGGATGTCTTCAAGATGAACTACGGCTTTCAAGACGATGTCTCTGCTGACGGGGAGGTCTTTGTGGTGGTCCTTTCGGCGGAGGGCCGAGAGGTGGGACTTATCGTCGACAGGCTCGTGGGAGAGGAGGATATCGTTATCAAGTCGCTCGAAGAGTACCTATACGACACAAAAGGTGTCTCCGGCGCTTCGATTATGGGGGACGGCAGAATCTCCCTTATCCTTGATGTAATAGAGCTTGTAAATCTCGCCATAGAAAAGGAGAAGAATATCAGGAGAAAGCAGCTAGAAGAGCGTATGAAGAGGAGAAACAGCAACCGAAGGAACGATGATACGACTCCTCCGGCTTAATGAGATGGTTGATTCGAGCTATGTCAGAGAAGATTAGAGTTTTGGTTGTAGACGATTCCGCCGTGATCAGGCGCGCCGTAATTCAGGCGATTAAGGAAGTTGACGATATGGAGGTCGTGGCCGTTGCGGCGAATGGTCAAGAGGCGATCACAAGGTATATCGAATATAGACCGGACGTCGTTACCATGGACGTGATTATGCCGAAGATGGACGGTCTCTCCGCCCTCAGGTTTCTTGTAAAGGAGTACAGGGCGCCGGTTATCATGCTCAGTGGATTGACAAAGGAGGGTGCGAACATAACGCTTCGATCTCTCGATGCCGGCGCGGTCGACTTTATTACAAAGCCCCAGAAAGGCTCGATGCTTTTGAACTTTCAGTTCTTGAAGGAGGAGTTGACCTCGAAGATTCGGACCGCGGCAAAGGTGAATTTCGATTCCAACATTATTCTGTCCAGTGAAACAAGTGGTGTCGAGGCAGATGCGGATGTAGATAAGGATGTCAAGAGGAAATCGATTTACGGGTATACGAAAGAGGAGCTTAACAGGCTCTCCGAGAATAAGGTCGTGGTGATCGGGGCCTCCACGGGGGGGCCCAAGGCTATCGAGTACATACTGTCTAAGATGCAGGGGAAGTTCCCGGCGGGAATAGTGGTAGCCCAGCACATGCCGCAGTTTTTTACGCGATTTTTCGCCGAGAGGCTGAACAGGACAACGTCACTCAACGTTAACGAGGCGAGAAACGGCGATATTATCGAGGGAGGGAGGGTCCTTGTAATCCCCGGGGAACACGATGTGAAGATATCAAAAGTGTTTCTGGCCCCGCAGATAGAGCTGGAAGCAAAGGAGGTGGAGAACAACTCCGCGACTCCTTCGATAGACACCCTGTTCTATTCCGCCGCGGCCACCTTCGGTAGGAAGACCCTCGGGATTATCCTTACGGGAATGGGAAAGGACGGGTACAAGGGCCTTAAGGCGATAAAGATAATGGGCGGAAAGACCATTGCTCAGGACGAGAGGTCATCTTTGGTCTTCGGGATGCCCAGATCTGCAATAAACGCCGGCGTGGTGGACAGCGTCATGTCCCTGTATCAGATACCCGGCATGATCGAGAACGTTATAAACAACGATTCCAATTGACGTTTGACCCTTTAAGATACCAACTTATTTCGAAGAGGCCATGAGCAAGGTAATAACCATAGCGAGTCAGAAGGGGGGGGTCGGCAAGACGACGACCGCCGTAAACCTTGGTGCGTCTTTGGGGGTGTTCGAGAGGAAAACCCTCGTTATCGGGATCGATCCGCAGTGCGGGCTCTGGTTGAGCTTCGGGCGAAACAGGGAGAACCTGAGGGGTGGAACCTACGACGCAATAGTCAACTCGACGGAGCCCTCAAAGATAATACACGGCACCGAGATAGAGTTTCTGAACTTCATCCCGTCCAACATATGGTCAAACGATGAGGAGACGAGATACTTGACCACGATAACCAAAGATATCATGTCGATAAAGAGAATCATCGATAAAATCAGAGGCGACTACGAATTTGTTCTGGTGGATTGCCCGCCGTCCCTCGGCGCGGTGACGGTGGCGGGAATGGCCGCGGCGGACTACCTTCTGGTTCCGGTCCAGAGCGAATACTTCGCCCTGAAGACCATCGGGAGGCTTATCAGGGCGGCGAGGATCGTGGGGCGTAAGTACAATCCCAACTTGAAGCTTCTCGGGTTCTTGCTGACAATGGTCGATTCGAGAACCGCGGCGTCGGTCGAGGTGGTCAAGAGCCTCGAGGAAGACCTGAAGGGGAAGGTCTTGAACACGAAGATACCGAGAAACGTCCGTCTCTCCGAGGTGCCGAAGAAGGGCAGGCCGGTGGTCCTCTTCGACATAGTGTGCCCAGGGGCGAAGGCCCACCTCGACCTCACCAGGGAGGTCGTAGAAAAGACGAGGGGGTAGTTAAGCGGCCGATAGGCGAGGGGGATCGGATCTGATCTGTGGGGGGAGGCGAAAGCCTATCGGGGGTTCGGCTATTGATGATAGAGTACAATGATAGAAATAAGGGCGGGCAACGATTTGAATAAGATAGCCCTTCCACGAAACACCGAAGCGGGCCGATCCATTCAAACAGCCACTCCACGAAACATCGAAGCGGGCCGATCCATTCAAACAGCCACTCCACGAAACATCGAAGTGGGCAGATTCCTTCAAATAGACTCTCCTTTAACATCGAAGTAATCGTAATAAGCGGGCAATGGCGCCCATTTTATCTTTTCATAATTTGTCTTATCACAAATAGTTCTTGACAAGGGGCTCGTCGACCGTATAATTAGTGAGCCCCGTTCATTTAAAGTACGACACGGGGAAGGGCAAATAAATTGTATCGGATGGTCGGCCGAATCGGCGGCTTCTTTATTGGTTTGGTAAAAAGCTTTTTGATCAAGCCTTCGACTTTCAATATCAGTATGGATTGATGTTTGTGGAGTAAAAAATGAAAGAGAGACTCTCCCTTGGGGCTAAGCTCGGATACGGAATCGGGGACTATTCCTTCAACCTCGCATATCAGACGGCGGCCCTTTTTTTCCTTTTCTATTTGACGGATGCCTACGGCATAGGCGCAGGCATTGCGGGAACAGTGATAATGGTATCGAAGGTCTGGGACGCGGTGAGCGACCCGATGATGGGCTACATCACCGACCACACGAAGACCCGCTGGGGAAGCAAGAGACCTTACCTCCTTTTAGGGGCCGCCCCTCTCGGTGTCATGTTTTTCCTGATTTTCTACTCCCCCGATTTTGCAGGGCTTCTCGGCATTGATGATCCGGCAAAGGTAGCAAATTACAAAGTCATCTACATTACGGCCGCCTTTATCCTTTTCTGCACCGCCGTTACGATTGTCAACGTCCCCAACGGCGCCCTGACGGCCGACCTCACCCAGGACTCCCACGAGCGGTCGGTGCTGACCGGCTACCGCATGGTGTTCGGCATAATCGGGGCGCTCTTTGCGGCGGCCGCGACCAAGATACTGGTAGACATCTTCGGCGCCACGGGGATCGTGCAGGACGGGAAGGAGGTCGTCGACTCGATATTCGGCTTTCGCATGATGGGACTTGTCTACGCGGCATTGATCGTTTTCGTCGTCCTCGTCACGTTCTTTTCGGTAAGGGAGCGTGGAGAGGCCGCAAAAAAGGGGGAGGCCGAAAAGGAGTCGATCTTGGACAACCTCAAGGTCATCTTCACGAACAATCCCTTCTTGATCCTGATATCGGGGACCATCCTCAACCTCATTGCGGTCCTGATCATGGCGGCGGTGGTCAACTACTTCTTCAAGTACAACCTCGGCAGGGAGGACATGATCCCCTACGCGTTTTTGTGCCTCTTCGTCACGGCGATTATCTTCATGCCGTTTTTCGTCTGGCTCTCGAAGAAGACCAGCAAGAAATTTGCGTACAATGTGGGGATGGGGAGCCTGGCCGGAGTGCTGGTACTGATCTTCTTCTTCGGGGACAAAAACATCGTTCTTACCATCGTCTTCTTTATCATGGCCGGCGTCGGCATGGCCACCAACTGGCTCTCCGGCTGGTCTATGGTTCCCGATACGATCGAGTATTCCGAGTGGAAGACCGGTATCAGGAGGTAGGGGGTCATATACGGGGCGTTCATGTTCGGTCAGAAGCTGCCGGTGGCAATTGCCGCGTTCATATCGGGCCAAGTGCTCGATTTTCTCAAGTTCGCCCCCAACGTCGATCAGACGCCGGAGGCCCTTTTTGGGATAAAGGTTCTCCTTACGCTGGTCCCCATCGGTTTTCTCATCCTCGGAATTATAGTAATCTCGAGGTTTCCGATCAGCGCCGAGGTCCACGGGAAGATTCTAAAGGAGCTCGAGGCGAAAAAATAGGGGTTCTTTTTGGTGTCGATCCGTCTTGATTTGGATAATGTTGACGCTGATCTGTTTTTCGAGGAGATAACGGGATGGAGCAGGGGGCTAAGAGAGACGTCGTACCGGTTTCGGTGAAGTTGGGCTACGGCGCCGGCGATTTCGCCATGAGCATGGCGTTTAACCTTCCGGCGTTCTACCTGATGTACTACTTCACCGACGTATTCGGGATAGCCGCCGCTGCCGCCGGCATGATAATGTTCTCATCCAAGATCTGGGACTCCCTCGTCTCCCCGGCGATGGGCTACATCTCGGATCACACGAAGAGCCGGTGGGGGAGCAAGAGACCCTATATCCTCTTCGGGGCCTTCCCCGCCGGGGCCTCGATAGCCCTCCTCTTCGCGACGCCGAATATCGCATCGGAAAGCCTTCGGATAGCCTACGGGCTCGCCATGTTCTTCCTCTTCTGCACGGCCATGACGATGATGGTCGTACCCTACGGGGCGCTCACCGCAAACATGACCTCAGACTCGAAGGAGCGGACGGTTATCTCCGCCTACAGGATGGCCTTTGCGGTGGTCGGGACGCTGGTGGGGGCCGGGGCCACGATTCCGCTGGTCAAGGGATTCGGCGGGACGCTGTTTACGAGATTTTACGGGTTTTCCGATATCGCCGCCGAAAAGGTCGATGTCATGATAAACGTCCTCGGCTTCAGATCGGTGGGGCTCCTCTACGGCGTAATCCTGGCGTCGATCGTCCTGATAAGCTTCTTCTCGGTTAGGGAGCGCCCCAACTCGGAGGCGCCTTCCGGAGGCACCCCTTCCTTTTTGGATAACGCCAGGCTCATCCTAAAAAACAAACCTTTTCTGATTTTGACCGGCGGCGTCCTCATGCACCAGACCTCCATAAACATAATGTCGGGGGTAATGGTCTACTTCTTCAAGTACAACCTCGGAAACGAGCTGATGGTCCCGGTCGCCTTCATGATAATCCTGGGGGTTGGCGTTCTGATGCTCCCCTTGTATATCTACATCTCCCACAAGAAGGGAAAGAAGTTCGCCTATAACCTGGGTACGGGCATCATGGTATCGATGTCGATTCCCATATTTCTCTTCGGGGATATAAGCGTCGGACTGACGATGTTTCTCCTTGTGGTGATCGGCTTCGGTATCTCCACCGCCTTTCTCTCCCCTTGGTCGATAATTCCGGACACGGTGGAGTACTCGGAGTGGAAGACCGGGCTTCGCCGGGAGGGGATACACTACGGCTTTTTCCAGTTCGCCTTCAAGCTCTCCGGCGCCCTGAGCGGCCTGATTATAGGAATCGTCTTGAGATTCTCCGGCTATATAGCGAACCAGCCGCAGACGACGGGCGCGCTTATCGGGATAAAGGCGCTCCTCACCCTTATCCCGATGGTTTTCGGGATTATCGGAATATTGTTGATATCACGGTTCCCGATAGACTCCGAGATGCACGGGCGGATGGTGGCGGATATCAAAAAGAAGGAGCAAAAATAGTTTGTAAAAAAGAGGGGGGGAGGGAAATAGTAGTTGACTAAAGCCGCCGTTTTGATATAAAGCTTCGTATACCTCTTCGGTTTTCGGCGGGGCGCAAAACGCCGTTTCCCATTTCGGCGGAAGTTAGAGGTCTTTTTAACAAAAATATTTTAAGGGGAATTTATGAAATCCGATTCAATGGATTCAATGGGCAATAACGGAGGGGTGGTTAAGGGGGCGCTTCCCTTCAAGATGAAGCTGGGCTACGGCCTGGGCGATATAGGGAGCAACATCTTTATTGTCACAACAACGATGTTTCTCCTCTATTTTATGACTGATGTCTTGAAAATCAATCCCGCCCTTGCAGGAACAGCGCTTATCTTTCCGAAGTTTTGGGACGTAATATCAGATCCCATCATGGGCAAGATTTCAGATTCTACAAAATCAAAACACGGCAGGAGGAGGCCCTACTTACTTTACGGTGCCGTGCCATTTGCCCTTACTTTCATAGCCATCTTTATAACTCCCCCTTACGCATCCGATATGGCAAAAACGATCCACGTGGCGCTGCTCTTCGCCCTGGGGTGTACCGCTTTTACCGTCATCAACGTCCCCTATTCGAGCATGGTAGCGGAGATGTCGGACAACTACAACGAGAGGATGTCGATAACGGCCTTTCGGATGTCCTTTTCCGCCGTGGGGGCGCTGATTGCCGCTGGGGCAGGATTGCCGCTAGTAAATTTGGTCGGCGGAGGGGAGGCCGGTTATCTTTTTATGGCCGAAGTGTTTTCTCTTCTTATAATTTTCTCGTGCCTCGTTTGTTTCTATTCTACAAAGAGGGCCCCGGCGCTCCCGCCGAAGGAGGATACACCGCCCATCTTCCAACAGATAAAGGTCGCCTTAAAGAACTTCCCATTTTTTATGCTTATGTTGACCTACTTCCTCCAATCGTTAGCTATAGGCGTCTTGATGGCGGGTTTTGTCTACTATATAATTTATGTTATGGGGCAGTCGGAGAAATCGGCGGCCCTTGTGTTACTAATCTTCCTCGTGACAGGAATCGCTTTTATCCCGGTTTGGAATTTTATAGGTAAAAGGCTCGGGAAGATAAGGGCCTACAATATTGGCCTTATCATCTTTACGATCATGCAATTGTCCCTCTTCTTTGCAGGTCCGGATTACCTGATCCTATTCTATGTTCAGATATTTCTCCTCGGCATTGGTTTTTCCAGCTTCCAGCTTTTCCCCTTCTCGATGCTCCCCGACACGATAGAATACGACCAGATGCGCTCCGGGATGAGGAGGGAGGGGGTCTTTTCCGGCTTGTGGGCATCGGGGCAGAAGACAGCCTATTCCTTCGGCCCTGCCATTGTGGGTATAGTCCTGGGAATTTTCCACTATAATGTAGCGTTGGGTGTCAATCAGCCGGACAGCGTGGCCCTGGGCGTCAGGCTGGTATTCTGCGTCTTTCCCGCCGTCATGATATTTTTGAGCTTCATCCCGTTCAGCAGGTATGGCCTTACGGAGAAGAGGTTCGAGGAGATAAAGAAGGTGATAGCCGAGAGGGGCGAATAGAAAAAACCGACGAAAGGAAATTAAAGGAATTTCTTAAAAAATGATGACAGATTGAATTAGTAATCAGAGTTTATGAAGGAGGAAATGAGATGTTTAACATTCCCGATCTTATTACGGTATTGAACCAGCCGGAGCTGACACAGCAGACCTGGGACACGCTTTTGAGAAAGCCGGAGCAGTTTCACTGGTACATAGCGCCGATTCTGGTTTTTGTATTCTACATCTATTTCAACGAGATATCAAAGAAGAACTGGAAGGGTGTTGCGGCGGGGCTGTCGTTTTACATGATCCACTGGTTCTTCGAGATAATGAACTCGCTGATCCAGCACTTTTTCGGCCACGCCCTCTGGCTCGTGCCTACGGGGACTTCGTTTCTGCTGCTGATGGGCGTATGTATCGAGATAAGCCTCGCCTTTTCGGTTACCGGGCTCGTCTTCTCGAAGATATTGCCGGAAGACCCGAAGGTGAAGATCCTGGGCATCCCGAACAGGCTCTTCTTCGCTGCTATCAACGCGGCGCTCATCTCGGTGATCGAGATATTTCTGGCATGGACGCCGGCGTTCCACTGGGTATACCCCTGGTGGGGGGCGCTCCCTGTCTTTATCACCGTCTACATCCCGTTCTTCTACGGGTCGTTTCTCTGCCACGACTGGAGTCCCAAGGCCCAGAAGATATTTATCGGTGGGCTCTTTTGCCTCAACGCGGTGATGCTCGCGGTCTTCGCCGGCGTGCTGGGATGGATATAGTCGAATCCCGCTGATATTGATCGTTCTGTCCCCCTCCCCCCCTGCGGGGAGGGGGACAGTATTTTTCCCGATTGCCGCTTTGAAGCCTTGAAAAACCGCCGAGGTTTCCACTTAAATTAGTTAAATCAAACAGCTTTAAATTCAATATACCGCTTTTACTTGGGCGGAGGCCGAGAGGAGCCCTCCGTTATTTCCAATCGGTGCGAAAAACCGCTTGATTTTTATCGATGCAATCGCGTGTTTATATAACACGCACTCCCCGGAGCGGCTGAATTATAGACAACTCTTCTTTATAAAAACCTTGAAAAATCCAGAATATTGCATTATAATAGGAATAGCTTTCACTTTTTATCGAATTTAATGGACACAAAGATACTCATAATAGACGATAATGAAGACCTGAACTCTATGCTCCGGAGGATTCTATCCGATGCAGGATACAAGGTCTTCTCGGCTCTAAACGGTCAGGAGGGGATGGAAAAGCTGAGAGATTTCAGGCCGGATTTTCTGGTTCTCGACCTGCAGCTGCCGGACACTTCGGGACTTGAAATTTTAAGGGAGATAAGCGAGGGATTAGATGACATTCAGGTGGTCGTTCTTACCGGCTACGGCAGCATCGAGTCCGCGATCGCGGCGATGAAGCTCGGGGCCTCCGATTACCTGACGAAGCCGATATCGAGTGACGAGCTTCTCATATCCGTGGAGAAGAACCTGAAGCACCTGAAGCTGTTGAGAAAGATAGAGAGCATCAGAGAGGGTGACAGGAAGAAGTACAATTTTGACTTTATCGCCAGCAATTCAGACATGATGAAGGAGATATACAGCCTTGCGCTCTCCGCCGCCGAATCTGACCACTCCACCGTCTTGATCGAGGGGGACTCCGGGACCGGCAAGGAGTACCTGGCCCGCTTCATCCATTATCGCTCCAATAGGAGGGACGCCCCCTTTGTGGAGATCAACTGTGCGGCCATCCCGGAAAACCTCATGGAGTCGGAGCTCTTCGGGTACGAGCCGGGCGCCTTTACGGACGCCAAGACGACGAAGAAGGGGCAAATCGAGCTTTCGAGAGGGGGGACCATCTTCCTGGACGAGGTCGGCGAGATGTCAACGATGCTGCAGGCCAAATTGCTGAGATTTCTCGATACCATGACCTTCAAGAAGGTGGGGGGCGTAACCGATATCTCGATGGACGTCAGGGTAATCGCCGCGACAAACAAGAATCTCAGCGAAGCGATGGAGAGGGGGGAGTTTAGGGACGACCTCTATTTCAGGCTGAAGGTCCTCCATATCAAGCTGCCCCCGCTGAGGGAGAGGAAGGAGGAGATAGAGGTCTTCGCCACGGCGCTGCTCGATCAATACTCCAATAGCCTGAAGAAAAAGATCAAGGGTTTTTCGGAATCCGCCCTGGAAAAGCTGATAGAGTATCCCTGGCCCGGCAACATCAGGGAACTGAAAAACGTCATCGAGCGGGCCGTGATCGTCTCGGACGGGGACAAGATATACCCGAGACATCTGGCCCTGTCCACGTTCAGTCGAGATAGAAATCACCTCCGCCTTCCTGACGTTTACCCAAACAACGGTATCCAGTATCAGGATGTCCTGGACGGGGTGGCGAGGGATATGTTGGTCAACGCCCTGAAACAGGCTAAGGGAAACAAGTCCAGGGCGGCCCGCTTTCTGAATATTCCGAGGCACGTCCTCCTCTATCAGATAGAGAAGTTGAAGATACCTGAATAAGGGAGACGATCGCTTCCTTACTTCCCTATGATGCTGTTTCTGATTTGTCGCGCAGTTTGGCGTGAAATCCCGATAGGTTTAAGAGGATTTCGGGCGCCTCCCCGTTCATTTCCCTCTGATGTTACCTCTGTTTCGCCCCGAAGTTTCGCTTGGACAGCTTGATAGATTAAAAACAGGTTTCTGGTATCTGCCCGTCCATTTCCTTCTGATACCGACCTCGTTTTGACGTTTGATTTGGTATTGCGGCCGTATCGTTTAAAAAGACTTCGGCTGCCTCCCCGTCCATCCTCCCCTGACGCCGTCGCTGTTTCGATGCACAGTTTCACACGACAGCTCGATCGACTAAAACAGGTTTCGTACGCCTTGCCGTTTATCTCTACACGGTGCCGGCTCGATCTCGACACACAATCCCGCGTGACGGCCCGGGCAATAAAAGACTGATATCAGTTGGTGCCGCCGAAAAATCGGAAATCCCAAGTAAAGGAATTATTTAAGCGAGACCGAGGAGCGTCTTCGGGTTTGTCTCCGTCATGGCTGTGAAGGTCTCGTCCTTCAGATCGAGCTCCCTTACCTCCTTCAATATCCTCCCGCGGCTCAAGAGGGGATAGTCGCTTCCGAAGAGGACCTTCCCTCTCAGGTAGGAGTCCGCCGCCTGAAATACCCCCTTGGGGATATGTTTCGGTCCCCACCCGGCGATGTTGAAGTAGACGAAGGGATTTCTCCTCACCACCGCAAGGGCCTCCTCCCACCAGGGGTAGCCGAAGTGGGCGATAACGAGCTTCAGGCTCGGAAAATCGACGGCAACCTCATCCACGAAGAGGGGCCGGCAATACTTGATCTTCGTCCCCGCGTGAAACTGCGTCCCGGTGTGAAACAGGACCGGAACGCCCATCTCCTGGGCGGCCTCGTACAGGGGGTAGATCTTTCTGTCGTTGATGTCGAGCTCGTTGAGATGGGGCAGGAGCTTCAGGCCCTTTAGCCCCAGCTCCTTGATCCCCTCTTCAAATTCCACCACCGCCTTCTTTCCCTTGTTCGGGTCGGCGGAGGCGAAGCCGATCAGCCTTTCCGGATACTGGGATACGGTCTTCGCCACAAGCTCGTTGGATACCTTGTATTTGTGGGTCGTCTCGGCGTCTATGGCCACTATGACGGCCTTGTCCACCTTCGCGTCGTCCATGTCTTTTAAGGTCTCCTCGATGCTCGGCATCCCGATATCTTTAAACATCTCCTTGTAGCCCTCCGCCATTGCCTTCGGAAAGCTCTCGATAGCCTCTTTGGTCCACAACTGGGAATGGGTGTCAATAATCATCATTTTCCTCTTCTATTTGGTTTTTATCTGCTGCAACGGGTAAGTGGTCAGGCCGCTGCGATTAGACTATATTGAGCGTTGGTCCGGCCGTGGTCTTGACCGTCGTCTGCTTCCATTTCTGTATATTCAATCCCGCCCGTCAATCCCGGCCGGGGTCAATCCCAACCGGGGCCGCTTCACTCTTAAGGATTTTTAAGAAAGCGCCTCTCTATCAGGTCAGCCATCCCACCGGCGTCGTCGAGGGGCAGGACCGGAACGGTCGTTTCGATCTTAGTATCCGCCGCGACGGCAAAGAGGGTGTCGTCTCCCTTGCAGAGGAGCTCGTCCCTCAGCCCTTTCCTGAATACCTCTATCTTCGGGTGGATGTCCGACTTGTATCCCTCGGTGACGATGATGTCTATTCCTGCCGTGAATCGATCGCGAATCTCAGACAAGTTCAGCTCCCTTTCGACATCCGAGATAACCGCGACCTTTAAGGGCGAGGAGATCAGCGCCGTGTGGGCGCCCGCCGCCTTGAGCCTGTAGCTGTCCTTTCCGGGGATATCGATATCGAAGTTGTGAACATCGTGCTTTACGGCGCACACCCTGTATCCCCTTGCAGAAAGCTCCGGGATCAGCTTTTCGAGATAAGTGGTCTTTCCGCTGTTAGAATATCCGACCACGCTGACTATCGGTGTTTTAACGCTCATCTCTCTTCGTCATTAAGATTTTCTCCGCCTCTATGAGGTCTTTCGGGCTGTTGATGTTAATAAAGGAGTGGAGATCTCTATCAAACACCCTCAACTCCCACTCGTTTATCTTTCTCAACTTAACAGAATCGTAAAAGGAGAGTATCTGCCTCTCCCCTTTTTCTATATCCCTCTCGATACTATCGATACACCTTTTTGAATACGCCGCAAGGAGGGGTTCAAAAAAGCCTTGTACGACGGGCACGGCCGCGTCGCTTTTGTCCAATACCTTTACGATGAATCTCACGAGTTCCGGGTTTATAAAGGGCATGTCACAGGCGCAGATGAAAACCTGGTCCTCGGCGGCGTGGTAAAGCCCGGAGTGAAGCCCGCCCAAGGCGCCTATGCCCCGGTGAATATCTTTTACGATGCCGATGGGGAGGTCTCGGATGTATCGGGCCTTAACGTGGACAAAGTCCTCGGGGGCGTTTGTAACTATTATGATTTCCGATACGATCTGTCCGATGGTGTCTATGACCCTTTCGATTATCGTTGAGCCGCCGAGCTCGATAAAGGCCTTCTCGACCCCCATCCGCTTGCTCTTTCCCCCCGCAAGAATCGCGCCGGAAACGCGGGTCCGATCCGTTTCGTCAGACCTGTTGGATTTTCTTGTCCCGTCTGGAGCCTTTTCCCGCCGTTTTAGAATTTTACCTATTCCATCTATTTCGTATCCAAAAAACGGATATTCTAACATAAGGTTTTGGTGGAGATAAAGATTGATGGTTAAATTTAGCCCAAGTCTCTGATTTTGTCAAGGGCTGCTTGAACTTCCGATCGCGCTTCAATCGGATGAGGAAAGAATTTAATATATCATATATCGTTAAGGTGTTTAAGCGTGTTCAGCCGCGATTGAAAGGCCCAAGTCACGCGCCCTAAAAAAACAGTGATCCCTGTTCCTCTAAAACAACACCTAACCGTCACCGATTAATATTACTCTACATATCCCAATCTCTCAATTTCTCGGGCACCCTTTATTCAGTTAATTCGAGAAATATCCCCTGCGAGCTTTCGTCCTTTTACGGTGGTGTTATTCCCCGATGACTGCGGGGTGGTGCTCCTTGAGCCAATAGTAGTACTCGTTTTCGACCTTGCTTACATTCGGATCCCTCTTGACCAAAAGCCCCGCGGGGAGGATCTCACCGCCGTAGCTCTTCTTTCCCGAGGAGCCGAACGTTACCGTCACCCTCCCGATCCTCTTTCCCTGTTTGTCGCCGGCGACCATCGTGGTATCACCCACCGTAATCGGCCTCGGTATCGGGTGGGGACGGCTCAGCGTGATTACGAGGTCGATTCCGGGGACGTTTTTGGCCAGGAGGTTTGCGTCGACCCTCTCCATCGCCAACAGCGCCACGACGAGGTCGCAGTCGCTGCGAAGCTCCTCGACCGCCTTTTTGGCCGCCCTCTCCGGGTCGGTGATGATAAAGGTATCCACGTCGTGGGCCCCGGAGGCGGTTCCTCCCATGACGCCGAAAAAGCCGATCCGCCTTCCTCCCATCTCCTTTACCGCAGTGGCCTCGAAGACAGGCTCCATCGTCTCCAACGACAGGAGGTTTGCGCTTATCAGCGTGAAGCCCGCCGAGTCGGTCAGCTCCTTCAGGTAATCGAGGCCGCCGGCGAGGTCGTTTTGCCCCACGTTTACGATGTCATATCCGATCTCGCTCATTCCTAAGGCGGAGTACTTCGCCGAGGTCATGTCCAGGTCCTCGGTGATGGTGGAGACCCTGATCCGCTCGAAGAGGGAGTTTCCCGCATCGACCACGATGACGTTGGAGTAACCGCTCCTGACGCCGTTTATCAGCGTTGCCCGCCGGGCGTACCCGCCCAGCCGCTTGTTCTCTCAGACGCAGGGGAGGACCTCCCCATAGGTGTCGCAGGAGAATACGATCGTGACGCTGTTGGTTACGGCGTTTACCGTGAGTATTGCGATTAAGATCAGCGTCAAGGCCGTTAAAGCCGTAAATATTCCCTTTTTCATCTTCACCTTACCTTTATTGGATTTTCTTTTGTATTTCCTCTTGTGTTTACTTTTTGATTTAATATTTCCGTTCTCATCTTTGATTTTTCAGCCGATACAGAGATGGGGATTTCAGCAATCTATTATACCTCACCTGCCGGACATCCGAACCACCTTCTTTACGTCGTTTAACGGCGCGTCGATCCTGAAGGGTACGAAGGCGATGCTTATCTCTTTCGGCCGGCATAGGTAGGAGGCTACCTCGACAAGCTCCCCGTCGGCGATAGGTAGTCCAGTCTTCCAGTCGGCCACCTGAAGCTTTATAACAAGCTTCTCCGGCCTTCCCACGACGAATATCGCGTTGTTGCAGACGCTGCTTATCAATGGGGCCACCTGACTGATATCCCTGTACGATTTTTCCCTCATCATCTGGCGGTGGTACGCCATGATAAAGAAGTAGTCGGCGCCCGCGCCGTTTTTGTCCGTCTTGAACTCCCCGATGTCCTGGGAGAACCACGCCAGGGCCAAATCGGGTCTCGAGACGGATTCGTACGAGAGGTTTACGGCGAACCTGAGGCACGGATTTACACCCCTCGCCCCAGCCATTATCCTCTTTGCCACGAGACCGAGGCGCCTCGACTTGAAGGATGACCAGCTCCAGAACTCGTCCGTGTACTCCCTGACGTAATATTTCGTGCCGGCGGGATTGAGATACGGCGATATGTAGAACGACTCCGGCCTGATCTTCTTCCCGTAGAGCCTGGATGCGCTGTCGCCCATCCCCTCGGCATGTCTGAGGACGAGGTCGTCCTGAAAGAGTATCCCGTCGATATCGTTACTGGCAAGGTCTTCGTATATTTTAACGAGCCTTTTGACCTCCCTGTCGTCGAAGATGTCCACGCCGAAGGAGGGGACTATCTTTTTGCTTCTGAAATCGTAGGAGTAAAGGTCGTTCTCGCTCCCCCCGTAGACCGCGTATTTCGTGGTCATCCATGCGTAGATCGAAAGGTTGTTTGCCCTCGCCGCCTCGATCATCGGCGTCAGGGCGTCGGCCACCACAGGCAGCCGCCTCGTCTTGAAGTAAACGCCGGAGTCCGCCTTAGGCTCGATAAAGGGGTAGAAGCGGTCGCCCCTGTTGTGGAAGACCCTGACGATCACCGTGTCGGCGCCGGTCCCCCTTATCCTTGACATCTCCTCCGTCAGCCCTTCCTTGGTCTTTGAGGAGAAGAGGAGAACCTGAAAGCCGACGATCTTCTTGATATCCCCGCCCTTTTTGTCTCCCTTAACATCTCTCTTAGGCCCTTTCCCTTTCGGAATGTGGACCTCTGTGGGCGCCGTTTCGGCGGGCGTCGTCTTCGATATGATCGCCCGGCCGCCCCCCTCCACAACCTCCTTGGAGTCGTTCGTGGCGCAGCTCGATCCCAAAAAGACGAGGCCCACAAAGAGAAGGGGCAATAATCTCCGAAGTCTTATCTTATCAAGCTTTCCTGTTTTGGAAAAATCCATATTGCATATTGATATTGATATTTAAGCACCGCCGTCTGTGTGAGCGGAATCGATGGAATCATAAGAAATGGAATCTAAGATCGGAGAAGCTGTCGATGATGATCTCCGCCCCCGCGTCTTTGAGGTCTTCCCTCTGGCCGAAGCCGTAGGATACCCCGCAGGAAATTACGCCCGCCGCCTTCGCGGAGAGGATGTCGTCCACGGTGTCGCCGACCATCACGGTTCTTTCGGGGGAGACCTCAAGCCTCTCAAGGGCGAGGTGAATGGGGGCGGGATCCGGCTTCATCCTGGGGGTCGAATCCGACCCGACTATCAGGTCTATATGATCGGCCATCCCCAGGGCGGTTACCACCCTCTCGGCCATCCTGACAAGCTTGTTTGTTACCACCGCCTTCCTCTTTGCGATGGACGACAGCGTCTCGATGACGCCGGGGAAGGGAGCGGTCGTGTCCAGAAGGTGACTCTCGAGATACTCGATATATGTCCTTATCGTCTCGTATTTCTCCTCCTCGCTTTTGCCGGTCATGTTTTTGAAGAGCCTCGTTATCCCGTTTCCCACAACCTCCCTTATCTCCGCATCGGTAAGCGTCTTCATGCCGAACGACTTCAGGGCGTGGTTGATGGCCGCCTTGATGTCGTCCTTCGAGTCGGCAAGGGTGCCGTCGAGGTCGAAAATGAAGAGGTCTACTTCCCTGACAATCTTTTCCATTCTTATATCTTCTTCAAGCGTCTTCAAGTAAAAAGCTCATTTTGACTGCAGTGTGTAATAATATAGGAAAGCTTTGAAAAAGACAAATCAAAAATCGACCTTTCTTTTTTCGCTCGACTCGTTTATGTTTTCGTGCTCTTTTCAGGATTCGCCTTTTTTAACCGGAGGCTTTGTGATGGAATTTCCAAAGATCTCAGAAGGGTGACAATAAAATGAAGAACAAAGCCGACGTCGAGGGGACGCTTTCCTTTTCCAAAGACGATATCCCTGAGAATGTGCACGATAAACCCCAAGGACGACCTTTAACGAAATCGAGGAGACGATAGCAAGGCTCGAGGGTTTCGGGGTTGAGAATTGAGGGGGAATTTCAGTTAGAATATATTGAAAAGTAAATACTTTGCTCGTCGGTAAATTATTATTTCTGTTATAGTACCGCTTTCCGGCAAAAGTGACGTTCCCATCTTAGAAATCCCATCAGAAAACAGGGGACTTTTACTCTTTTTGGACCTAATCTATTTTTAATATAGACGAATTGGTGTCATAAGACTTTACAATAAGTATGAGATGCCGTGATCTTTAAGAAACGCTATTTGCGTATCGTTTTCATAAACGAGTCTTTTTTCAAGTTTTGTAATTAAGCATTTCAGACTAATTGACATGTATTTGGCTGGAAATATAAATTTTGAGCATATATTCATACTAAAACGGTAATATAT
>CAZIWT010000033.1:0-27625 GCA_964542895.1 uncultured Thermodesulfobacteriota bacterium
CTGATTATAAGCTCGTTGTCGTTTACCTCTATTCCCTTTAAGGAGAGGAGGTCGTAGATCGGGTTTTTCTCCGGAAGGGAGAACATCGCCTCTACCACCGCCTCTTCGGAGCCGGTCCTGATCAGGTCGCTCTGGGCCCTGTCGCCCAGTATCAGGTTCACGGCGTTTATGATGATCGACTTTCCCGCCCCCGTCTCTCCACTCAAGATATTCAGTCCGTTGGAGAACGTGATGGAGAGCTCGTCAATAATGGCAAAGTCCTTTATGGTAAGCTCGACAAGCATTTTATCTCACTCCACCCCACCTCAATTTGGTTCGCAGAACGTCGTAGTAGTCCCTATCCGGAGGTTCGATGAGAAGCACCTTCCTCTTCGACTTAGATACAACGATGCTCTTTCCCTCCGGGAAGTCGACCCCGACCTGTCCGTCGAGGGTCACGTAGACGTTGCCGTCGCCGGAGAGAAGCCTTATCTCGATCTTCGATCCCTCCGGAACGAGGATCGGCCTGTTCGTCAGGGTGTGGGGGCAGATAGGATTGATTATAATGGCCGACAGAGTTGGGTGAACGACCGGTCCCCCGGCGGAGAGGGAGTAACCGGTCGAGCCGGTGGGGGTGGATACTATAAGGCCGTCGGCGTTGTACGTGGTCAGATACGCCCCGTTCACCATGACCTCGAGGTTAATGATCCTCGCCAGGACCCCCTTGTTTATCACGACGTCGTTTAAGACCGAGTATTCCGACTTCTTTCCGTCGGCGGTTACAATCTTCGCCTTCAGCATCATCCTCTCTTCTATCTTGAAATCGCCGGCGAGGACCTTCTCTATCGTCTTGTTGAGCTCCTCCAGGGCTATCTCGGTCAGAAATCCGAGGCTTCCAAGGTTGACTCCGAGGATCGGTATCTCGCTTTTCCCCACTAGCCTCGCCGCGTGAAGGAGGGTGCCGTCACCCCCGAGGACTATGATCAGGTCGGAGCTCTTCGGGACATCCTCGATATCGAGGGACGAGCTCTCCCCTGTGAGGCCCGCCGTCTCGCCGTCGAGGATCGTCTCGATTCCCTTATCCGTCAGGAACGGGATCAGCCCCCTTATCGTGTCGATCGCCTCCGGCTTGTTCTTCTTCGCGACGATCCCTATTCTCTTGATTTCTTCCATCTCTCCCGGCCAAAGAAAAAGATATTATACTTCATATCATATATCATTTTAGCTGTCTATAGGGTTTTTTCGCCCTTCGGTCTCGCCCTGCTTTTTTGGCGAAGGTGAACAAGCTCTTTCACTTTTCATTTAATTCTTTTTAGTGTTGACTGAAAATCAGGGTGTGTTATAATCATAACCTGTGTTATTGGTGAATCGGTGATAAAGTGGATACCCTGCTCCCGCTGAAGAGAGAAGACCAACCGAGGGCGCCGAAGGTCCTGTGGACAAGGAGGCTCTCGGAAGCTATACTGAAACCTATCGAGGTGGCCGATCGATT
Source organism: uncultured Thermodesulfobacteriota bacterium (assembly GCA_964542895.1). Taxonomy (GTDB): domain Bacteria; phylum Desulfobacterota; class Zymogenia; order Zymogenales; family Zymogenaceae; genus Zymogenus. Next base: position 1,472 of record CAZIWT010000033.1, read on the forward strand.
TATAGTCGTGGAATCCGGGGGCTGTCTCTACGCCTTTGACGCCGTCGACGGCACCGTGGCCGATAACATCGATTTCACCGAGAGGATGAAGACGGCCGGATCGCACTACTTCTCCTTTTCGGGTCTTGACGAGCTGGACATAAAAGATCTGGTAAGCACTCCCGTCGAGTCCCGGGCCCTTGAAACGAACTCCATCTACGATCTCTCCACCCTGAAAAAGATATATAGCCGGGACGGCGGCATGGCGGGCGTGCCCCTCGTTGTCGGAAAAAGGGCGTATTTCGGATTTATAACCGAATGGGGAGATTCCCTTGTGATCGCCTTTGACCTTGAGGCGGGTGAGGTAATCTGGGAGAAGGGCCTGGACGGCCATCGGACGATTCTCAAGTTTCCCCCCACCACCGACGGCGAAAGATTGTATGTAAGAAACCTCTCCCACCTAACGGCCCTGGACATCAGGACGGGCCGAGAGGTCTGGAACACGAAGCTCACGGGAAAGGAGAAGGAGGAGGGATTCAGGGACCTTATCTTTTTTTCGGCCCCGGTAATGTACAACAGGTCCCTCTATCTCTTCAGGGATGAGTATATAATCCCCTACCGTCCCAAGACCGGGGAGACGAATTACAACTCGTGGAGGAGGTATCTGGGCTCCATCGGCCTCAACGCGATGGAGGCGGGCCCTCCGCCGATCGTCTCGAGGGACAAGCTCTTTACCGCGGGGGGACTCTACTTCATCAGCGGGCAGCTCGCCTCGATCGGCGGGGACCCCGGCGGTTTTTCGAGGATATCCTCCTACGACATGGCCCAAAAAAGGGCCCTCTGGGAGATCGATACGGGACACGCCTCCGTGGACAAGATGACTCTCGGGGGCAAGTTCCTCGTCACCGCTGATTTCAAGGGGAAGGTCCTCTGTTTATCCTCCATAACCGGCGATATCCTCTGGGGCAGCAAACTCGAGGGGGGCGTTCGGGTCAAGCCGGTGATCTTCTTCGGGAGGGCGTACTTCGCCACGGACAGGGGCCTCCTCTACTGCCTCGCCCTTTAGTCTTCATCCTCAATTATCCTAGCCTCCCGTATTCATTGGATTTGATCATAGTCAGGGTAAAGCATCATTTTTTTGTGCGCGGCGGTCGTTGATCGTGAGCTTTATACAAAGGCGGATATCTCGCCCGTCATTTTGGAGGCCGGCCCCATTATTTTTGATATTCATCTATAAAAATCTCAACCCGTGTCGTTTTCAGCCCCCACTATACAAATGTGACCGAAATCACAGCGCCCTGTTCTGTTTCATATTATTCTAATGGCAGGATTATCCGTATCTTGAAAAAATCGGTTTTAATGAGGGAGGGGGAAGATGGAAATAGAAAGAAACGGAAGGGGAATAATCGGATCGAGGGGGAGGAAGAGGTTAAAGACGGCGGCGGCCGCTTTGATGATCACCTTTTTCGTCTTCGGCTGCGCCTACGGGTATGGAAGCGGGATGGGAAGCTACGTAGGCCCGAACGCGCTGTGGGGCGCCCTCTACGGGGCGAATCTCGGCGCGGCCATAGGCTCCTCATCGGGACATACGGCCGAGGGTGCCCTCTACGGGGCGCTCGCCGGGTATATCCTCGGCGGGGGTCTGGGGTTCGGAACGGGTATGAACAACTACTACAACCAGAATCGGTACTATGGGAACAACCCCCGGAACAATCCCCAAAACAATCCCCAAAACAATCCATATTACCCGAGCGAGAATCCCCAGTATCAGGATAAGAACGGACCGCACAACACAAATCCCGCACCAAACGGGAACAGCGGGACTGAAATCAACTACAGCTACTAACATAAGGGCACGAATTTACGCGAAGACCCAAGCTGAACGGATGACTAATAAAATCGGGGCGGGGAACATTCTCCGGAAATAAGATCCGGAGATCCCCGCCCTCGGTTATCTTGGATGATTATAAATTGACGATCGGCATGGTCTTAAGCCTGGTTTTTAGAATGGAACGTTGAAAAAGAAAAAAGTAAGTTTGATTGCCGGGCCCCATATTTTGGGGCCCTTTTTTTGGACAATTTATAATATATTATGTATTATAATGTGACGCGAGATTTTATGTTGAAAGTTTTATTAATATTACCAGGAAAAAACGATATGAAGGCAAACCTGAAATTCTTTCTTCCCCTTTTTATCCTCGTCCTTCTTTTTTCCGGCTGCGCCCATATAAACGGGGGAAAGCCGGGGAGGGTCTCCACGAAAGACCTCGCGGTCGAGGCCGCGGCCTCCCTCGTCAACTACTACCAGCTCAAGGACGTCGAGAAGTTCATGACGCTGGTCTCCCCGAAGTTTCTGGGCGGGTACGGCAGGTTCGAGGAGGGATTGACCGGGCGCCTCACCGGGATCGAGTTTGTAACGATCGATCTTAAGGTGAAAAAAGTGGACGAGGGTCAAGATCGGGTGTTCGTGGAGACCGACTGGAGCGGAGTTGTAATCGGGGCGGGCGGGAAAAAAGAGGAGGTATCCGGTAAGAGCCGGTTTACGTTTATTCGGTACGACGGGAACGTCTTGAAGCTCTTGTCGGTTTCCGGGGATCGGATCTTTCTGGGGTCCTCACCGAGGTAGCACCGCAGTCGATTTTACCGAATCTTAGCCTTTAAAGGCGTATTACAAAAGGCCGATTCAGAAACAGGATTTGGGTTATCTGAAATTTGCCCCAAATATTTTGTTGAAAAAGGACTCTTTTGTGTTAAGATTATCTGGCAGGGGGAAGAATCTTGAATACCGGGAGAACTTAATCGGTTTGATAGAAGTTGGGTCCGAAAGGGCGTTTAAAATGAACAGTGCGGGAAATTTTTTCAAAATGGGGAATCGGTATGAATACATTTATGGATTTCCTAATGAATTTGGAGCGGTAAAGTAAAAAATGCCCTTTTATGGAGCAGAGGGAAAAATAATTGATTGAGTTCTATCATAGGAGATAAATATGTCGGGCCATTCCAAGTGGCACAGCATAAGGCACAAGAAAGGGGTTGTGGACGCCAAGCGGGGCAAGATGTTCACGAAGCTGATAAAGGAGATAACCGTGGCGGCGAGGCTGGGCGACCCGGACCCGGAGACGAACCCGAGGTTGAGGACGGCTGTTACCGCCGCAAAGGCCGCGAATATGCCCAAAGACAACATAGAGCGGGCGATAAAGAAGGGGGCGGGGGAGCTCGGCAGCGTCAACTACGAAGAGGTAATATACGAGGGATACGGGCCGGCCGGCGTTGCGGTTATGGTGGAGAGCCTTACAGACAACAAGAACCGCACGGTCGCCGATATCCGCTACATATTTTCAAAAAACTCCGGGAACCTAGGGGAGAACGGTTGCGTGGGCTGGCTGTTTGAAAAGCGGGGCGTGATCTCGGTCGAGGGGGAGGGCACCGACGCCGATGAGCTTCTTAACGTCGCCCTGGAGGCGGGGGCGCTGGACGTCAGCGAGGAGGGAAACTCGCTTGAGGTGATCACGGAGTTCGCCGATTTTGAGAAGGTAAGAGACGCCGTCGAAAAGGGCGGATTTAATATAATCACGGCGGAGGTCACCATGCTTCCCAACAGCACCATTGCCCTCGAGGGGAAGGACGCTGAAAAGATGTTGAAGCTCATGGATGCCCTGGAGGACAACGACGACGTCCAGAGGGCGTTCGCCAATTTTGACATACCGGAAGAGATAATGGAGGAGCTGGATATTTGACTCAAGGGTATTAGGAGTCGATCCCGGGATGACGGTCACCGGCTACGGCGTGATAACGGGAGGAAAATTGCCCACGGTTGTGTCGGCGGGGGAGATAAAGCCGGCCCCTCGCCTTACCATGGCGGAGAAGCTGGAGACGATTTTTCGGGAGACGGAGGAAGTCATCGAAAAGACATCCCCGGACGCCGTGGCGGTGGAGGGGATCTTTCACGCCAAGAACGTGAAGAGCGTTATAAAGCTCGGCCACGCCAGGGGCGTTATCCTCCTTGCGGCGGCGAGGGCCGGCCTCGTTGTCTACGAGTATTCCCCCAGGGAGGTGAAGGCGGCGGCGACCGGGTACGGGGCCGCAGAAAAGCTCCAGGTCGAAAAGATGATCAAGCGGATACTCGAGCTCCCGAACGACGTGGGAAGCCATGCGTGCGACGCCCTCGCCGTTGCCCTCTGTCACCTTCATACCTTTAAGGTCACATCAAGCAAGGAGCGGGCATGATAGCACTGCTTCGGGGGAGAATAGTTCAAAAGTCTCTCGATTCCATCGTCCTTGACGTATCCGGCGTGGGCTATCAGGTGTTTCTGCCCCTCACGACCTATTCGGAGCTTCCCGACGTGGGAGGCGAGACTTCCCTTCATATCTACACATACGTCAGGGAGGACGCGATCGTCCTCTTCGGCTTTATGAGTGGGAGGGAGAGGATAATCTTTATCGATCTCATCGGGATTTCGGGCGTGGGGCCGAAGGCCGCCGTGGCGATACTCTCCGGGGTGTCGCCGGCGGAGCTCGAGGACGCGGTCCTCGCCGGGGACCCGGAGAGGCTGACGGCGGTTCCCGGCGTCGGCAAAAAGACGGCCGAGAGGATAGTCCTGGAGCTCAAGGGTAAGTTCGAGAAGAGGATAAGGAAGGAGGGGATCGAGAGGGTTGATGTGGATTCGGCTCTGATCTCCGACGTTACCGAGGCGCTGATAAACCTCGGATATAAGAGAGAGCAGGCGCAATCTGCGGTCAGGACGGCCGTCAAAAATCTCAAAGGCGGGGGAGGGGTGGGTGTTGGAGGGGATGCCGCGGACGGGAAAGACCCGGGGGAGGTGTTGAGGGATTCTCTCAAGATTCTCTCGGGGAGTTAAGGAAATTAAATGGATGAACGCATCAGCAGTCCCACGAGGGCCCAGGACGAGGTCAAGTACGAGGAGGGTCTGAGGCCCCGGCTTCTGTCGGAGTTCGTGGGGCAGGCGGGGATAAAGGAGAACCTGGACGTCTTCATTCGGGCGGCCCTGAAGAGGGGGGAGACGCTCGATCACGTCCTCCTCTACGGCCCGCCGGGACTGGGAAAGACCACCCTCGCCCATATAATTTGCCACGAGATGGGCGTGGGGATTCGGGCAACGTCCGGGCCGGTCATAGAGCGTCCCGGCGACCTGGCGGCGATCCTCACCAGCATCGAGGAGAGGGAGATCCTCTTCATCGACGAGATTCACAGGCTGAGCCCGATCGTTGAGGAAATCCTCTACCCGGCGATGGAGGACTACGAGATAGACGTGGTGATCGGGCAGGGGCCCAGCGCCCGGAGCATAAAGCTGGGGCTCAACCGCTTTACGCTGATAGGGGCGACCACCAGGGCGGGGCTCATCACATCCCCACTGAGGGACCGCTTCGGCGTGGTGTCCCGACTCGATTTCTACACGAGCGAAGACCTCCTTAAGATCACCATTCGCTCGGCCAAGATCCTCGGCGTCGAAGTGACCGACGACGGGGCGTGGGAGATATCGTCGCGCTCCAGGGGGACCCCGAGGGTGTCCAACAGGCTTTTGAGGAGGGTCAGGGACTTTGCGGAGGTAAAGGCGGACGGAGTCATCACGAAGGAGGTGGCAAAAGAGGCCCTCTATATGCTTGACGTCGACGAAGCGGGCTTCGACGAGATGGACAGAAAGCTGATGTTGACGATCATCGACAAGTTCGACGGCGGCCCCGTCGGGATAGAGACCCTCTCTGCGGCCGTCAGCGAGGAGAAGGACACTATAGAGGATCTTTATGAATCGTATCTTATCCAGGAGGGATACATCAACAGGACGCCCCGGGGCAGGGTGGCCACGCGGCTCGCGTATGAGCACTTCAAGAGGAGGCCCAAGGGCGCTCAAAAGGGCCTCTTTGAATGAATTTTCTTGCGAATAATCTTGAAATATGGTATAAATTTTCAGTATAGGTTGGGCGTATATATCTAAAAATTCATCGGTGAGATGAGCAGGCATAGGTTTTTCAGGTGAATGAGAGAATTAGGAATTATGTAAGTTATGATACCGGGATTTAATCATAACGTTCGTTACAAGGGTATCCTCTATCATGTCCAGACCGAGGACAGCGGAGTTGATAATCCGGTCATTACGACGCTCCTTTACAAATCTGGGACGATTCTTTCGTCAAAGCGCACAAGCTATTCAGATATCTTAAACTCCGACAAGATGGACGAAGTTGTCAAGGAGATAATGAAGGAGCAGCATAAGATGATGCTCTACGACCTGAAAAACGGTGTATTTGACGGTGATAAAGAGATACCGAAGGTTGATATACCCGAAGACGTTCCCGAGACGATCGAGGAGCTGGAGACGACCGGGGAGGAGCTGGATTTTGGGGACGGAGTGATATCGGAAAAGTCGTTGGACGAGGTCATCCTCGATTACCTTGCGGCGGAGGAATCGGGATCAGAGGATTAAATCAAGAACGGTAAAAAATCATTTCCGGGAAAGAGATATTCTTTAAAAGGTGGATGTTTATCTCCGGGTAATGATTTTTTTTTGGAGGATCAAGCCTGTAATCAGAGGGGGGGCGACATCCTTATTATTACCGCCTCAATATATGTGTGGTTTCAGCGGTTAATTTTGGAAACGGTTTAAAGGGGCGCAAATACTCAAAATGATTCGCCTCTATCACGTATACAAGAATTACGGCACGGGAGTTGATGCCCTTTCCGATATAAATCTGCACGTGGACAGAGGGGAGTTCGTCTTCATCACCGGGCCCAGCGGGGCCGGGAAAAGCACGCTCTTGAGGCTCCTCTTCATGGCGGAAAGGGCGACCAAGGGCCAGATTTTAATAAACGATCTTAATATCGACACATTAAAGAGGAGGAAGATCCCGTATCTAAGGAGGGCCATCGGGGTTGTATTTCAGGATTTCAAGCTCCTGAACTCGATTACCGTTTTCGAAAACGTCTCATTTCCCCTGGAGGTTTTGGGACTGCCGAGGCGGGAGACAAGAAAAAGGGTTATGAGGGTGCTTAAATTTGTCGGATTGAGCGAGCAATATAAACATTACCCCCTGGAGCTCTCGGGCGGAGAGCAGCAGCGGGTGGCGATTGCGAGGGCGGTGGTGAACGAGCCCCCAATACTCCTTGCGGACGAGCCTACCGGAAATCTCGATTCCGAGCTTACCCTCGATATAATCAGACTTTTAGACTACATACACAAGAGGGGGGCCACGGTAATCATGGCCACTCACAACAAGGATATCGTCGAGCGGTTTCACAAGAGGCTTGTGTCTCTCGATCGGGGAAGGATTGTACAGTAGATGTTATTGACGAGGACTTCTTATTTCCTAAGAAAGACCCTCTCAAATATCAGGGCATATCCTCTGGTTAATCTCCTTTCGATTACGACGATTTCAATAGCACTCTTTATTTTTTTTACATATCTGCTTCTTTACATAAATTTGAGCGAGCTTCTGGTCAGCCTGGGAGAGGAGGTTCAGATTACGGCATATCTCGCAGACTTCCTGTCGGACGAGGCGGCCGGTGAGCTCAAAAAGGAGATCATCGAGATCAAGGAGGTGGAGGGGGTATCGTACATTTCCAAGGAAGACGCCCTTGAATATATGGGAGAGGCGTTCTCGGGTCAGGGCGACGTCCTGGAGGGGCTGTCGAAAAATCCGCTCCCGGCGTCCTTCGAGGTGAAGCTCAAAAAGCGCTTCAGGACGCCCGAGGACGTGGCCCTCGTGGCGAAGAAGATTGAGAGGATGAACGGCGTGGACGACGTCGTGTTCGCCAGGGAGTGGCTCTCCAGGTTCTACGAGGTCCAAAAGATCGTAAGGATAGTGGGGATAGTCATCGGGGCTGTGCTGTCTGTGGCGGTGATAGCGATAATAGCCATAACCATCAAGCTGACCCTCTACGCCAAGAGGGACGAAATTGATATAATGAAGCTTGTGGGGGGGACGAACTTCTTCATCAAGGTTCCCATGATCCTCGAGGGGATGATGCAGGGATTTTTAGGCTCCGTAATAGCCGTTGGGGCGCTGTCCTTGACATATCACTATTTTATGGAACACTATTACAAGGACGTTGGTCTCTTCTTTGGGGCCATTGAGGTCAATTTCTTCGAGCCTGATATGATTGTTTACTTGACGATCTTCGGGATCTCACTTGGACTATTTGGAAGCGTTATCTCTTTCGGCAGGATGCTGAAAGTGTAGAGGCAATGTATACAATCGGCCAAATAGGGTATGGTTATTTCTGAAAAAAAACGCCTCTTGTTTCCCTTTGCCGTCGTTTTTTTAGCGGGCCTTCTTTTATATCCCGGCTTCGGGGCGGCGGACAACATTGGGAAAAAAAAGGTCGAGCTGACCGAGGTCGAGAAGAAGATAAGGGATAAGAAGGGGGAGATAAAAAAGAGCAAGAAAAAGGAGAGGTCGATTATCGGGGAGCTCTCCCGAATGGACAGGGAATTGAAGAAGAACGAAAAGGAGATCTCATATATTCTCTACAAAATAGACGGCACGACCTCCTCTATAGAGGCCCTCGAAGCAAAGAAGGCGCGGCTTGAGGAGAATATGGAGAAGATGCAGGCGGTGATAGAGGAAAGACTCGTCGCCTTCTATAAGCTCGGCGGTGCGGGGTATCTGCCGGCCCTCTTTTCCGCCGAGGACTATTCCGACGTGAAGAGGAGGGGGAAGTATCTTACAGCAGTAATCGAGGCGGACAGACGGCTCTTTTTCGTGTATAAGGCGAACGCGGACGCCTATGCGGAGACGATAGACAGACTGAAAAGAAAGAAAAGCGAGCTTGCCCGGCTCAGGGAGGATGTGGTTGTAAAGGAGACGAGGCTGAAACGGGGGAAGGAAAAGAAGAGGAAATATCTAAATAACGTGCGAAAGGAGAAGTCCTCATATGAATCGGCGCTGAGAGAGCTTGAGAAGTCCAAGAAGAAACTGACCGCCCTGTTAGAGAAGCTTACCCGGGAAAAGGAAGAGAGGGAGAGGAAAAAGAGGCTCAGCCACGCCCATTCATCCCCCGGGGCCGGTGGATATTTCGCAAAGCTCAAAGGCAGGCTTCCCTACCCGGTCAAGGGGAAGTTGATAACGAGCTATGGAAAGGGGAAAGACCCGAAGTACGAAAATCCGATATTCAACAAGGGAATCGAGATAGAGGCTCCCGAGGGGACGAAGTTCATCTCCGTCGCCAAGGGGGAGGTTATCTACGCCGACTACTTTCCCGGCTACGGCAATCTGATTATTGTCGATCACGGCGACAACTACTACACCGTATACGGCCACGCAAAATCGCTCTTTAAGGTGGGCGGCACAAAGGTGGAGGCGGGGGAAGCGATAGGCTCCGTGGGGGATACGGGATCTCTAAAGGGGGCCTGTCTCTATTTTGAGATTCGTCATCATACAAAGACGACGAATCCAGCCGGCTGGCTGGTAAAAAGATAAGTGGAATTTTGAAAACACACTGTTTAAAAAAATAGAAAGGGGAATTGGATATGTCAATAAAAAAAGGAAAGCTTAGGTTTGTTTTGCTTCTGACGATGGTGTTTTTGGTCGGGGTATCGCTGGGGAAGGGATTGGACAACGTCCTGGCGGAGTCAGACGATATCTACAAGGAGCTCGAGATCTTTACAAACGCCTTGAATCTCATCAGAGAGAACTACGTGGACGAGGTTAACACAAGGGACATGATAAACGGGGCCATCAGCGGCATGGTTACTTCTCTGGATGAGCACAGCGCCTACATAACCGCCGAGAAGTTCAAGGATTTTCTGGACGACACAAAGGGGAGCTTCGGCGGTCTCGGAATCTATATCAGCATCGTCGACGGGACATTGACGGTCATATCTCCCATAGAGGACACCCCCGCCTGGCGGGCCGGGCTCAAGGCCGGCGACAAGATCGTAATCATCGACGGGGTCTCCACGAAGGGGATCAGCCTCTTGGAGGCGCAGAAGAAGTTGAAGGGTAAAAAGGGAACGAAGGTCACCATCGCGATAATGAGGAAAGGATTTACAAAGCCGAAGAATATCACCATAGTAAGGGAGATAATCAAGCTGAAGAGCGTCAAGCATGAGATATACGACAACAACGTCGCGTATATCCGGATAACCCACTTCATCGAGACCACTACGGAGGATTTCAAAAAGGCCCTTGAAAGTGCGGAGGATAAGACGAATGGAGACATCAGGGGTATAATTCTCGACCTGAGAAACGATCCCGGCGGTCTCCTCTCAAAATCGGTCGAGGTCTGCGACATGTTCGTGGACGAAGGGACGATCGTCTACACGGAGGGTAGGGTCGCCGGAAGCAGGATGGTCTTCAAGGCGCACAGGCTCGGTACCCTGCCGGAGATACCGATGGTGATACTGATCAACGGCGGGAGCGCCAGCGCATCGGAGATCGTGGCGGGCAGCCTGAAAGACCACGGAAGGGCGATCCTGGTAGGGACCAAGAGCTTCGGAAAGGGTTCCGTCCAGACGATAATCTCCATGTCTGACGGCTCGGGCATAAAGCTTACAACGGCGAAATATTTCACGCCCAGCGGAGTGTCGATACACGGCGAGGGAATCGAGCCGAACATAGTTGTAGAGATTCCGGAGCCGGAGGTGGAAAAAGATGAGTCCGCTGCCGACGTGGATGGGGAGGAGATGGTCGAGGACAATAAGGATAAAAAGAAGAAGGATATTCAGCTGGAAAAGGCCAAAGAGGTTATCAACAATTGGGCCAAGTATAGAAATCTCCTGAAGGTTGATTTGAATAAATAGTCCCCATGCCCTAAATGAAAGCGAAAAAAACCAAAGATAAAAAGAAGGGGGAGCGGGCGGCCAAGACTAAAAAGACGGCCATCCGCTCCCCCAAAAAAAAGCCGAAAAACAGGATAAAAGACCTGATAAATACAAAGGGGAGATATATTGCGCTCTCGGCCCTTTTGCTTTCCGTTATCGTTGCGCTCATTTTTGCGGCGGTCGGCCTGGTAAAGAAGAGGGTGGAGCCCGTGTTCCCCGGGCTCTCCGTTACCGGAACCCCGATTTATACCCCGGATGGGGCATTCAAGATCGAAAGGGATATCCGGGCGGTCAACGAGGAGATTAGCCGCTCCCTTTTGGATCTCGGATACTCCGGCTCTTCTCTCAAAAGCTCCGATGAAGAGACCAAGGTGATCGGGGCGGTTCACTTCAGGGAGATTACCGAGAGCTATTCCCTCAAAGAGGGCGAAGATAAAGGGGAGATCGTTGAATTCCTGTCGGGGAGGCTGAAGGGCTTCGGCGACGACGTCTCCATCAGGGAGACGGATATTTCGGGCGGCGGGTTCGGCCTGGATTTTTACATCTACGACTACCCGGTAAGGAGGCTTATGTTTCTAACCTCCGTCGCAAAGACGCCCAGGATTACAAGGCCCCCTGTCGTGAAGCCGGCCCCTAAGGTTGCCATCATCATGGACGACATGGGGATAAGCAAAGGCTTCATAAAGGAACTCCTCGCGCTGAAGTACCCGGTGACCATTTCCGTTCTGCCCCATCAGCCCTCAACCGTTTACGTTGCGAACCTCGCCCACAGGAGGGGAGCCGAGGTGATGCTTCACCTCCCTATGGAGCCGATAGAGTACCCGAACAAGAACCCGGGGCCGGGGGCACTCTTTACCTTTATGGATAAGGATACCTTTAAAAACAGCCTTGTATCGGACCTAGCTTCCGTCCCCCATATCACGGGGGTCAACAACCACATGGGCTCGCGCCTCACTCAGGACGAGGAGAAGATGAAGCTGGTGTTGACCGAGATCAGAAAGAGGAGGCTCTTCTTCGTAGATTCGAGGACCACCCACCTGACGGTTGCCTATCGGCTGGCGGTGAGGATGGGGGTTCCGGCGATCGAGAGATCGGTCTTCCTCGACAACGAAAACGACCTGAACGCCATAAGAAGCAGAATCAAGGAGCTGATCGCCGCGGCGAAGAGAAACGGCAGGGCCTTGGGGATATGTCACCCCAGGTCCGAGACGATAAGGGCGTTGAAGTCGATGGAGCCGACCCTGACCTCGGGAGCCGTCAGGGTCGTTACCGTTAAGGAGCTTTTAAAAAGCAAATAGATAAATATATTGGGCGGGAGGAAACATGGAGAACTTCTTAGATCTATTGGTGGACGGCGGTCCCCTTATGATCCCGATACTGTTGTGTTCGGTAATTGCGCTGGGCGTCTTTCTGGAGAGGATTTTCTATCTGAGGAGGAAGAAGATCATACCCCAGAAGCTGGTAATCGAGGTGGAAGAGCTTGTAAAGAAGGAGCGGATAAACGATGTGACAAACATCTTGAAAAGAGATCGATCGCCCATGGCGAGGATATTTCTGGCCGCCGTGAAAAACTTCGGTAAGAAGAGGGAGGTCATAAAGGAGTCGGTGGAAGAGGTGGGGGGACAGGAGGCGGAGTATCTGGAGAGATACGTCGGGGTGCTCTCCGTCATCGCCCAGATAAGCCCCCTCCTCGGCCTTCTGGGCACCGTTCAGGGGATGATAAAGGTGTTCAACAAGATCGTGTCGGCCGGGGTCGGTGACCCCTCGCAGCTTGCGGACGGCATCTCGGTGGCGCTGGTGACCACGGCGGCGGGGCTCACGGTCGCCATACCCACGCTCATCGGATACCACTACCTGATAGGGAGGGCAAGCGACCTGACCTCGGAGATGCAGCTTTACACCATAAGCCTTGTGGACATCATCAAGGGAGAGGATTGAGGCGTATCGGGGAAGGGGGTTAGGACCGTTTTTTAAGCCCCCTATCCTTTGGCAGCCGCTTTTTACCGATTTATTTGGAATGAAGGAATGAATTTCAAGAAAAACAACAAAAAGAGAGAGGCCGTGAGTGTAAACCTCACCTCCCTTATAGACGTGGTCCTCTTGCTCCTCATCTTCTTTATGATATCGACCACCTTTATACTGACTCCGGGGCTGAAGGTGGACCTCCCGGAGTCCACAGTCGAGGAGGTCCCCCAGGAGAAGGAGGACATCATCGTTTTCGTGACGAAGGACAACAAGATAAAGCTGGGGGAGGAATTCTACACTTATGAGGGGCTTTACAAAGAGCTCCTGAAGAAAAAGAAGGATAAGCCTAAGGCGAATCTCATCATTCAGGCGGATGAAAAGGCGAACCACGGGACCGTCGTCGAGGTGATGGACAACGCCAAAAGAACCGGTTTTTCGAGGCTCTCCATAGCCACCGAGAGGAGGAAGGAATAGGGCCGTTTTTAACTTAACTGGAAGTTTTTTAGGCCAAAAATCTTAGTGACGTTCTTTTTCCTCGGGATAAAAAAGGGTGGTAGCTCTTAAAGCGCCCAGGGTTTTGATGGCCGGGGAGGATGGAAGGTTAGACAACCGAATATCTTAAGCGGGCTTTTGATCCTCCACCGTTTATTAATATGAGGAACTATGCCGTGATTACCTTAAGGCCTTAAACGGCCGTTTGATCCCCTTGCCGCTTCCATCCAATCGATAAACATCAATAACATGTCGGGGCCTTTCCGCCCTCCCCTTCCCTTTTCCCTCTAACTGATCAACCTTAAAGAACAGTCTGTTCCTTTCAGCCCCCCTCTTTTAACCGCGCCCTAATCTTTGCCCTAATCTTTGATATTGAGCTCGGCCCCGCACCTCCTGCAGTAGCGGGTGATCTCCTTTCTCTCGTTGATCTTAAAGACGTCGTCGATCACCTCGCAGTTCGGGCAGAGGTCCCAGTTCTTGAACAATATTTGGTCGTCGATGGTCTTGATAAATTTTATTTCCGGGAACTTGAGCCAGAAGAGGTTTTCGCCCTTTCTCAGGTCGCCGTCTTTGCAGGTCTCGGAGAAGAGAAATCCCCCGGCGCCCAGGGAAAAGGCCCCGTGGGGCAAGGATATCTCCATCTTCTCTTGGTCATATGTGCCGTCTTTTTCAAGATTAGGGGGCGCTACGCCCTCACAGATCGCGATCTTGATTCCCATGTTTATCTCGTACAGGTTAGTTAAAACAAGTTGGAGATGGTATCAGAATCGGAAATGATAGTCAAGACTTTAGGCGTTATAATGGAGTTTTTCTCGTCCAGTCTCTGTTCTTTCTTAAAAAACCTCACCTTTCTTTTAATCCTTTTCAAAGGGATCGATATGGTCTATAATTGACCAGTTTTTTCACTCGGGATCATTATGAAGATCGGACACACACTTAAAATCTCGGTTCTTTTCCTTTTTGCGGTCGCGGTTTTCACAGTACCCCTCTACGGACAGGAGGCAGAGCACCTCTCCGAAATCTGGGGAGAATTCACCGATATCCCCCGATCGAGGGGTGACCGCTGCAGAGATATAGTTGGCATCTTCAGAAACGTCGGGGCGGAAGTTGTCCACGTCGAGCGAATCGAGGGGGGGAGCAGCTGTCCGGGCAACATCATCGTCCCGATCGACGTCCCGATCAATTTTAACGGGGGGGGCGGTGGAGAGGGAGACGGGCATATCATTGTCTCCTCCCACCTCGACATGAAGGGGGAAGGCGTAGGCGCTCTGGATAACTACAGCGGCGTCCTGATGATGGCGGCACTTTACAAGGGACTCAAGGAGCGTGAGCTCAGGCACGACTTTCTGTTCATCGCCTTCGACAGGGAGGAGGAGGGTCTTCTGGGATCCAAGGCCTTTATAAAGAAGAGCAGATATATGCCGGGGAAGATTCACGCGGCAATTAACTTCGACTGCCTCGGAATTACGCTCCCCCACCCCTGGCCGGAGGGATCATCCGATTCCCTTGAAAATCTCTTTGTGGATGTGGGTGAGAAGTTCGGGTTCGACCTCTCCCCGGTCTCCATAAAATATGTCCGTACCGATTCCGTCCCTTTTCTCAATGCGGGAATCCCCGCCATTACGCTTGACGGCATAATGCCTTACGACCTATTTATCCTCGATTCGAAATTCGACAATCCCTCGGTTATCGACAAAGAGGTCTTTTTCAAGAGCTACCGTATCCTTTTGGATTACATCCTTGAGGTGGATTCACTGCCGGAGGCGCCGGACGCGAAGAGCGAAAAATAGAAAGCAGGGATTATGACATAGCGATGGCGGTACAATTCCTTGTTGATTTAGGATCCTCCCCTTGGATTATAAAACTCGGTACAAAGGATCGAAAATAAGTTTTTATCCCTGACACATAAAAAAGCCTACTCTTCAGGTAAAAAATAGCCTAAAATAGAGGCGATCCTTTAATATTTTATTGAATACACTTAGACCGACACCAAAAAGATCGGTCTGACAGCTAAAAGCCTTTATATCCTTATCTATTTTTGGAGGTCATTATGAAATACCCGGATATCGAATTCGATCCCTTCTTCAGCTGGGCAAACAGGCCGAAGATTATGTACAGCCCCGGGCTCAGGGCGGAGCTTGCCTACGAGATGAACGAGCTTGGGGGAAAGAAGGCGGTCGTCTTTACAGACAAGGGGGTGGTAGACGCCGGCGTCGCCCAGATGGTTATCGATGAGATAGAGAAGTCGGAGCTTGAGCTGGTCGGCGTCTTCGACGGGATCGTTCAGGACGCCAGGATCGACATAATTAACAAGGGCGCGAAGTACTACAGGGAAGTGGGCGCGGACTCGATGGTGGTGGTCGGCGGGGGGAGCGTGATGGACACCTCGAAGGCGGTGAACGTCATGGTCGGGGAGGGGCACGAAGACTTCAAGCCGTTGGCGGATCAGGCGGCCCTCTACGACACGGCAAAGCGCCTGCCGCCCCACATCGCCTTTCCCACTACGGCTGGCACCGGAAGTGAGGTGACGTTCGGGATGGTGGTGTTGGACGTTGAGGAACACCTGAAGCTGTCGGTGGCGCATCCTTACTGCAGCTGCGACATCGCCATGCTCGACCCGGAGCTTACGGTAAAGCTCCCCCCGAAGATAACGGCCTCTACGGGGATGGACGCCCTGACCCACGCCATTGAGGGCATTACCGCCACCGCCTCGGAGCCTATTGCCGATGCATTGTGCCTCCACGCTATAAGGTTCATTATGAAATATCTCCCCGTAGCGGTCAAGGAGCCGGAGAACGTCGACGCCCGGGGGTTCATGCTGATTGCCAGCACCATGGCGGCAATGGGATTCGGAAACTCGATGACGGGCGGCGTCCACGCAACGGCGCACGCCCTGGGGGGCGTCTACGGGATTCCCCACGGAGTAGCCAACGGTATCATGCTCCCGCTCCTTATGGAGTTCAACTCCAATGAGGTCCCTGAGAAATTTCTGATAATCGCCGACGCCATGAATATAGACTGCACCAAGATCGACCCGAAACAGGCCGGAAGGCTTGCCGCCGGCGAGGTAAGAAGGCTGAAAAAAGAGTGCGGGCTTACCGAGACCCTGAAGGATTTCGACGTTCCCGACGATAAGGAGAAGCTCCAGGAGCTCGTGGAGATCGCATCGGGCGATTCCCAGGTGGGATATAATCCGCGCTATCTCGAGGAAGAGGATATTTTGAAACTCTATCTTGAAGCGATGTAAAAATAATAGCGTTTTTTAGGAGGGAAAAATGGAATTCTGGAGTAGCGAAAAGGAGCCGATCGAGGCTTTTTTGAAGATGTTCGACAAGTGTATGAATGACAAGGAGTTGAGCGAAGGGCTCAAAAAGGTCAACCAGTTGATCTGGTTCGACTACACCAAGGACGGCCCGGAGTGCTCGTTTTGGGTGGACTGCCGCGGCGGTAACGTTAAATCGGGGCAGGGAAAGCCGAAAGATGACCCCGACCTTATAATGAGCCTCTCCGCCGACGACGCCCACCGTTCTTGGTCGAACAAGCTGAACCCGGTCATGGCAATAACCAGGAAAAAGATAATAGTCAAGGGCTCCGCAACGGGCCTTTTGAAGCTCGCCCCGAAGCTCAAGAAGGTGGCGGTCTTTTACAACGAGGTACTTGACGAGCTCGGATGGGGGGACAAGAAGCTGTAATTATTTTATCTTGTTTTTCGTTTAAAGAGAGCTTTAACGGACAGCCTGCAAAGATATCTATGACATCATCGCATAATTAGGTGCGTGAAAGCGCAAGGTTCAATCAGGGAAAGAGGGTTATCGACATTTTGGCCGTAGAAGAGAGGCTCGTCTACGATAAATAAATCGGCGCTCATACTTTTGAGGATTTATCGTCGGTGTCCAGTTAAAGAAAATATCTTTTAGTTTTTTTCGCTCTGAAAAAGGGGGAAACTATGTTCGGAAATACCGGTAAGGTCCTTGATATCGACCTGACCAAGTCAACCATAGGAACAATTAATCCGCCCGACTCCAACTACAAGAAATTCATCGGGGGCAGCGGTCTCGCGGCGAAGATCTTTTGGGACAGGGGAAACTTCGATGTCGATCCCCTCTCTCCGGAGGCGATGTTGATCTTCATGAACGGCCCTTTTGCCGGGCTCAGGCTCTCCGGCGCAAGCAGGAACTCCGCCGCCGGCCGCTCCCCGCTGACGGGGAATTGGGCCGACTCTTCCTGCGGCGGCTACTTCGCCCCGGAGTTGAGATACGCGGGCTACGACGGGATCATTATTGTAGGAAAAGCCGAGGGGCCTTCCCTAATCGTGATCGATGACGACAGGGTGGAGATCGTGGACGCCGGTGACCTCTGGGGAGCGGGGATAGAGGAAGCCAACAGTGCCCTCAAGGAAAGGTACGGCAAAAACGCACGCACGATACTAATCGGCCCGGCGGGTGAAAACAAGGTGCTGTTTGCCAACGTTATGAACGAGGCGCACCATGCTTTCGGCCGCACAGGATTCGGCGCCGTTATGGGGGCAAAGAACCTGAAGGGACTTGTTGTCATGGCTTCCAAGAAGGAGATGAGGCTCTCCGATGCCAATAAATACGAGGAGATCAGGAAAGTGCTGAATCCCCAGATCAAGGAGGCGCTGGCCTCCGACGTCCTTCACGAAAACGGAACCGCCGCAAACCTCGAGGGTGGGGTCTACGCGGGAGACGTCCCCATAAAGAACTGGACCTCGAATTTCTGGGAGGAGATGGCAGACGCCTTGACAGGAGCCACCCTGACAGACACCTATCTGACCAAGCGGGGCGCCTGTGTGTTTTGTGGGGTGGCGTGTAAGAGGATTGTGGAGGTCAAGGAAGGCTCCTTTAAGATACCCGAGGGCCCCGGTCCTGAGTACGAGACGATCGCCTCCTTCGGGTCGATGATGAACTCGATGGACCTCGCGGCGACCTGCAAGGCAAACCGGATCTGTAACGATATGGGGGTGGATACGATATCTTGCGGCGTTACGATAGCCTGGGCAATGGAGGCCTTCGAGAAGGGGCACCTCACGGCAGATGATACGGACGGGGTGGAGCTCAAGTGGGGCGATATGGAGACGGTAATCGACGTTATCCTGCCGAAGATAGCCAAAAGGGAGGGAAAGCTGGGGGGGCTTCTGGCCGACGGAAGCGTCAAGGCCGCCGAGAAAATAGGAAAGGGCTCCATCGATTACACAACCCACAGCAAGGGCCTCGAAGCACCGATGCATGATCCGAGGGGTGGGGGGCACGGCTTGGCGCTGACCTACGCCCTGAGTACCAGAGGGGCCTGCCACGTCGCCGATCCGATGCTCTTTATCGAGATGGGCGCCGTCTACCACCCGGATGTCGGATTTGAATACGAGCTGGAACCGATGACGGACGAGGAGAAGCCAGAGGCGGCTCTCTTCTCCGTGGCCCTGGGAGCCATAGAGAACAGCGCCTGCTTCTGCCAGTTTGCAGACAGGGAGGTCTCTATGTCCCAGTGGGTGGACCTCTTCAACTCCGTGGCCGGATACGGTTGGGACGCCGAAGAGATGCTAAAGGCGGGGAGGAGGGTCTTCTACCTGAAGAGGCTTTTAAACTTTCGCTTCGGGAGGACCGCGAAGGACGACCGGCTGACCCCGAGGATGCTCGAGCCGGCAAGGGACGGGGAGCCGGAGGGGATCGAGATAAACTTCGACGGTATGAAAGAGAGGTTCTACGAACTTTCCGGCATTGATCCTGATAAGGGAATTCCAGAGATGGGGACATTATCGGAATACGGTTTGGAGGCGGAGGGAAAGGTAGTCTGGTAGACCGGAAATTCGGGGAGTGTATGAGGATAAAGGTTAGGCCCATAGGCGTCATCAGGAGATACGCTGAGGATCAAGATATGGAGGTGGAAGAGGGATTGACATCGGAGATTTTGATAAAACGCCTTAAAATTCCGGAGAGGCTGAAGATGGTAGCATACGTCAACGGGAAGAGAAGGGACCTCGATGAAGCTCTCACGGACGGGGACGAGGTAAAGCTTGCCACGCTGTTGGGGGGTGGTTAGGGGAGATTTTCAGTCCTTTGTCGATTGGCGGTTCTATCAGTCGGGCCTGATGCTTGATTTCGTCCAAAAAAAGGGGGCTGCCGTAAAAGGCCGCCCCCCGATAATCTCTATCTCTCCCCTATCAATCCCTTAAAAAGATCATTTGGAAAGATAGGGACCTGTCTTCGAGTCCTCTCGCCGTTCAGGCCGAAGAGGATTTGTAGGTAAAAACTCGGCCTTGAAAGACATTTCGACAACAAAGACAAACAGTGATTTATTTGGCTGAAGGTTTTTACTTGAAGTTCACCTTTATCTTCTTTATGAGGTGAAGGCCCGTGGTTATCTTCGAGGTATCCTCATACAGATTACCGCTCTCTCCGTCCGGGCTGGAGTGCCCGATGAGCCTCATCTCGTAGCTCTCCGCCCCCGACGTCAGGTCAATCTCCACCGCATAGACGACGGCGGGCTGCCCCCCTGCATAGATACCTCCCGTGTAGCCCGGGTCTCCCGGCTTTGCGTCCTCGGTGTAAAAATCGTTGAAATCACCGGAGTTGTTGAACTCGGCCAGGATGACGAATTTAGTCAGGGTGTCGGGGACCTTTGTCACAAGGGAAAAGCTCCCCTTCGGGCTGGCCGACGTGACGGCGTCCGGGAGGGGTTTGTCTTTTGTTGGGAGATACAGTCCGTCCTCGTAGAGTACGCCCCTCTTGTGCGCCCAATAGGGGAGCGAGGACTTCCTCCTGATCTTTTCGATCGGCACGCCCTCCCCCGGGGTCTTTCTCCAATCCTGGGTTCCGGCCCTTTTGGTAACATAGATTGTCTCGACATAATTGCCGTCGGTGTCTTCGATCCACACGGCTATCTGCGGGGTCGTCTTGACTTTGAAAAACTTCATTACCTTGAGCATGTGGGTGTAGTGCTCTCCGCCTTCGACGATCAGGGTTATATCCCTTCCGGTTTTGTTTTCACCCGAGGTTATGACTATCTCTTTAGAATTGCACGTGGACACACAAAAAGCCGCTAAGATTATAGCTGTTAGAAGTAGACCTTTTTTCACAAATTCCTCCTTTAATCCTTTGTTAATATATAAAATAGGGGTGTCTTGATTAAGATGAAACACGCCTCTTTACCCCAAAAAAAGACCGGCCCTCCGAAAAGTGTACGGCCCCTTAAAAAATCATCGGCCTCCCCAAAATTAGCCAGTCCCTAAAACTAGCCTGCCCCTAAAATTGACCTACCCCCAAAAGTGCCCGCCCCCAGAATCAGCCTAACCCCCAATATTGGTCTGAAATTAGAATTGGCCTGCCCCTCTTGAGATGTAAAAAAGTACGACCTATCTACATGAACCTCTTTCTGTTTGTCCTTATTATCTCCGAGGACACCTTGTTTAAGGTCTCCATGATGTTCGTGCCCGTAATGGCGATGGATGAGAAATCGGGATTGTTTCTCGGATTCAGGGCCTCTCTCAGTTTTTCGATTGAGCAGACATTTGGGAGGTCGCGCTTGTTGTACTGGATTACGGTGGGAAAAATCTTGGGGTCCTGGCGGTAGTGCATGAGGATCTCGTCCAAGTCCGCCCTGGAGTAGATATTTTCCGCCATCTTGTCTTCCTGGGAGTCGGATACGAAGACAACGCCGTCCGCCCCCCTCATCACGAGCCTCCTTGTCTCCTCGTATTTGACCTGGCCCGGGACGGTGTAAAGCTCGAAGCGAACTTTGATTCGACCGCCGCGTATCTTCGCCGATGTCGTAACATCGAAGAAGTCGAAGAAGAGCGTCCTGTCCTCCTGGGTGTTGATGGACATGAATCGTCCCTTTACCTCGGGCGAAAGACGGGTGTGAATATACCGAAGGTTTGTGGTCTTCCCCCCTTGACTGGGGCCGAAATAGACGATCTTCATGATCATCTCTTTTTTCGGGAAGTTAACTCGCATAGACGGAATATATATATTATTAAAATTTTGAGAATTATATTATAAAATAGATACTTTGTAAATACAATAGTTATTGTAAAAAATAAAAAAACGTCTTGTATTTGAATAACCTTTTAAAGCAGTTGAATTGCAAGGTAAGTCGACCGCACTTGAGGGGAGACTCTTTTTTGGCCTTCCTTATGACAAGACAGGTAAGAAACGTTTTTTGTTTTTGAATTAAGCGACCTATGGGGTACCATCGCTCTCCTGCGGTAGCGATCGGGGAGGTTTTTGTTGACAATCACGGGACCACTAAACTATAATAGCCGAGGTGGTCAAATTTAACGGGAAACGATAGAGTAAATAAAAAAAAGGATTGAATGGTGTTTTATAAAAATATCACAATGATGAACAAAAGGGTGATTTCAAGGTGGTTTGGCATCGCTGTTTCGTGTCTTTTGATCTACGCCCTCCTTTTTCTCTCCGGGTGCGGCTCGCCGATAATTCCGAGAAAGGCAAAGCCAATGGTCAACGTCTACAACGGCGCCAGGGCATACTGCACGAAGGTCGGCGTGAAGGGGCTCGCCAGGGAGGTGAACAAGAAGCTGGTGGAGAATGAATACATTGTGGGGGAGCCGAAAAACCTTGCGGATTACAGGGTGGAGACGGAGATAATATACAATCCGGTGGATGAGGACTACGCAAAGGATATCTTTAAGATCGTAAAGGTGGGAAAGCTTCTCCCCCAGGAGGAGGTATCGGAGGGGAGCGTTCAGGTGATCCTCGGGATGGACGCCGTTGTACCGACATTCGAGACCATGAAGGTGGAGAATATGATTCTGGTGCTGAACTCCACAAGGCGAAGGGGACTTGCGAAAAACATGTCGGTGAAGATCGATCACAATCTCTCCAGGAAATACAAGTTTTACACCCCGGACGACGCGGACCGCTACTTCCACGAGACGATGATATATTATCCCCCGAAGCTCTTGGATGTGGCCACGGAGGCCAGGGAGGCCGTGGGCTACGGGGAGATGACGGAGGTTGAAAACCTGAAGGACGTGATAGTTGTCTTGGGTCTCGAATTCGATCCGAGGACCAAGGCGCGGCTGGGCCTTGACAAGGACGAGGATATCCCCGAGGTCAGGATCGTGATCAAGAAGACCGATTTCATGCTGAGGGGGTACGACCTCTCGGGCAACCTCCTTTTTGAATACCCGGTCTCCATCGGTAAGAACCCGGACCTCGATGACAAGAAGGAGGTGGGGGACAACCGCACCCCGGAGGGGACTTTTAAGGTGGTCTCGGTAGAGGACAGTTCCTCGTGGATATTCGAGGGGGAGTACGCCTACGGTCCCTGGTTTATCAGGCTCGCCACCCAGCCATGGACGGGGATCGGCCTTCACGGAACCAACGAACCGGAGAAGATAGGGATGCCGGTATCGAGGGGCTGTGTGAGGCTCCATAACAAGCACCTCGAAAAGCTGATGAAGGCAGTGAAGGTCGGCTCGGTCGTCGAGATCCGTCACTGATTTTTTTAGGTCTGGGGGGGCTGGGGGAGCATCATTTTTTACGTCCATTTCTTGACACGGTCGGGCGGGTCGTTGTATTTTACGGCTTGGGGTAAAAATCTTTATGGGGCTCTCTTTTAACGGCGGGGTCGGGATTGAAGAGCTGAATGACCCGCAGATTTTTGAAAAGGTTTTGGGAGTAGGTTTTTGACCCGCGTGGTTGCCGTAATTCCGGCGAGGTACGACTCGGTGAGGTTTCCGGGGAAACTCCTGGCTCTGCTCGACGGGAGGCCGATAGTAGAGCACGTCGCCCGGAGGACCGCCGCGGCGAAAACCGTGGATAAGACCATCGTCGCCACCGATGACCGGAGGATTGCAGATGCAGTCTCCGATTCGATTGCCGCTTTCGGCGCCAAGGTCGTTATGACCTCCAGGGAGCACAGGACCGGGACGGACCGAATCGGCGAGGCGGTTGAAGATATCCGGTGTGAGGTCGTCGTGAACGTTCAGGGGGACGAGGCGGCCATAGAGCCGTGGGCGATAGACGAGGCTGTAAGGCCCCTCCTTGACGACCCCGGGCTCGAGATGTCGACACTCTCCGCCGACATCGTGGAGGAGGGGGACCTCATGTCTCCCAACGTCGTCAAGGTCGTTACGGACAGTCGGGGATACGCCCTCTACTTTTCGAGGAGCCCGATACCCTTTTGTCGTGACGACAGTGCCGGCGGGAAGATGGGCTTCGATCCCTCCTTGGGTTTGTGCAAGAAACATATCGGGCTTTACGTCTTCAGGAGAGACTTCCTGGATAAATATATAAAGCTTCCGATGACGCCTTTGGAGAGGGCGGAGAGCCTTGAGCAGCTGAGGGTGCTGGAAAACGGGTACAGGATAAAGGTAATAAACACCGAGTACGACCTGGTGGGGATCGATACGCCGGAGGACCTCGATAGGCTGGAAAACCTTGTAAGAGAAGGAAAGTTGATACTATGAGACGCTCTAAGTTCATTTTCGTAACCGGCGGTGTCCTGTCGTCTCTGGGAAAGGGGCTGGCCGCGGCCTCCATCGGGGCGCTGTTGGAAAGCAGGGGGCTTACCGTTACCTTTTTGAAGCTCGATCCTTATATCAACGTAGATCCCGGCACGATGAATCCGTTCCAGCACGGGGAGGTGTTCGTGACCGACGACGGGGCGGAGACGGACCTCGACCTGGGTCACTACGAGAGGTACACCACCGCGAAGATGGGACAGGTCAACAACATCACCACGGGCCAGATATACGACTCGGTGATAACAAAGGAGAGGCGGGGTGAGTATCTCGGGGGTACGGTTCAGGTCATCCCCCACATCACAGACGAGATAAAGCAAAACATAGTAAGCCTCTCAAACGGGGTCGATACGGTCATCGTTGAGGTGGGGGGAACGGTCGGGGATATCGAGGGTCTCCCCTTTCTGGAGGCGATAAGACAGCTCCGGTGGGACCTCGGCTCAGAGAACACCCTCTACATCCACCTCACCCTCGTTCCCTATATCGCCACCGCCGGCGAGGTAAAGACGAAACCCACCCAGCACAGCGTCATGAAGCTGAGGGAGATAGGGGTTCAGCCGGACATACTCATCTGCCGGAGCGAGAGGGAGCTCTCCCTCGATATCAAGAAGAAAATAGCGCTCTTCTGCAACGTCCAGGTGGAGTCGGTAATCTCGGCTATGGACGTGAAAAACATATACGAGGTGCCCATTCTCTTCAATCAACAGGGTCTGGATACCAGGATCGTGGAGAAGCTCAACATGTGGACAAAGGCGCCGGACCTCACGGCCTGGGAGGAGATCGTTCAGAGGGCCAAGAATCCGAGGGGAGAGGTCAAGATCGCCATCGTGGGAAAATACGTCGACCTCGTGGAGTCTTACAAGAGCCTGAACGAGGCGCTGGTACACGGCGGCATCGCCAACGAGCTGAAGGTAAACCTGGACTTCGTTGACGCGGAGGAGATAGAAAAAGACGGGCCGGAGAAGTTCTTGAAAGAGGCGGACGGCATCCTCGTTCCGGGGGGGTTCGGATCGAGGGGGATCGAGGGGAAGATCGCCGCAGCCGGCTACGCCAGGGAAAACGATATCCCGTACTTCGGGATATGTCTCGGGATGCAGCTTGCGGCGGCGGAGTTCATGCGCAAAATCTGCGGGCGCGGTGACGCCAACTCCAGCGAGTTTGACCCGGATACAAAGTGCCCTGTCATAGACCTCATGCCGGAGCAGAAAAACATCGACAAGCTGGGCGGGACCATGAGGCTGGGGGCGTACGAGTGCGTGCTGACAAACGACAGCCTCGCCTTTTCGGCGTACAAGACCACCCCCATAAGCGAGCGGCACCGGCACCGCTACGAGTTCAACAACAAATACTTGGACGAGGTTAAGGAGAAGGGGATGGTTGTCTCCGGGGTAAATTTGAAGAGGAACCTCGTGGAGATAATAGAGCTCCCCGGCCTCAAGTGGTTTTTAGGGTGTCAGTTTCACCCCGAGTTCAAATCGAGGCCGAACGACCCCCACCCCCTCTTCGTATCGTTTATCGAGGCGGCGGGAAGATGACGAGAATCGTCAACATCGGAGATATCGAGATGGGCGGAGGGAGACCCTTCGTCCTGATCGCCGGGCCGTGTGTCATCGAGGGGGAGAGGGAGGCCCTTGAGACCGGCGCCGCGGTAAAGAAGATAACCGAGGAGCTGAAGATACCCTACATCTACAAATCCTCCTACGACAAGGCGAACAGGTCGAGCATCTCGTCCTACAGGGGCCCCGGCATGGAAGAGGGGCTGAATATCTTGAAAAAGGTGAGGGAATATCTGGGGGTCCCGGTTCTCTCCGACGTTCACACCGTCGACGAGGTAAAGCGGGCGGCGGAAGTATTGGACGTCCTGCAGATTCCCGCCTTCTTGTGCCGCCAGACGGATCTTCTCCTGGAGGCGGGAAAGACGAGAAAGCCGGTCAACGTGAAGAAGGGTCAGTTTCTCGCCCCGGAAGACGTTGTCAATATCGTGGATAAGATCGAGAGCGAGGGAAACAAGGACATCATATTGACGGAGAGGGGGGCGACCTTCGGGTATCACAACCTCGTGGTCGACTTTAGATCGATTGCGATCATGCGGGGGGGGCTTTTTAAAATGAAGAAGGGGAAACCCCATCCCTTTAAGGAGGAGGAACACCCGGCTGTGGTCTTCGACGCAACCCACAGCGTTCAGCTGCCCGGGGGAGCGGACGGCGTGACCGGGGGCGACAGAAGGTTTATCCCTCCCCTTGCCAGGGCGGCGGTGGCGGTCGGCGTGGACGGCGTATTCATGGAGGTCCATCCCGACCCGTCTGAGGCGTTTTGCGACGCAACGAACCAGTTTCATCTTAAGCACCTAAAAAGACTTTTAGGACAACTTTTTACACTGGATTCCATAATAAAAAGTGAAAAAAATAACTTTTTTTGTTGATATAGGTCACAGAA
>CAZIWT010000034.1:0-27320 GCA_964542895.1 uncultured Thermodesulfobacteriota bacterium
TGGATTGCCACCAAGCATGGGGGAATAAGGGTAAAGAGTCATTGGAAGGGGAATCGTATCGGTGTCATTCATTACCGTTTCAATATCGTTGGCCAGGCGTAATTCAGAAATCGCCACATCGGTGTATTTGCTTCCCGGATAGGTTTCGAGGATGAGAAATGAAATGACATCACCGGCTTTAAGACTATAATTTTTACCCAATGAAAATGTTTGCTCATCGATAGTATCTTTCAATTTAAA
Source organism: uncultured Thermodesulfobacteriota bacterium (assembly GCA_964542895.1). Classification (GTDB taxonomy): domain Bacteria; phylum Desulfobacterota; class Zymogenia; order Zymogenales; family Zymogenaceae; genus Zymogenus. The sequence goes on from CAZIWT010000034.1 coordinate 241, forward strand.
AACCTCCACGGGTTTACTGTTGATGATTACAGTCACCTTTTTTACGCGGGAGTTCTTCTTCCATATATCCATGCTCTTACAATATCCACTGCGGATTGTAAATTTGCTCACGGCGGCATCGGACGTGGATTTAAACCCGATCATCATGTCTCCAAGGATGGACGATGGGTCATCTTTCGTAACCCACGCCGTTCTTGAAAACCCGTCCACGGCGTTCAGAGGTCCATAACTGTTTTTCCCTTGAGGATCAATATGATACCCAAAATCCCCAACCTCCCATTCACTTTTCGGGACCTTTTGAAAGTTAACCATCTTATCGGAAATTACCTCGGCACAGTGAGCGGAGCCCAGCTCGCAAGATTTCAAATAGTCGAAAGCCGCGTCCTCGTGTTTGCCCATGGATTCATAGACCTTTGCCCGATAAAAGTATGCCTCGGGATTCCCAGCCGGGTCGATCTCAATAGATCTATTAAAGGATTCCAGGGCCTTGTCGAGATTCTCTTGGTTCATATACTCAAGCCCTTCTTCATACAACCTCTCTGCCTTTATCTGAGACTTACATGCTAATGGTGTCAAAAGAAGAACTGTCATAGCCAAAATCAAAGTATATCTTGAATTCTTCATTTTTCTCCTCCATTTGCATTAATAGTGTTATTAAAAATTAGGCATTACTTTGCCGTAAAAGACAATATCTATTAAATCTTCAAATACCCTTTTCTTAAAAGAACTGTCGGTTTGAGATATTCAGATCAGCTCAAAAAAAATTGCAGGGGCCTACTTCTCGCCGGTGAAGAGGACGGCGAGGATCTTCGCGGGGGTTTCCCCCACCGCCGTTACCTTGTGGGGGATCGTGGAGTCGTAGTAGATCGAGTCTCCAGGTGAGAGGACGTCGGAGTGGTCGCCGAGGGTCACCTCCATCTCACCCTCGAGGACGAAGATGAACTCCTCGCCGTCGTGGGTGGACTGCTTGACCTTCTTCACTGTGCCCGGCTCGAGGGTTACGACGAAGGGCTCCATCTTTCTATCCTTCTTGTCGGCCCCCAGCGACTCGTAGGAGTAGCCGTAGCTCACCCCCTCCTTGGATGCGACCCTGGAGACCTCGGTCCTGTCGTTTTTTCTCACAATCACGTACGGGGATGTCGGCTCCTCCTTGAAGAAGTAGCCGGGTTGCACTTCGAGGGCCTTGGAAAACTTTATGATCGTCCCCAGTGGAGGAGAGATCATGTGGTTTTCTATCTGGGATATTATGGCCGTTGAAAAACCGGATCGGTCGGCCAGATCGGAAAGGGAGAGGTTCATCTTCTCCCGAAGCAGCTTTATCTTTTCCCCAACCTTTAGGTCCTCGGTCATTTACGCCTCCTTTAATAGAGGTATCTTGATTTTCTCAAATTCTTTTCTTTTTTTTCACTCCCAGCACCACTGGGAATCCAGAAGACCTATACTGTCATTCCAAATTTGGTTGGGAAGCTATACTGTCATTCCCAGCTCGACTGGGAATCCAGAAAATATTCACTGGATTCCCGTTTGCACGGGAATGACAGAATATTCTGGGTTTCCGCTTCCCAAGGGAATGATATATAAAGTTTACTTTGTTTTATAAATCAACTACCAACCGTATTAATGGCCGGCCCTCTTTTGACCCGGCGGCTTTTGGCGATCAACCGCCGTCCTGGTCCTCGGCGAATTTCATTCCCGCCTTTATCATCTCGACGTTTTTCGGTATCAGCTTATGGTATCTCTCGTCCAGTACCTTCTTGAAGGCCTCAAAGACGGTATCCGGTTTTACCACCTTGGTCAGCTGGAGAAAGGCCCCGAAGATCACCATGTTGGCCATCTTGTCGTTTCCGAGCTCCCCCGCCTTCTCGTTTGCGGGAACCTTTATCTGTTTCAGGTCGAGCCTGTCGTCTACCAACTCGCTTATGAGGGAGGAGTTGATAAGAAGCAGACCCCCCTCCACGATGTTCGGCCCGAACCTCAAGAGGCTCGGCTTGTTCATGACGATAGCGCTCTTTGGGTGGCCGATGATGGGAGAGCCCACCGGGCCGTCCGATATGACCACGGTGCAGTTAGCGGTGCCGCCCCTCATCTCGACGCCGTACGACGGCATATAGGTTACATTCTTGTTTTCGTTCATCGCGGAGTAGGCGAGGAGGTTTCCTATCAACATTATTCCCTGTCCGCCGAAACCGGCCATTATCGTATTGTAATACATACTTGTGACTTTCTCATTACCTGAAATATTTTCCAGCACAAAAACAAAGGGAGACAAGCCTCTCGTTAAACAAAATCTATACTGTTAAATCCCTTCAGTCAAGGCGGTTTTTAAATAGCCCCCTGGTCAGACATTTTACGCTCTTTGAACACGCCCAGCGGGAAATAGGGAATGAGCTCCTTGTCGACCCTGACGGCGGCCTCCTTGGGGGTCATCCTCCAGTTTGTGGGGCAGGTGGAGAGCACCTCCACTAAGGAGAATCCTATGTTGTCGATCTGCATCTGGAATGCCTTCTTGATCGACTTCTTGGCGGTGATGACCCTCTTCGGATTGTTTACCGCGACCCTTGCCACGTACGCCGAGCCCTCGAGGGTGGCCAGCATCTCGGCCATCCTGACCGGGTAGCCGTCCTGCTCGTACTCCCTCCCGTAGGGGGAGGTCGTGGTCTTCTGACCCAGCATGGTGGTGGGGGCCATCTGCCCGCCGGTCATGCCGTATACCGTGTTATTTACGAATATCACGGTTATCGGCTCCCCGCGGTTCGCGCAGTGGACGATCTCGCTCATCCCGATGGACGCCAGGTCTCCGTCCCCCTGGTAGGTAAAGACGAAGTTATCCGGCATCGCCCTCTTCACACCGGTGGCCACGGCCGGCGCCCTCCCGTGGGGCGCCTCGACGACGTCGACCCTGAAGTAGTCGTAGAGAAACACGCTGCAGCCGACTGACGCCACCCCTATGGTCTTCGGGACGAGGTTGTACTGATCCAGGGCCTCCGCACAGAGGCGGTGTATTATCCCGTGATTGCAGCCCGGGCAGAAATGGAACGGCTTATCCGAGAGGCTCTCCGGTTTTTTAAAGACCTGTTTCATCCCTTCGGTCGTTTTCTCTTTGGCGGTTTCGGTCATGAACGTCTCCGTTTCGTCTAAAACTTTTATCGGATTATTATACAGAGGAATGATTATGGCGTCAATATTTTCCTTGACCGAGACTACTTTTTCCCTTAAAATGTAAAAAATACTTGAAAAAGAAGAGACCGGGGGTGCCCAAGAGGCTGAGATAATACCCTTAGAACCTGATCCGGATAATACCGGCGAAGGGAGATACGGATTTTATATTCTTAGGCCTTCGGGAAACCGAGGGCCTTTTTATTTGGGCTTAAAACAAACCGATTTGGGGGGTGCAAAAAATGGCTGTTGACGAGATCACGATCTCAAGGGCGATCGTAAAAACATATATGGAAAAATTGACGGAGCACCTCGACCTCGACGTCGCGGTCGTCGGAGGGGGGCCGGCCGGCCTCACGGCGGGCTACTTTCTGGCTAAGGATGGGGTCAAGGTCGCACTGTTCGACAAGAAGCTCTCCATCGGGGGTGGCATCTGGGGCGGGGGCATGATGTTTAACGAGATAGTCGTTCAGGAAGAGGCGAGGCGCCTCCTCGATACGTTCGACATTTCGTACAGGGAGTTCGCCCCCGGCTACTACACCGCCGACTCGATCGAAACCGCCTCCACCTTGATCTCGAAGTCGATAAAGGCGGGGCTTCGCATCTTCAACCTGATCGAGGTAGAGGACGTGATGGTGAGGGAGGGTAGGGTTACGGGACTGGTACTGCTGTGGACCGCGGCGAACATGGCGGGCCTCCACGTCGACCCTATTGCCGTCAGGTCGAAGTTCGTTGTCGACGCCACGGGCCACGACTGTGAGGTGGTGGGCGTGATTCGCAAGAAGTCGGGTGAGAGGCTTCTCACCCCATCGGGAGAAGTGGAGGGGGAGAAATCGCTCTGGTCCGATGTGGCGGAGACCAAGACGATCGAAAACACCAAGGAGGCGTATCCGGGGGTATACGTTTCCGGCATGAGCGCCAACGCGGTCTTCGGCTCGTTTCGGATGGGCCCCGTCTTCGGCGGAATGCTCCTTTCCGGGGAGAAGGCGGCAAGGCTTATCAAGGGGCGTCTAAATAAGGGGGAACAAAAAAATGAATGATCCGGTCAAGGTATTGACGATAGCGGGCACCGACTCCGGCGGGGGCGCCGGCGTCCAGGCGGATATCAAGACGATCACCGCCCTGGGGGGGTACGGGATGAGCGTCGTATGTGCGCTTACGGCCCAGAATACGGTGGGGGTTCAGGCGATATATGACGTACCGTTGGACTTTGTGGAGGCCCAGTTCGACTCGGTGATGACAGACATCGGTGCGGACGGCGCCAAGACCGGGATGCTCGCAAGCTCTGCGGTCGTTCGCGTGGTTGCCGGGAAAATCAGGGAGTACAAGATAGAAAGGCTCGTTGTCGATCCGGTCATGGTGGCAAAAAGCGGCGATCCGCTCCTCTCCGAGGAGGGGATAAAGGCGGTATCGGAGGAGCTGATACCCTTATCCTCGGTAGTTACCCCGAACATCCCGGAGGCGGAGGTACTGTCCGGGATAAAGATAGAGGGCGTCGACTCGATGAAGAGGGCGGCTGAGGTAATCGCCGGCCTCGGGGCGGAAAACGTGGTGGTGAAGGGGGGGCATCTCAAGGGTGAAGCGGTGGACGTTCTCTTTAACGGGGTGGATTTTAACCTTTTTCCGAAAGAGAGGATAGCCACCGAAAACACGCACGGGACCGGCTGCACCTTTTCGGCGGCGATAGCAACGGGATTGGCCGACGGGATGGACGTTTCTTCCGCCGTGAAACAAGCGGAGCTCTATATGGACACCGCCATCCGGTTTTCCCTCGACGTGGGGAAGGGGCACGGCCCCACGAACCACATGGCGTGGTTTTTGCGGGAGGGGGAGAAATACGGGGTCATCGATGATTTAAAGAGGGGGGCGGAGGTCCTTGTGAAAAAAAACATCGCCCCCCTGATACCGGAGGTGCAGTCCAACCTCGGCTACGCGCTGCCGTACGCCGTGGGGCACGACCACGTTGCGGCGTTTCCGGCGAGGATCATAAGGGCGGGCGGCGGCGTTCTGGTGCCCCTGTCCCCGGAGTTCGGGGCGTCGAGGCATATCGCAAACATTATCCTCACCGCCATGAAATACGATCCGGGGCTGAGGTCCGCCATGAACGTCTGCTTCGGGGAAGACCTGATTAAAAGGGCGAAAGAGAGGGGCCTTGTCGTCGTGTCCTTTTCCAGGGCGGACGAACCTGAAGACGTGAAAGAAACCGAGGGATCGTCCCTGGCCTGGGGCGTCTCGAAGGTCCTGTCGGAGACGGGGAGAACGCCCGACCTGATCTACGACCGCGGCGACGTGGGCAAGGAGCCGATGATAAGGGTACTGGGCAGAAATCCGGAGGATGTGGTGGGGAAGGTCCTCGGGCTTTTGGACTAAGTCAATGTAGTTTCTCTGCTAGAATGTGGACAACCCGTCAATCAGTAAGTTCAGCTTTAAGGGGGGCCGGCATCTCGTCGTACGTGCGGCCCCCCCCTCACACCCCGAAGTTCAGGCTCCTCCTAAATAGATTTTTTCTTTTAACTATCTTAAGAGTTGTACATTTGGGTGGAGTTCACTTTTGTAAAAGGAGTCTTTGTATACCACTCTTCCAGATTCAGAAAATATTAAAAAAACCTACGGAGACTGCCTGCAAAAAACATTCTCCGTAGGTTATAAAACAATTTATTGTGAAGCGCCAGCTAATATCCAACAAAAGTCAATTTACGTCTTAACCGCTCTTCTCCCTTTCCATCTCAATGCGTCTGAGCTCCCTTCGGAGGATTTTCCCCACGGCGTTCTTAGGCAGAACGTCGATGAACTCGATGATCTTGGGTACCTTGTAGGCGGATAGGTGCTCCTTGCAGTAGCCGGTTATCTCCTCCTCCGTCATATTTTCCCCTTCCTCCAATACAATAAATGCTTTGACGGTTTCCCCCCGGTATTTATCCGGGACGCCGATGCAGCACGCCTCCAGTATCTTCGGATGGTCGAAGAGGATGTTGTCGACCTCCACCGGATAGATATTGTACCCCCCGGCGATAATCAGGTCTTTTTTCCGGTCGACGATGCTCAAATAGCCATCCTCGTCGAAAAATCCCATGTCCCCCGTGTAGAACCAGCCGTCCACCACAGACTCTTTCGTCAACTCCGGCATGTTGTTGTATCCCATCATACTCTGGGGCCCCTTGATGGCTATCTCTCCGATCTCCCCCCGTGGCATCTCCTTCTTGATATTGTCCGGGTCCACAATCTTGAAGTCGGTGTCCGGCACCGGCACCCCCACGGTGCCCGGTTTTATCTCGCCCCCCCAGGGAGTAACGGCCACAATCGCGGTCTCGCTGAGTCCATACACCTCGCACATCGTGGCACCCGTAAGCTCCTTCATATCCCTTATCGTATCGGCCGCCAGGGGCCCTGCCCCGGAGAAGAAGCCTTTAATAAACGACAGGTCCATCTTCCGAAACTCCGGATCGGAGAGGAGTCCCACGAAAATGGTGGGCACGCCTGGGAGAAAGGTAGGCTTGTTCTTCTTCAAAATGTCGATGATACCCTTCGGCTCCGGGCGTGGAATCATATGTTGCGTCCAACCCTTCCAGGGAATAAAACACTGGTTTACAAGAAATCCCGCTATATGAAATATCGGGTAGGTACCCACGAGGCTCTCCTCCCCGGGAAGGAGATCGGGAAACCACGCGGCAAACTGCTGAATGCTCGTGCTGATACCCTTGTTGCTCATCAATATACCCTTGCTCGCGCCGGTAGTGCCGCCGGTATAGATAATGGTGGAGAGCTTCTCCCACTCCCCCTTGTCTTCGAGGGGATCGGGGGAATATTTGTCTATGATATCCTTGAACACGACCACCTCCTCGGTAGTCTCCACCTCCTTATGCATCGCCTTCTTTAAGTAGGGGAAGAGCTGCTTTTTCGGAAACGGCAGGTATGAATTGATGTGGCAGGCGATGATCTTCTTTATCTTGGTCTTGGGCATAAGACTCAGCATCCTCGGAACGAGGAGCGACATCGTGATCACCATAACGCTCTCGGAATCGTTGAGCTGGTGCTCCAGCTCCCGCTCGGTATAGAGGGGGTTGTTCTGGACCGCCACCGCCCCGATCCGAAATATCGCGAAGTTGGCTATGAGCGTCTGGGGGAGGTTTGGAAGGCAGAGGGACACCCTGTCACCCTCACCTATCCCCATATCCATGAGGGCCCGGGCGAAACGATTTACAAGACCGTCGAGCTGTTTGTACGTGATGTTCTTCCCCATATAGTTCAACGCCACATTATTGGGAAATTTCTCGGCAGACCTTTTCAGTGCCTCGGACATCGTGATCTTTTCGTAATCGAGGGTTTTTTTCACACCCGGAGCATAGGATTTATACCACAACTTTTCTTTCATGTTCTCCTCCTTGATAACACTTGATAATTATAAAACCTAAAATGGAGATTATTGACGAAACTAAATATTCCCACCCACTCCTTCACGCGCCGAAGTTCAACCGCATCTTATACGCCCCCTGCTCGCTTCGCATCTCCACCTCAAAGCCGCTCTTCTCGAAGATGTGGAGCATCGCGTCGTTGTCGTGGAGGACGTCCGCCGTAAACGCCACCAGTCCCTGGCGCCGGGCGAGGTATATCAGGTAATTCGATATCTCGGTGCCGATCCCCCGGCCGTGGTACTCGTCGGACACCATTATGGCGGCGTCCCCCGTGTGGTCCTCGGCGTTGATCTTGTACTGACCCATGGCGACGATCACCTCTCTCGTCTCTCCCTCTATGACGCCGACGATAACCATCTCCTTGGTGTAGTCTATCGCCGTGTATTTCTGGAGGATCTCGTGGGGGATGTAGGTCCTGCTGGAAAAGAAGCGCTTGTAGAGGGTCTCCTTCGAGCAGGAGTTTATGAAGTCCCTTATGAGCGGCTCATCGGACATCTTTACCGGCCTGAAGAGGATCTGGAGGCCGGTCTTTGTGCTGCGGCACTGGGCGAAGTGCTCCGGGTACTCCCCCTCCTCCCCGGAAATGAACATCTGGTCTTTGTAGATGAGGCTCAGTCTCTTCGCCTCGTCGATCAGCCACCCCCTGAACTTTGGGTGGGCGATCGAGATAAGCTCCATTGCCCTCTCCCTGATGTTCTTGCTGTGGATGTAAGCGATGCCGTATTCGGTGACCACGTAGTGGACGTCGCTCCTGTTGAGTATGACGCCGACCCCCTCCTCGATGAGAGGGACGATTCTCGAGACCGTGCCGTTTTCCGCCGTGGACTGGATTGAGAGGATAGATTTTCCACCCTTGGATAGCACCGCACCCCTCATGAAGTCTGCCTGTCCCCCCACCCATGTGTGGAATCCCCTCGATGCTGTGGTGCTCTTTTTCCCTTCTGGGCCGGAAGTGTCTTCCGGGGCGTCAAAGGGGACATAGCTCTCGGCCGTGGCCTGTCCCGTAAGGTCTATCTTGAGGGCGCTGTTTATGGCGGTCATCCTGTTGTTCTTGGCGATCGTCAGGGGATGGTTGGTATAGTCCACACCCTTGAACTCCACCCAGGGGTTTTCGTCGAGGTAACGGTAGGTCTTCTCCGTGCCCATGCAGAAGGTGGCTATGGTTTTTCCCCGGTTCATCCCCTTCTTGGAGTTGTCGATCACCCCCTCCTTCATGAGATCCACTATCCCGTCGGTCAAAAGGTCCGTGTGGACGCCCAGATTTTTCTTGTCCACGAGGTTTGCCAGGATCGCGTTGGGAAGGCTCCCGTACCCTACCTGTATAGTATCCCCGTCCCGGATGATGCTGGAGACGTATTTACCCACCTTTTGGGCGATATCTCCGGGGACCTTCGATACGTATTCGAGGAGGGGCTCGTCGAAGGGGATTATGTAATCCACCTCCTCGATATCGATGTATCCCTCTCCGTGTACCCTCGGCATATTCGAGTTGGCCTGGGCGATGACGATCCCGGCGTTTTCCACCGCCGCCTTTACGATATCCACGCTGATGCCGAGGTTCATAATCCCCCTCTCGTCCGGTATCGAGGTCTGTATCAGGGCGGCGTCGATGGGGAGCATTCCCCGTCGGATAAGCCCCGGGATATCAGAGTAGAACATCGGTATGAAGTCCGCCTTTTCGATATTTACCGATCGCTTCGTGTCCCTCCTGATGAAAAAGGAGGTGATGTTGAAGTTGTCCGTGAACGTATATTGGACAATCGGGGTCACCCCCAGCGTTATCAGCCTGAAGGCGGCGGCGTCGGATGAAGATTCGGGAAACGCCTTGGCGCGGTCGATGATCAAGCTCACCAGGCGCTTCGGGAATCCGCATCCCGTGCCGATAAATATCGTATCCCCCGGGAATATCTTTTCAAAGGCCTCCTTTTCCGGGATGAACTTCTCCGGATATTTATCCAAGACCTTCTTGCTTATTTTGGATTTTCCCCCGCCATTCTCCGCCACTTAGGTCTCCTTCCTGAAATTAATCACCATTTCGTGGATTCCGTCCTCGCTGTGCTTCTCTATATCGAACCCCCCCTTTTCCAGCAGATGGAGCATAGGTTTATTCTCGTAGAGGACGTCCGCGGTAAAACCCAGAAGCCCCTGCTTCTTGGCCAGGAGTGATATGTAGGAGATGAGCACCGATCCCACCCCCTTGTTCTGATATTCGTCCTTTACCATAAACGCCAGATCCGCCTTCAGGCCGTCGCCGTAGATCTCGTACTGGGCCACCCCCGCAATCAACTCCTTTTTCCCCTGTTCGACTACGGCCACGATGATCATGTCCTTGGAATAATCCACGACGGCGTACTCCTGGAGCTGCTCGTGGGGCATCCTGTCCTTGACGGAGAAAAACCTCTTATAGATACTGTCGTCGGAGAGGTCGTAGAAAAACTCCTTTATCAGCGGCTCGTCGGAGAGCTTTGCGGGCCTCAAGAGGATCGTAAGCCCCGTCTTTGTGGTCTTGTACGTTTCGAGGTGCTCCGGGTATTCCCCGGCCTTACCCGGAATGAACGCCTGGTCCTTGTAGATGAGGCTGAGTCTCTTGGCCTCATCGATCAACCACTGCCTGAAATCCGGGTGTGCGATGGTTATCAGCGACATCGCCCGCTCCCGGATGTTCTTCCCGTGGAGGTAGGCTATGCCGTTTTCGGTAACCACGTAGTGGATATCGCCCCGATTTAGGGTCACACCCTCTCCCTCCTCGAGGAACGGTATAATTCTCGATACCTTTCCCCCCTCCGCCGTCGACTGGAGTGAGAGTATCGTCTTTCCGCCCGGCGCCAGGACCGCCCCGCGCATGAAATCCGCCTGTCCCCCTATACCGCTGTAGAAGGTGTGGCCTATCGACTCGGCCGTGGCCTGGCCGGTCAGGTCGATCTTGAGGGCGCTGTTTATGGCCGTCATGTTCCTGTTTTCGGAGATGACGAGGGGGCTGTTTGTGTAATCGACCGCCCTAAATTCTATGCCGGGGTTGTCGTGGATGAAATCGTAGGTCTCCTTTTTGCCCATGCAGAAGGTGGCCGTTGTCTTGCCCCTGTTGATGCTCTTCATGGAGTTGTCGATCACCCCTTTTTTCATCAAATTCGCTATGCCGTCGGTAAGGAGCTCTGTATGAACGCCGAGATGCTTTTTGCTTTCGAGGTTTGCCAGGATTGCGTTGGGGAGGCTGCCGTACCCCACCTGTATCGTATCACCGTCGTTTATTATCCTGGCGACGTATTTTCCGATCTTCTGCGCTATCTCACCCGGGACCTCGTCCTCGTATTCCATCAGCGGCTCGTCCTTTGAGACTATAAAATCCACCTCTTCGATATGGATGAAGCCGTCGCCGTGAACCCTCGGCATGTGGGAGTTGACCTGTGATATTACGACCGAGGCGTTCTTGGCGGCCGCCTTGACGATATCGAGGCTGACGCCGAGGCTCATATATCCGTGACTGTCCGGCGGGGAGGTCTGGATCAGGGCGACGTCCACCTGGATCATCTTCCTGTTCAGGAGCTCCGGCACCTCCGAGAGAAATATTGGGGTGTAATCCGCCATCCCCTGGTTTACGGCGTCCCTGGTGTTGTTGCCGATGAAAAAAGAGTTGTGCCTGAAGTTGTACTTGAACTTCTCGCCGGCGTAGGGGGCCACCCCCAGCGTCCAAACGTGATAGACCTCGGCGTCGATGACCGCCTTAGGATGCGCCTCTACGTACTTGATCAGGGCGGATACCAGGTACTGCGGCTCCCCGCATGCGGTGCTTATAAATATCCTGTCGCCCCGGTGGATGTGGCCGAATATCTCCTCCTCGGATGCGAATTTCTTCGGATATTTTTTCTTCATTTCCTCGATATCACCGATATTTTTATCTGCCTTATCTTTCTTCATCTTTGCTCCTCCTTTTGGAGTCACTTTCTTGAATGGTATTAGTCCTTTTTGTTGTCGACATTACCCAGCCACCCGTCCACCGCATCCTCCCTGACGTCGAATTTCGGCATATAGGGTTTGATATCCAGGAGGGGCGTCCCGTCGAGTATGTCGACCTCGCACACCTCGAGGACATTGTTGTTGACGCCCAAAAGCCTGACCACCGATATCCCGATCGGGTTCGGCCTGTCGAAATGCCTGATCGAAAAAATGCCCCTCTCCGAATCGTCGAGAAAGGGCTTTCTCAGGGGCGTCCAGCCGCGGCTCTTGTGGAAGTGGTATATCAGGATTAGGTGGGAAAATCCCTCGATGTCCTTCAAGCCCCTGGAGTACTCGGAAAAGACCTCGACTTGCCCCAGGCTCTCCGGGGCGAACACCCCCTGTATCGGGGCGTCGCCCTTGTTCTTTAAGGGAGTGGATATCTTCCCGATAGGTCTGTAGACAATATCCATAGAGAACTCACAAAACCCTGAAAAATAGGGCCCCATAGCAAAAGGCATTGAGACGGGGGAAATCCCCGATATTTACTTGAATGACCTTAACCATAAAGATCCTCGATCCCCTTGAAAATCACAGCCAAGGCGGTACGGGAGGTCTAATGGCCCTGACCGATGAGGTTGAGGCCCACGACCCCCACGATGATAAAGGCGATCGATACCACCTTCATGGCCCCCAGCGACTCATCAAAGAGGATGTATCCGAAGAAGGCGATGAGAGCGGTCCCCAGCCCCGACCATATGGCGTAGGCGATGCTGACCTCGATCTTCTTGATGCAGAGCGCCAAAAAGACGAAGCTCAGGGCGTACAGGACTCCCATCGACACGGTCGGGATCACCCTGGAAAGCCCGTCGGAGAGCTTCAGGAAGATCGTCCCTGCAACTTCCGTAGTGATTGCGATAAATAGGTAAACCCAGCTCAAGATTCCTCCCAATAAGGTAAAGTTGGCTCTTGCCGATTATGTAACTAAATAAAATCTATAATAATGAAGCCAAGTTGGCAAATAGGGGCAAATAGGGATTGACCCTTCATTATCTAATCGTGAATAGAATCGCAGAAAACGGGCCTCCTGTCCACTCTTTTTTTCCATATGGTATCTGTTTAAAAAAGTGTCTCTTTTGCCGAATCCTGCCTAAAATCGATCTATCAGAATATAATCTTGCCGATGATTTTAGTATATCCACGTATAACCGATTAGATAATCGTATTCGCTATCAATCCGAAAGCTCTATAATTTGTTTGACATCACCCCTCCCATTAAATAAAATGATAAATTTATAAAACGAAAATGGAACCGTGGAAAAAGACAGGCGGCCCTCCCCTATCAATACTAATATTATGATTTTAGCAGAAAAGGGGGAAAAAATCATCCTCCATGTAGTCACGAGCCTGTTTGCCGGCGGGGCGCAGATGATGCTCTTTAAGCTGCTGGGCGCCCCGTGGGGTGATAACTTCAGGCCCGTGGTCATCTCCCTTATGGGGAAAGACGACCTGGGCGATGAGATCGAGTCGATGGGTGTCCCTGTCTTCACGATGGGGATGGTCCGGGGAAGGCCCACCCCGGCCTCGTTTTTCAACCTCGTCAGGACGATGAGGCGGATAGGGCCCGACCTGATCCAGGGGTGGATGTATCACGGGAACTTTGCGGCCTCGCTGGCGGCGAGGTTTCTGAAGGTGAAAACTCCGGTCCTCTGGAACATAAGGCAGTCGGTCTACGGCTTTGAGGCGGAAAAGAGGCTCACCGCATTTCTGATCCGCTTCGGGGCGTATCTTTCCGGCTCCACCGCCGGGATTGTATACAACTCCATCGTGGGGGCCGAGCACCACGAGTCCCTCGGCTACCCGGTTAAGAAGAGGATTTATATCTCAAACGGGTTCGACTGCGAGAAGTTCAGGCCGTTAAGGTCGGCGAGGGGAAGTCTCGTAAAGGAGCTCAAGCTTGACGGGGAGGAGATACTCGTCGGCTTCGTCTCCCGCTACCACCCGATGAAGGATCACGGGAACTTTCTCAGGGCGGCTTCGATCCTGGGGAGAAAAGCCGATAGGGTCCATTTTGTGCTGGTGGGAAGGGAGATGACGATGGAAAACGGCGAGCTCACCTCGATGGTGAAAAATACGGGGATACCTGAAAGGATTCACCTTATGGGCTTCAGGAGGGACATCCCGGAGATAACCGCCGGGCTCGACATCGCGACTACCTCGTCTTTCACCGAGGCATCACCCAACGTGATCGGGGAGGCGATGGCGTCGGGGGTGCCGTGCGTCGTCACAGACGTGGGGGACTCGAGGGACCTCGTCGGGGATACGGGAAGGGTCGTCCCCCCGAAGGACCCGGAGGCGCTGGCCGCCGGCTGGTTGGAGCTGGTAGAGATGGGGGGGGAGGGGAGGAAGAGGTTAGGTGCCGCCGCCAGGGAGCGGATAGTCGAGCGCTTCTCCATCGCCGCGGTCGCCGAACAATACCGGCGGACGTATACAGAAGTGTTGGATGGATGGGAATGCCGTTGACACCTTCCGTGGAGGGCTTGAGAAGCGGGTAGGGATGGTGGAATGACTTGGAATAACGGTCGATATTCAAGATTTGACTTGACATTTAGGATTTCAATATATGTGCGGAATAGCCGGCATGTTAAAGAAAGGCCTTACCAAGGATGAGGCCGAGTCGATCCTCAAGATGATGGGTGATACAATGATCCACCGGGGCCCGGACGACTCCGGTGTGTGGGCCGACGTGAAGGCGGGCGCAGGCTTCTCCTACAGGCGCCTCTCCATTATAGATTTGTCGATGGAGGGGCACCAGCCGATGGTTTCAAAAAACGGCAGGTACGTCATCTCGTACAACGGAGAGATATACAACTTCGATAAGATAAGGGAGGGGCTGGAGAAGGGGGGGCACGTGTCCGGATGGCGGGGCCACTCGGACACCGAGGTAATGCTCGAGGCGATAAGCGCCTGGGGACTTGACAACGCCGTCTCCATGTTTATCGGGATGTTTGCCTTCGCCCTCTGGGACAAAAGTGAGAGGGCCCTGCACCTCGTGAGGGACAGGCTCGGGATAAAGCCGGTCTACTACGGCAGGATGGGAAAGACCTTCCTCTTCGGGTCGGAGATGAACGCCCTTAAAGTCCACCCCGATTTTCGCGGCGAGGTCGACAGGGATGTCCTGTCCCTCTACCTCAAGAGAAACGCCGTCCCCTCCCCCTACTCGATCTACAGGGGGATTAAAAAGCTCCCCCCGGGGACGATCCTGACGATCAAGGATTCCTGGGAGGTCGACAACGAGGAGCCGACGCCCCGCAGATACTGGGAGCCCAAAGAGATCGCGGAGGCGGGATACAAAAACCCGTTTACCGGAGACGAGAAAGAGGCGGTCGACGCCCTCGATGAAGTCCTCGGGGACGCGGTGAAGATGAGGATGGTGGCGGACGTCCCGCTGGGGGTCTTTCTCTCCGGTGGGGTGGACTCCTCCACCGTGACGGCGCTGATGCAGAAAAACTCAACGAGGCCGGTAAAGACCTTTACCATAGGCTTTCACGAGGCCGCGTACAACGAGGCGGAGGATGCCAAAGCGGTCGCCGAACACCTCGGCACCGACCACACGGAGCTCTACCTTGACCCCAAGGACGCCCTCGATGTGATACCGAGGCTTCCCACGCTCTACGACGAGCCGTTCTCCGACTCCTCCCAGATACCGACGTTCCTTGTCTCGAAGATGGCAAGGGAGCACGTTACGGTTTGTCTGTCGGGGGACGGCGGGGACGAGCTCTTCGGGGGCTACAACCGCCACTTCTGGGCGCCGAGGTTCTGGAGGAGAATGGGATGGATCCCCGCCGGGATCAGGAGGAGGCTGGCAGGACTCCTTGAAAAACCCTCCCCCGCGACGTGGGACGCCCTGTCGAGGCGGCTTGATTTTCTCACTCCCAAGGGATTGAAGCAGAGAAACCTCGGCGACAAGGTACAGAAGCTCGCGGCGGTCATGGGGGCAGAAGACAGATACGATATCTACAGGAGGCTGGCTACGCACTGGGACGACTCTACGTCCGTCGTGCTGAACTCGAGGGAGCTTCCATCCATCACGTCCGATAAAAGCCTCTGGGCGGATATAGACGACTTTTCCCTCATGATGATGTATCTCGACATGGTGAGCTACCTCCCGGACGACATACTGACGAAGGTGGATAGGGCCAGCATGGGCATCAGCCTCGAGGCGAGGGTCCCCATAATAGATCACCGGGTCGTGGAGTTCGCTCTTAGCCTCCCCCTCGCGGTGAAGATAAGGGGCGGCCGGGGAAAGCACATCTTGAGACAGCTCCTCTACAGGTACGTGCCGGAGGAGATCATTGAGCGCCCGAAAATGGGGTTTGCCGTCCCCATCGACGGCTGGCTCAGGGGGGAGCTTAAGGGTTGGGGGGAGTCCCTCCTTTCGGAGAAGAGATTGAAAGAGGAGGGCTTTTTCGACCCGGCCCCGATAAGAAAGAGGTGGGAGGAGCACCTTTCCGGCAGGTGGAACTGGCAGCACCATCTGTGGGACATCCTGATGTTTCAGGCGTGGCTGGAGGTGCAGTGATGCCGGTGTGGGGGGACAGAAGGGTCGGACGGTGGGGCGGCCCATGAAGGGGATCGATGACAGGAAGCGGCGGGGTCCGAAGCTCGTCTACGTCACCACCGTGCCGGATACGATCCGGGCTTTTTTGAGGGGCGGCCACATCGAGTATATGAAGTCTGCCGGGTTTGAGGTGATCTGCGTCTCGTCTCCTGGGGGAGCCCTCGATGAGGTCGGCCGTTACAACGACGTAGAGGCCCACGGTATGAGGATGACGAGGGGGATTACGCCCATTTTAGATATGAAGAGCCTTTTTTCCCTTTACTCCCTTTTTCGACGCATTAAGCCGGAGATAGTGAACTTGAGTACCCCCAAGGCCTCCGCTTTGGGCTCGATTGCGGCGTGGGCGGCCCGGGTGCCGGTTAGGATATATATGAACCGGGGCACCGTCTTCGTCAACGACAGGGGGATCAAAAGGCTCGTCTTCAAGTGCGTGGAGCGGCTGACGTCGACCCTCTGCCACCAGACGATATTCGTCTCGAAGTCCCAGATGGAGTTTGCGAGGGGGGAGGGGACGATCTCGAAGAAAAAGGGGATCGTCCTTTGCTCCGGCGCCTGCGAGCTGGACTCGACCCGGTTCGATCCGGAGAGGGGGGATATCAGGAAGACCACAGCAAACCTTCGCGAAGGGCTGGGGCTGCCGGGTAAGGGAAAAGAGATAAAGGTCGTCGGCTACGTGGGGAGGCTGGAGCGGGACAAGGGGATTCTCGAGCTTTCGAAAGTTTGGGAGATATTGAGGGGGAGGTATTCAAATATCTACCTTCTCCTCGTGGGCCCCTGGGATACGGAGAGGGTCGACGGGGAGGTCCTTGAGATAAAGGGGAGATTCGAGGGGGACGAGAGGGTGAAGTTTATAGGCTACGTCGATGACGTTGCCCCCTGCTATTTGTTGATGGACGTCCTCCTCTTCCCATCCCATAGGGAGGGGTTCCCCTACGTTCCGATGGAGGCGGCCGCCATGAAGGTACCGGTTGCCGCGACCGATGCCATTGGATGTGTGGACGCCGTGGTTGACGGGGAGACCGGATTCTTGGTGCCGAGGGGGGACGTAGGCGCCCTCTGTGATGCAGTGACCAGGCTTCTGGACAACCCGGACTTAAGGCGGAGGCTCGGCAAGGCCGGCCGCGAGCGCTGCGTTGGGGACTTCTCCCCGGAGCCTATCCGGGAGGCGCTGGTCGATGAATACAGGAGGCTTTCGAAAGGGAGGTCTTTATAGCTCGGGAGGTCAAATCCGCATGGGGGGGACGATAGAGGAGAGGTTTTAAGCGTCATGAATTTTTACTGTGCCGTAAAGCGTGTTTTCGATGTGCTGTTCTCGATTCTGGGACTTGTAGTCCTCTCCCCCATCCTCCTTCTGGTGTCGGCCTCCGTGGTTGTCTTCATGGGGAGGCCGATCTTCTTCAAGCAGGTTAGGCCGGGGAAGGGGGGAGCCCCCTTTACCATCTACAAGTTTCGGACGATGACGGAAGCGGTGGACCGGAACGGAAATCTGCTCCCTGACGAGGAGCGTTTGACGTTTATAGGAAAGGCCTTGAGGAAGACGAGCATAGACGAGCTGCCGGAATTGACAAACGTGGTCAAGGGGGATATGAGCCTCGTTGGACCCAGGCCGCTCCTCATGGAGTACATCCCCCTCTACAACGAGGAGCAGGCGAGGCGCCACGACGTGAGGCCGGGAGTAACGGGGCTCGCCCAAGTGATGGGGAGAAACGCCATCGACTGGGACGAGAAGTTCGGCTACGATATCTATTACGTCGACAATATCGGTTTTTTCCTCGATCTGAAAATTCTATTTATGACGCTCTTTTCTGTATTCACGGGGAGCGGGGTAAATCGGAGTGAAGGGACTCCGATGCCGAAGTTTAAAGGAAATAAGTCGATCGAACGGGGCGGGGAGGATTTATGAGGATACGAAGAAGCCTCTGGGTGTTCGGTGCCGGGGGGCACGGGATGGTGGTGGCCGAGACGGCTATGGAAAGCGGCTTTAAACTGAGCGGTTTCTTAGACGACGACGAGGGGAAGTGGGGATCGACCGTCTTGGGACTGCCTGTCTCAGGGGGGAGATCAATCGTAAGGGAGGGAGACCGCGTTATCCTCGGAGTCGGCGGCAATAATCAAAGGCAAGAGGTTGGGGAGTGGCTGGAGGAGAGGGGCGCAGACCTATTTACCGTCCGCTCACGCTGGGCGATGGTCTCCGGCTCGACCGTAGTGAGGGATGGGGTCGTTATGATCGGCCCCGTGGTCGTCAACGCCTGTGCCGAAATAGGGAAGGGGGTCATATTGAACACCGCCTCCACGGTCGACCACGAGTGCGTTATCTCGGACTATGTCCACATCGCCCCCGGGGTGAATCTCGCCGGAAACGTCACGGTGGGCCAGAACAGCTTTATCGGCATAGGGGCGAAGGTCATACCCGGAATAACGGTCGGTAAAGATTGCGTAGTTGGGGCGGGATGTGTTATAGTTAAGGACGTTGAGGATGGAAGCAGGTTTGTATGACTATCACGGGATAGGGGAGCCGGGGGCGATAGATATTGTTCGGGAGTTTTTTATTTTAACTAATCCTCTTTAGTAGAATTCTTAAAGGGGATTTTTGATAATCGATGAAAAAGAATAAGAGGATATATCTTTCGCCGCCGCACATGTCGGGAAAGGAGCTCGATTTCATAAAGGAGGCCTTCGAGGGGAACTGGATCGCCCCGTCCGGCCCGGACCTCGAAGCCTTCGAGAGGGAGTTCATCGAGTACCTCGGCGCCTCTTTCGGGTTGGCCCTCTCCTCCGGCACAGCGGCCCTTCATCTGGCCCTGTTGTATTTGGGGGTGGGCCCGGGAGACGAGATCCTCTGCCCGACCTTTACGTTTTCGGCCACGGTCAATCCAATCGTCTACACGGGGGCGTCCCCGGTGTTCGTCGACTGCGAGGAGAAAAGCTGGAATATCGACCCGGATCTTCTCAAGAGCGAGCTCAACCGCCTGGCCGGCCTGGGGAGGTTACCGAAGGCGGTAATCGTCGCCCACATATACGGCCAGAGCGCGGACATGGATCCAATAATCGAATCGTGCGGCCGCTACGATGTCCCGGTCATAGAGGACGCCTGTGAGGCGCTCGGGGCCACATACAAGGGGGAAAAGTGCGGGAGATCCGGGTTGTGTGCGGCCTTCTCCTTTAACGGCAACAAGATAATCACCACCTCCGGAGGGGGGATGCTTGTCTCGGAAAAGGAGGAGATAATTGAAAGGGCGAGGCACCTTTCCACTCAGGCCAAGGATGATACCCCCCACTACCAGCACTCGAGCGTAGGCTACAATTACAGGCTTTCCAACATCCTCGCCGCCATCGGCAGGGCGCAGATTTCCGTGATCGAGGAGAGGATTACCCAGACGAGAGAGGTAAACCGCTGGTATCGGGGATCTCTGGGCGCCCTTCCCGGGATAGATTTCCTGCCGGAGGCACAATACGGAAAGAGCACCAATTGGCTTACGTGTATAACGATAGATCCGGAAAAATTCGGCGCAGACAGGGAAGAAATCAGGCTCGGCCTCGAAGAGGAGAATATCGAGTCGAGGCCCCTCTGGATGCCGATGCATATGCAGCCCGTGTTTTGGGATTATCGTAAGGTCGGCGGAGAGATCTCGGAGAGGCTCTTCAGAAACGGCCTGTCGCTTCCCAGCGGATCTGACATGTTCGAAGGGGACGTAAAGCGCGTATCGGAAGTCATCGCATCGACCAAGGGGAGTTGATATCGTGGTTGAAATCCCGAAGAAGGTACATGCCAGAACGAAGAATGTGTACATAATCCTGACCGGGGACATTCTCCTTTTGGTCCTGGCCAACATATTGGCCTATCTCATACGCTTCGAGGGATTGATTACAGAGTGGGCGCTTAACGCCTTCGTCATAACGATATTTCCGGTAATTGTCGTAAAGATCGTCTCGTTCTACTATTTCAATCTCTATCGGGGTATGTGGCGGTACACGGGTATCGTTGACCTCGGAAATATCTTCTTCGCGTGCTCGGTGAGCTCGGGGCTGATTATACTCTCCATCCTCTTCTTCTTCAGGTTCGAGGGTTTCTCCAGGGGTGTCTTCATAATCGACTACCTCTTGACCTTTATATTTATCGGCGCATTCAGGCTCGCCATACGGGTCTTTATGAACAGGGGTTTCGATTTCAAGGGGCTCATTTTCAGAGACCTCTCCGACATGAAGAACGTCCTTATAATCGGTGCCGGCGACGCGGGGGAAAAGCTCGCCAGGGAGATAACCGGAAACAAGAGGCTGAAATACAGGCTTGTCGGCTTTATCGACGACGACCCCCGGAAAAAGGGTCTTCATATCCACGGCATTCCGGTCCTCGGAACCACCGAGAGCATCAAGAAGACCGCCTTCGAGTCGAGCGTGGACGAGGCGGTGATAGCCATCCCATCCGCCTCCGGGACGGATATAAAGAGGATCCTCGCCCTCTGCGAGGAAGCGAATCTCAAGACGAGGACGATCCCCGGCCTCGGCGAGCTTTTCGGGGATGCGATCAGCGTAAAGAAGATCAGGGACATCTCGTTCAACGACATATTGAGGCGGGAGCCGGTGGACCTCGATGTCCGGTTGATAGAGGATTTTGTCCGAGGAAAGAGCATCCTGATAACGGGGGCGGGGGGATCGATCGGATCGGAGCTGTGCAGAAAGGTCATGAAGTTCAACGCCGGAAAGATTATAATCTTCGAGCGAAACGACACCAACCTCCATGAGATAAAAAACGAGATTGAGACCCTTTATAAGGATATTCCGACGGTATCGATCCTGGGCTCCATTACCGACGAAAAGAAGGTAGAGAAGGTCTTCAATGACCACAGGGTCGACCTCGTCTTTCACGCGGCGGCCTACAAGCACGTCCCATTGATGGAATTTGAGCCGGTCGAGGCTGTAAGGAACAACGTCTTCGGCACGAAGACCGTGGTGGATATATCTCTGAAGCACAATGTGGAGAAGTTCGTCCTCGTCTCCACCGATAAGGCGGTGAGGCCCGTAAACGTGATGGGGGCCACGAAGCGTCTCGCCGAGATCTACGTCCAGTCCCTATCCAACTCGAAAAATTGCGATTTTCTCACCGTCCGCTTCGGAAACGTGGTGGGAAGCTCAGGATCGGTCATTCCCCTTTTCCTGAAGCAGATAGAGAGGGGCGGTCCGGTCACCGTTACGGACGCCGAGGCGACCCGCTTTTTCATGACTATACCGGAGGCCGCAAGCCTCATCCTGCAGGCGGCGGCCATGGGCAAGGGGAGCGAGATATTCATGCTCGACATGGGTGAGCCGGTAAAGGTCCTTGATCTTGCCCACGATCTCATCAGGCTCCACGGAAAGATGCCCAACGTGGACATCGATATAAAGTTCATCGGCCTGAGGCCGGGAGAGAAGCTTTTCGAGGAGCTGTTGGTCGAGGGGGAAGGGATAGTCCCCACCGAACACCCGAAGATAATGGTAAAGAGGTCCATCGATGTGAAGAGGTCCGATGTCATCAAAAGCATCGAGGAGCTGAGCCTCATGATTGAAAAAGGCGATTCGGACGCTGTAATAGAGAAGCTGTGTGAAGTCGTTCCGGACTACATCCGGGAGTAGATAAAAAGACCGTTGGTCTTTCTAATTCCTCAACGGTCTTCATTTTTTCACCAATATTGAGAAAGGATTTCTATTATGGGAAAAGAGAGAGTACTTGCTATTAATTCGAGTCCGAACATGGGAAACGGCAACACCGCCCGCATCTTAAATCCGTTTATCGAAGGTATAAAAGATGCCGGAGCGGAGGTGGAGCTGTTTTACCCTAGGAAGATGAAAATAGGGCCGTGCCTCGGTTGTCTTAAGTGTTGGACCGAAACGCCCGGGGAGTGCATTATAAGCGACGATATGAATGGTATGCTTCAGAAGATAAAGGATGCGGACATACTGGTCTTTGCAACGCCCCTCTACTGGGACGGCGTTTCCGGCCTTATGAAAATGTTTATGGACAGGATGACGCCATTGGGCGAGCCGTTCATAGAGATAATAGACGGCCGCTCCAGGCATCCCGTAAGGGAAGGATTCGCCCACGGAAAGCTGGTGCTCGTCTCCACGTGCGGTTTTTTCGAGGAGATAAACTTCGAGCCTATGCTTATCCATATGAAGGCGGTGGCGGATAACTTGAGGAGGGAATTTGCCGGAGCGCTCCTTCGCGCAAACGCAATGTCGATAAGGCCGGCAGAGCACTTCAATATTTCGCTGGACGATATTTACGAGGCGGCAAAGAAGGCGGGCGTTGAGCTTATCGAGGATGGTAAGATGTCTGAAGAGACGATCGCTCACGTAGGGAGGGAATTTATTACCCTTGAGCAGTTTGCCGAAAACGCCAACACCTATTTCGGAAAGCTGTACAAGAAGCTCGGTAAGAAACATATGATGGAAAAGTGATGGATATAAGGGATCGACCTTTTATCTGATTGCTCACATTAGCGAGATTAGATAGAAGCAGTTTTTTGACACGGTCGGATGCTTTTTACGGCCGTCTACCTTAAGACATTTAAGGGGGGAAGGGCTTAAAGCCGATCCCCCCTTTGCATTTTCTTCAACAGATATATATGCTCTATTTACTTCTTATCCTCGACAAGTTTTACCTTGGCCACTTTGTTTAAATCTTTGACGTAGTAGAAAGAGCCGACAAAGAACATAACAGCGGCGAATAAAGTAAAAATGGGAAGGAGCCTAAAGCCGGGCATAAGGTCAAAGTCACCACCGTATATGGAACACATATGACCTACGAAGAGTGGTCCCAAGGTATACCCCAACATCATCATGAAGAACTGGGCGAGGCTGTAGGATATCGCGCGGAGCCCCGGCTGAACGACGTCCTGAGTTACGGCGGAGCCCGCCGATGCGAACATTGGGGCGGTAAATCCGAAGAGGATAAGGAAAATATATTGTGTTTGACCTTCCGTTAAGACGAATGCTATAAAGATAAAGAGGGCGGTGAGGATAGAGCTGATGGTGGGAAACAACATCCTGGCTTTGAGCCTTCTCTTCCTCCATTTATCGGCGATGAAGCCTCCGACGGGCGCGCCGATGATGGCAAGGAGAAAGATAACGGAGGTTTTTGTTCCGGCCTGAAACATATCGAGGCCCTCGGTTCTGTGAAAATAGAGAGGGAGAAAGGTGATAAGAGACGTGGTGACAAATGTGCTTCCGACGTAACCGAGGTATGTGAAAAGCACCGAGGGCGTTTTAAGAAATTCCTTTACGATCTCCCAAAAGCCCATTTTTTCGTGAGTGGTGGGGTCCTCGGGGGTAAAAACCCCTGTACCCTTTACGATTTCGGCAGTCTTGTAATCCTTGACTGTAAAAAAGAGGATTGCTACAAAGAGGCCGGGTATGGCGGTAAGACCGAAGGCGTATTGCCAACCGATGGTCTCCGCAATTTTACCGCCCAGAATGACTCCCAGGGCACTACCTAACGGTATCGCCGCGGTAAAATAGCCGTTCATAGTGGCCCGTCTCTCCTCCGGGAAATATGCGGCAATCATGGCGTGGCCTCCGGGGGTGTACGCCGCCTCCCCGATTCCGATTACAGACCTCAAACCCAATAGCTGTTTGAAATTATTTGTGAAGGCGCAGGCCCCGGCGGCGATGCTCCACAAAACCGCCATAAGCCCGATCGCTTTCTTGCGGCTCCACCTGTCAACGAGAAGCGAGACGGGAAAGACGAAGATTGTCATACTGATTGTAACGATTGATGCAAGCCATGAGCACTGTGCGGTGGTTATTCCCCAATCCTTAATCAGAAACGGAAAGAGGGATGATACTACCATCCTGTCTACATAGTCAAAGACGTAGAGAAGAAAGAGTAACGTAAAGACGTAGTAGGAGTATCCCCTGGATACCGGGAATTCCGCTTCGGCGCCTGAAGTCGTTTTTTCAGACATAAAAAACCTCCATATATGAAAACTAAAAAACCGCTCGTAATGAAAATTTGGATTTAAAGGAGTGCAATAAAACTACTTTTACGGTCTCTATCACGTATAATCGGCCGTGTCAACGAATAAATTGTACTATTTTTTGTAGAAGTTTCAGAAATGATGCAATCTCGGTATATATTTAATATTTAGATGCTTTAACAAAAAGATTTTAAAGGGGTGATTAGTCTAATTAATCAATGATCTGCCGGAGGCGGTAAAAGGGATACCTCTTTAGCATAATCTCTATTGCCGGTAGGGACGGCCCATTGGTGCACTCACCACACAATTCGAGATTTTAGGATCCTCAAATTTTCTATCTATATCTAAAAATCAGAAAAATATATAGGAGAAAACTCTTCCCCTTTGGCTGGGGCACGCAATAATCGGATGAATTTTCTTTAAGTCGCAGTGTTAAGCAAACCCGAGATTTACTTGATAAATATCTAACCCCCTAAAAGATGCTCTTTAAGGAAATCGCCCTGAAGCTTGACGACCCTCTCGAAGTTCTCCCCCGTGTATACGTCGAAGTGTCCCCCTGGGACGGTTATAAATGCGCCCCTTTTCATCCTCCTAACCGCCTTTTTGGTCATCTTCAAAGATACAAGGTTCTCCTTTTCCGCTATAACGACGAGGGTCGGGCATTTCACCCTTTCGGCGAAGCGGATCGGCTGGTAGAGGCCGATGATGAGGCCGATCCTCGCGGGGCATTTGTTCTCCCAGGCGGAGTCTTCCGGGACGATGGCGAGATACCCCTCCTTTGCGCCGGGGGCGCTCATTGCGGCGAACGTCCCCGGCTCCGCCACCACCGGCGTGTAGAAGGGCTCGCGAAAGGTGGCCATCCTGAAAAGGTCCCTGATACCGTAGTAGAACCCCTTGACCATGTTTGAAGGCCCGATCATGAAGAGGGACGAGAGGCCGTCCACCATCGGCACCTGCGCCACCACAGCCGAGACTCCCCTGTCGTTAGCGGCGGTTACGATGACATGCCCCCCGCCGAAGGAGGAGCCCCACAGCGCGATCCTCTCTCTGTCTATCGCATCAATCGTCCTGACATGGCTGAGGGCAGCCTTCCAGTCGGTAATGTGCCTGAAGGGATTGACGAGGTTTCTCGGGGTGCCGTCGCTGGCGCCGAAGTTCCTGTAATCGAAGAGAAAGACGGCAAGCCCCCTCTCGGTAAACCTCTCGGCGAAGGCGGGAAGGGCAAATCCCCTCTCCGCCGCAAAGCCGTGACCCATTATCACCACCGGGGGTTTTTTGATCCCCTTCGGGAGGTAGAGCCAGGCGGCGCACCTCGTCCCCTTGCTGAAAAAATCGACGTCTTTTCTTACGAAACCGACCATAAAAATAGTTTCCCATCCTATTTTGTCATGCCGTTGGGAATGGGTAATCCATCAATACATGTCATTCCCGTGAAAACGGGAATCCAGTGAATATCTATCTGGATTCCCAATCGAGTTGGGAATGACGGCATAGATTCCCAATGGTGTTGGAAATGACGGCATATATTCCATCGGGTTCCACTGAAAAGCTCCTGCACCTCAGTGGAAGACCCCACAATTTTATACTATCGGATCAGGTCTGAGGTCGACCTTGAATCATCCCTCAGCGGCCCCGGAACTTCATGCTGTCGTCGAGCTTCACGTTGACCGGCTCCACCGGGAGCTTGGAGAGGACCTCGTTTCCGGTCTCGGTGATCACCAGCGGCCTCTCCAGGCGAAATCCGCAGACGCCGGGGCGGTTGCACACCACGGCCATCATCTGCATGTATCCCGGCTCCAGGACGTAATCCGGCTCGTTGTTTCCGGGGGACGCCACCTCGGCCACGCAGGGATACCACTCGTTTCCGAGATGCCCGATCCCGTGGCCGTAGCCGGGGAGCATCCACTCTGTCCACCCGTTCTTCTGGACGAACTCGTGGACGGTGAGCGTAACCTCCTTGAGGCTCTTTCCGGGCTGCATCTCGTCTATCGCCTTGTAGGCTGTCTCCGTGAATGCCTTTATCACCTCCGACTGCTCCTTTGTGGGATTTCCCATGATGTAGTTATGGGCGACGTCGCCGAGAAACAGCCCGTACATCCCGTGCAGATCGACCATGACCGGCTCGCCAAACTGGATGATCCTGTCGGTTGCGGGTGTGCAGCCGCCGAGCGGCCACCATGTCCGCTCGCCCGATGCGATCTCTTGGCCCCCCGTAAAAGTCCATGCGAACTCGCTCCCGGCGTCCCTCATGACCTTTTCGGCTATACCGGCTACCTGCTTTTCGGACATCCCGACCCTCAACTCCAGCCTCACCGCCTCGTGGGCCGTGTCAACGATAGCCGTCGCCTGACGCATCAGCCTTATCTCCTCCGGCTCCTTGACCAGACAGAGCTTGTCGGTTATCTCCGCGGCGTTCACGAACTCCGCGCTGGAGAATATCTTCTTCAGCGATTCGAGCTCGTAGTTGGTGATGAATCCCTCCGGCAGGTAATTCGTGGTTCCGTCCTCGTAGCCGATGGTACCCCCGTCCTTTCCTATTGCGTCTATCCTCATCTTTATCATGTCGAGGAAGTCGATACCCGGAAGCGCCCCGTAGCCGACCACGTTGTCCAGCCAGCTCTCGTCGGCAAGTCTGCCGGAGTCGAGCAGCGGGGTGATCAATTGAACCTCACCCTCGGCGGGGATAATTATTGCACTCCTCCACGGGACGAAGCCGCCCGACCAGTGGGTTATGGTCTTCAGCCTCGTGCCGATAAGGACGTCGATTCCCTTTTCCGCCAGGGCATCCTGAATCTGCTTGATTCTCTTTGGAAAATTAATGTAGACCATCATAACGCTACCTCCTTAATACATTGACCTATAATTAAACATCTCAATTTTAAAAAACATAACAAATGTCGCTATGAAATCAAGGAAACATTATACATACTTTGATATAGGTTGTCACCAAAATCGTCCAATAAAAAAAATATATAAAGGCTTATAATAATGTATGCATAAAATAAT
>CAZIWT010000035.1:0-27012 GCA_964542895.1 uncultured Thermodesulfobacteriota bacterium
TGTATGGTTGTTTTCCATTATTCTTAAACGAGCTTTAGGTTTGTTATGATTATTGAATTTGTGATCGATATACAGTGGAAACTACTGTTCCGATATGTCTGAAGTCACACTCATACAAGTAAAAAAGATAACAATATTTTTTTGTTTAAGCACTTCAAGGTTATCTTTTAAAAATGCTCTGATTTTTAAAGTGCATCTTCCAAGACGGATCGGACTGCCAATGAAAATCGTATCATATGAATATAGATCTTTTTGACTTACCGGTAATATATCAGCGCTTAATCCTTTTTCAGTTAGAGTATTTTTAATTACTTGTGCAGTAAATTTTGTTGCCCCATACCCGGAATGATATATGATTAATGTCTTTTGCATTTTGGATTTTCAGTACTAATGTAAGACATTTTTTAAACATCTGTTGTAGATATTTCTGTATCCTGCCCAACAAATGGTTCAGCGACGCCGCCCCTCCCGCCCCTCCCTTCTCCCACTCACTTGCAGAGCGGCTCGGGCTCCCCCTCAACCAGGACCTTCTCCACGGGGATTATCTTGTACTCAAGGTCATCTCCCTTTACGAGGAGATAGACGATGTTGCCTCCCGCCGCAACCTTCGCGATCTCCCCCTCCTCGACCGGAGCCGGGATCTTAAAGGCCGTATTGTCGACAAGGTTGACTCTGAACAGCTCCTTTTTCGACGCGGCAAAGAGACCGTTCTCCCCTCCGATCTTGTCAATATCCACGATCTTTTCAGGAAAGGGCTTAACACCCGGACCGCATACCTTCATGGGTGCACCCACCCCGGAGTTAAGGCGGTAGAACCTTCCCCCGTCCACGTAGATTAATACGGAAGGTTTGTATTGATAGGAGAACGGGGATGCGAAACCGGCGGTCGGATCTTCGAGCTCCCACTCCTTTTCGATCTTGCCGTTTCCCTTTTTCGAGGCCCAGTGAAGCCCTCCAGAAAAGATAAAGTAGATGTTGCCGTCGAGCACGGTCACTGCGGCCGGAGATTCAATATCCCCATTGGGGAGATCAAAGGAGAGCCCCTCGGACCACTTATTGTTGGAGAGATTATAGGTATGAAGAGAGGCTTTATATTTCTTCTTTTCCCCTTTGGCAATACACATTACTCCCAAAACTTTGTCCCCCGAGATATTTTCGGTGTATGTGAGCGCCAGGGGCTTTCCAAACTCCTCCGAGATGGGAATCTCGTTTATATAGAACTCCGTTGTGTCCGTGCCCTCCGCCTGAGTCGGATCATAAGTTACAATGGAAGCCATATCCAACAGATAAAGCTTACCGTCTCCGAAGACCATGCTTTTGGGATTGATGACGTCGGCCTTAATTATGGGGGGCGGTCCCGTATCCACCGGCCCTTCCGGCGGTTTGATCTTGGACATTATCAGGGCCGCGGCCACAACGAGCGCCGCGACAAAGAGCGTTGCAACACCCGCCGCAACGACCACCGACCTCTTAGTTACCTTGACCTTTACCCCGGCCCTTCTAAGCCTCTTTCCGGAGACCCTGTTGATCCTGACGATCTGAATTGTGATATTGTCGTGTCCCCCCCTCTCCTTTGCCAGCCGAACCATCTGCCTGGCCGCCTCTTCCGGTGGGTGGGATAGGGCGTAGTTCAAAAGCTCCCCGTCTTTTACCAATCCGGAAAGCCCGTCGCTCATCAAAAGGAAAATATCCCCCGGCATGACATCTATCGGCCCGAAGATATCAACGTCCACACTCGATTTCGAGCCCAGACTCCTCGTTATGACGTTGCTGTAGGGGTGGTTTTCCGCCTGCTCCGGAGTGAGGCCGCCCGCCCTCACCTGCTCCATTACCCAGGAGTGATCCTGGGAAATCTGGGTGATTGCGCCGTCCCGGATCATGTAGGTGCGGGAATCCCCCACGTTGGCGACGACAGCGCTCCTGCCGACAAGTGAGAGAGCGCTTAAGGTGGTCCCCATCCCCTCCCTATCCGGATTTCTTCTCGCCTCCTCGTAGATCTCTCCGTTCGCCGCCTCTACGGACAACTTCAGTGCCTGCGCGGGGTTCAAGGGAGACCTTTCTGAAAAGTAGGCCCTGCCGATGGTTTTCACAGCGATCTGGCTTGCCACCTCCCCCGCCGCATGTCCCCCCATTCCGTCGCAAACCACATAGAGCCTCCCCTTTGTGGAGAGAAGCCCGCCGCTGTCCGGCTCGAAAAAGCCGTAGTAATCCTCATTGTGATCCCTCACGAGCCCGACATCCGTCAGGCTTGCGAAGGTAACGTCGCCCTTTGAACCCATTTTCGCTCCTTACCCCTTAGATTTGACTATCCTTATTATCGCCTCCGTATCACCAAAACCTATCTTTTCACCGTCCCTTATAACCCTCGTCGATACCTTCTTCCCGCCGACGAAGGTACCGTTTGTGGACGCGAGGTCCGTAAGCCTGTATTTCCCGTCCTCGTTGTCGATTACGGCATGCTCCCGGGAGATGGTGTCATCGGAGAGGGAGATATTGTTCGCGCCCGTCCTGCCTATCTTGGTCCTCTCTTCCTCGAGGTTAAAGCTCTTCCCCTTGTCGGGGCCCTTGGTTACCTCGACCCAGGCGGTGAAAAACTCCTCCGCCTTCATGATCATCGTCTTGTCCGCGGGATAGGCCGCACCCGCCCCCGCTCCCCTCATCGTATGTCTCCCCTCTTCCGCCCCGACGGCGGAACCCGTAACGGTCATCGAATCGGCCATCAGATCAGAATCAGGCGGGTATTCCCCTTCCGCCTCTCCCCCCTTCGATTTTCCCCTCTGGCTGACTATCACGATAATCAGGATAACAATCAAGACGACCAGGCCTGCTACGGCTATCCACAACCAGGTCCATGTAGCGCTCGGCGAGACCTTGGGTGATATAAATGTCCTGTCGTCCTTGAATATGGAGTCCCCGATGGTAACGGAAAGCCCCAGGGTATGCTGAAGTCCGTCGCCCAAAATGGCGGTCGTGACGTAGGTAAGGATATACTGGTTCTTCAACTGCTCCGATATCGCGTCGTAGAGGGCGACGAGATCGGAAGAGGTCGGCGCAAAGAGAGACTCTCCGCCGGTTAAACGCGATGTCCTCGTCAGCGGCTGCCTGTCCACATTCGGCCCCAGACCGACCGTGTAGACCGGTATGGAGGAGTCCTTGGCCTTCTTTATGCCGTCGTCGATCGTCAGGGCGCTCCCCTCGTCCTTCCCGTCGGAGAGGACTATGATCACCTTCCTGAAGGGGAGTCCCGGCCTCGAGCCCATCTCCAGCGCCTTGTAGATGGCATCGTACAGGGCGGTTCTCGTTCCGGCGACGTCGAGCCCCTCGATGGCCCGGCTGAGCGAGGCCTTGTCCGATGTAAACTCGGAGATTATATGCTCCCTGTCGTTAAAATCGATGACGGCGGCCAGGTCGTTATCCCCCAGCCCCTCCACGAATTTCAGGGCCGCCTCCCGGGCGTGCTCCATCGCCTGACCCTTCATACTGCCGCTCGTGTCGATGGCAAGCACAATGGCGATGGGCTCTCCGGAGCGCAACATCGATTCAACGGATAAATTCGTGGGCCCGGGAGCCCCGTCTTCTGTAATCGAGAAGTTGCTTCCGTAAAGTCCCTTGACCGGCTTGTTACTGTCGTCCAGAACGGAGATGTAGGCCTTGATCTCCGGAAAATTCGACGTGTCTATCTGGTTTATCTTCACACTGTACTCGGCCCTTACAACCGCGGCCGAAGTCAAAAAACAAAAAAGAGACAAAAGAATAAACGCGGTTTTTACTCGGTTCTTCATATCTCCCCCCGTAAATAGAATTTTATACAAATATTAGATGAATATGTCACACAGCGAAAGGGGAACTTCCAGCGTCCGACGCTCCTTCTCGCCCCTTCTCGTACCCCCCCTCGTCCCCCCCTTCCCGGCCCTTCCCGTTATTATCCCGATCCCGTTGAAACCCCTGCATATTTGAACGCCTGAACAACAAATCATGGAGCTCAACACATCACCAAATCGAACAATCGCAATGCCGACACCCCTGCCGCAGACAAAATTACCCGGTCAAAACGCTCAAGAGATCTGAGCACCCAACGTTCGGCGGTTCAAGATAAGAGATCGGAACTATTTGACATTCCAACCCCGGCCCAAATCCTGCATCCCGAAGAGATATCTCTAAAATGCCTTCATCGAGATTCGAGCCCCTGTTCACACCATCCCATCCAAAAAACCGTTCATACGTCCTTAAGCCCTACAGGCTCTTAAAGACAAACTTCATCTCGCCCAGGGTAATATTGTCGCCGTCCCTGAGCTGGGCCTTGCTGATCTTCTTTTCGTTCAAGAACGTCCCGTTTCTGCTCGCCAGATCGTAGAGGATAAATTTTCCACCCTCGTTTCTGATCTTGGCGTGGCGTCCCGATACCGTCTCGTGGTCGACAATCACGTCACAGTCCGTTCCCCGTCCCACGTCCGCCTCGTCTCCGCGGATATCGAAGCGCTCTCCCTTTCTGTCGCCGGAGGTGACAACCAGCCATCCCGTTACGGGCGCCCTGTCCCTCTCCGAGATGAGGACCGTCCTGTCGGGCGTATTCGCGCCGCCTCCTCCTCCCCCCCTAATATCCATTGTCTCGCCGCCGCCGGCCGGCGCGCTGTGAGGGGCCGTCACCGTCTCCCTGACCGTTATAGCCTCCGGGCCCGGCGCCCCCACACCCGGCTGATACCCGGCATCCGGCATCTGCGCCCTGACCCCATATCCCCCAGCCATCTCTTTCGGGCGCGCCAGGAGGTAGATGAGCCACCCTATCGGGAAGAAGAATATCGAGAAGACCCAGAGCGCCCCGCCCCCCCTCGCCTTGCAGTCCTTGTAAGACCATATGACCGCCCAGATGTAAAGGGCGAACATTATCAGACCGACCAAGAAGAGTACTATTAAGAGTATGATCCCGACTATCGCATCTGGATCACTTTGTCCCATTAAAAAGAGCGAGGCAAAGGCAAAAAGCAGAAATGTCAAAAAACTCTCTTTTTTTATCATCTTTTATCCCCCTAAATTTCAATAAGATATCTTCTTATTAAACCTGTGTAATCAACCCCTTTGAAATCTCTCACGATACTCACATTTACTTTTTTTAGCATAAATTTTGTATCTTTGTCAAATGTTGTTTCGTGAACGAAAAAAGTAGAATTAATGCAATGTTCGACTTTATGTCCTGTATCGTCCTTATCTGTAGGCCGCCGCTTACAAATTCAGTTTATAGCCAGTCCGGCAAACAGAAAAAAGATGAAAAACAGTATAATGGAAATCACGACCATCGCTGCCTGCCAGATTAACATCGCCAGCAGACACCCCTTCCCCTCCGGCGGAGTTCCGTAGATACCCTCGAACTTCCTCGCCTCAAAGAAGAAGATAAAGTTGAGAATCAGTCCCACAGGCCAGAGGAATATGTAAAGGACGAGAACGAGAAAGCTCAATCCGAAATAGCTCTTATAGGGCGCCGGTGC
The DNA here is from genome assembly GCA_964542895.1 of uncultured Thermodesulfobacteriota bacterium. GTDB lineage: Bacteria > Desulfobacterota > Zymogenia > Zymogenales > Zymogenaceae > Zymogenus. The sequence goes on from CAZIWT010000035.1 coordinate 5,484, forward strand.
CGACGCATTTAAGTTAACGGGCTCAACGGCCGCCCCCCTCGCCTGGGGAGCGTGTGCCCGGCCGGTCGATATCGGAACTTCGCTGAAAAACTTGATCTTCGTCCCCGATATCTCTACGGTGTCCCCGACCTTCAGACTCACATCTTTGTTAATATAGAGCGCGCCGTTTACGTAGCTCCCGTTCTTGCTCCTGTCGCTGAACGTGAGGCCTTTGCTTCCCGTCCTGAAAAAGCCGTGATCCCTGGATGCGTTGTCTCCGCGAATCACGATATCGTTGTGGCTCCCCCTGCCCACCATTATCGTCTTTTTCTCCGACTCGAACCTCCTCGAGGTGCCACCTTCATCCTTGATTACGAATACCTTCATAATTTCCCCCAAAAAATGAGGTAGAATATAAAACAGATCGTAATTTAATCCTATTTACATGCATTAGAGTACATAAATATGACATAATTGTCAATTTCATATTTTCTTTAAAATCAAACGTATAAACCGGATTATACACGCTTTTTAACATGAAATCCCACAGCGCCTGATTCTCCGCAAAAAGTGAAAAATACTTTTTCCCCCATTATATTTGACATTTATATCATTTGTCATTATCATATTGAAAAATTTAAGGGGCTGAACGGGAGAGTCGGGCATTTATCTTTACCTCTGCATCTATCAAACTCCCAAGGAAAGACCGTTACCGTTTTCCGTAAAGGGCATCTGTGGGCAGTTAAAATGGGTTATTTTTTTACATTTCTCGGGATTATCTTATTTGCCGTATCGATCTACTTCTGGGGGGAAACATATTTTTATATCCTGGCGATCGGCGGCTTCTTGTCTTTCATATACGGCCTGAAGACCATACAGGGGGCCCGAAAGGAGGGGATCAAGAAGAGCACCACGGGCAAGGTGGACAGGATGGCGGGGGATAAGAGAATCCCCACAAAGATCTGTCCCGCCTGTGCAAAGGAGATCGAGATAAGCTGTAAAGTGTGCCCCTTCTGCAACCACCATTACCAGATTATCTATTCGCTGACGGTTTTCGCACCCATGGACAGACAGCAGAGGGAGTCCCTCGTCAGGACCCTCTCGGCAAAGACCGGGAAGTCCTCAACGGCAATCAGCATGGAGCTCGACAGCGGTATGGTCTTCAAGTTTACAAAGAGGGAGCTGTACCTGAAAAACAGGCAGATATTTGAGAATATCGGCTGCCGGTTAAGGGTAGGGGAGAGCCTCTCAGATCGATAGAAGCTCGGCTATCGATAATTCAGTTTTCGCCTGCATGATAACGGCCTTTAAGACCGCCGATTAATATTTCAAGCCTTCATCAGCTTTCAATTCAGAAATACATTGTATACAATCACCGTAAATTATTACCATTAAAGTAAAGACTTTTCAATTTGCCCGAAATTCGAAGGCTAAAAGTGTCGTAAATATCTAATATTATTAGCTTTATTTGCTGCTTAAAAAATAGGCTGTTTCCGAAAATCTATCTATTTCAAGGACTTTCGTGTCATATCAATAGACTTATCCACTATCTATCCACAATCTTACTGAACTATATTCGAAATCCAGATTTGGATTCCCAGCTCGATTGGGGATTTATTCTGTCATTCCCAACTCGATTGGGAATCCAGAAAAATATTAACTGGATTCCCGCTTTCGCGGGAATGACAGTATGTTTCTTAATTCCCCTTTCCCGGGGCAATGACATTTATTTCTTCGAGTACTTCTCCACCAGGACGAACTTCGTGACCTTTCCCGTAGGCGTCCTTGGGATCGAGTCGGCAAAGATCACCCTCTTGGGCGCCTTGAAGTGGGCCGTCTTGCCCCTGACGTACTCGATAATCTCCTTTTCGGTAACCTCCACCTCGGGATTCTTCAAGACCACCGCCGTAACGAGCTCCCCCCACTTTTCGTCCGGGAGGCCTATGACGGCGCAGTCTATGATCGCGTCGTGGCCCATGAGGACATCTTCGACCTCGACGGCGAACACGTTCTGTCCCCCGGAGATGATCATGTCCTTCTTCCTGCCGGCGAGATATAGAAAGCCCTCCTCGTCGAAACGCCCCAGGTCCCCGGTGTAAAACCAGCCGTCCTTGAACATCTCCTTGGACTTCTCCTCGTTCTTGAAGTAGCCGGTGGTCACCGCGGCGCCCCTCCCTATGATCTCCCCCACCTCCCCCACCGGGACGTCTTTCCCTTTGGCGTCCACGACCCTCACGTCAGCCCCGAGATGGGGAAGGCCCACCGAATCCGGCTTCCTCTCCTTGTCCTTCGGCTTGATCTGCGTCAGGATCCCGCTCTCCTGGAGCCCGTAATACTCGTATATGTTGGGACATATCTTCTCCTTGACCTTCTCCTGAAGGCTCCTCGGAAAGGGGGCGGCGGCGAAGACCAGAGCCCTTAAAGACGAGTAATCGTGCTTGTCAAAATCGGGCACCCCCATAACGATATTCGCTATGGTGGGAACCCAGTTCGATATCGTCACCTTCTCATCCTCGATGAGCTTTAACATCCCCCCCTGCCCGAACTGGTGGATGACGTTTCTTGCACCTACCATAAACGCCATTGCACACCAGGCGAATCCGACCCGCCCGAAGATCGGAAAGACGGTGAGGATAATGTCCTCTTCGGTGAGGTCGTGGGCCATCGCCATAAACGGCCCCGCCGCCACATTGTTGTACTGCGTTAAGAGATACGCCTTGGGAAGCCCCGTCGTCCCGGAGGTCAGGTTCATGTACTGGATATCCTCCTCGAAGACCTCGACGTCCGGCTCCTCCACCGACGAGTCCTTAACCAGCCGGTCGTACGATTCCGCGAAGTCGGGGACGGCATCCCCCACGCAGATATAGCGCTTGATATCCTTGAGATCGCCCCTCATTCCGTCAACCGCATCAAGGAAGGCGGGGTCGAATATGAGGTTCTCGGCGTCGCAAAAGGTCATGAGCTCCACCATCTCGTTCGGGGCGAGTCGGTAGTTCAGCGGAATCCCCATCACCCCGATCTTCGCCAGGGCGAAGTAGGTCTCGATAATCTCGGCCCTGTTGTACATGAGGAAGGCGCAGACGTCCCCCTTTTTCAGCCCCATCGACAGGAGGCCGTTTGATAGAGCGTTGGTCCTCTCGTTCATCTCGCGAAACGTAAACCTCCTTCCGGTCATGGAACAGAAGACCGCCTCCTTCTCAGCGAAGCGCACCGCCGCTACCTTAATGATATTACCCACCTGAAGAGTACCTGTGGCTTTCATGGAAAACTCCTTTGATAATGTAAAAAAATCGCTTCCTTTGCAAAAGATATTAAACTGGATTCCCGCTTTCGCGGGAATGACAGTATATTTTTAGTTCCCCGCTTCCCGATTGAATGACGTGCTGATCTGTACTATATCCGCCCCATAAAAAAGCACCGCAAACAACACCGCCAAGCAGTAAACAGAACGTCCATCTACCCCTTCATCACGCCGATGGGCCTGAGCCTCGCCACCTTCTTCGATATCCCGGCGCTGTGGGCCACCTCCACCACATCGTCAACGTCCTTGTAGGCCTCCGGCATCTCCTCTGCCAGAGAGGTCTTCCCCCTCGCCGTGACGAAGACGCCGCCATCCATCAGCTCTTGGGCGATCGACCTCCCCCTCGCAACCCTCTTCGCCTGCTTTCGAGACATCACCCTGCCGGCGCCGTGGCAGGTGCTCCCGAAGGTCTCCTTCAAGGCCCCCTCGGTCCCCACCAGGACGTACGAGGCGGTCCCCATATCCCCCGGTATCAGGATCGGCTGTCCCACCTCCCTGTAGACCTCGGGTACGAGCCCGTGCCCGGGGGGCAGCGCCCTAGTGGCCCCCTTCCTGTGGACGCAGAGCTCCCTCTCCTTACCTTCGACCTCGTGCTTCTCTATCCTTGCTATGTTGTGGCAGACGTCGTAGACAAGACCCATCCTTAAATCCTTGGGGCTTGCGTTGAAGAACCGCTCGAAGACCTCCCTCGTGAAGGAGGACATGACCTGCCGGTTTGCCCAGGCGTAGTTGGCCGCGCAGGCCATTGCCGCGAGGTAATCCCTCCCCGCCCCTGACCTTATCGGGGCGCAGGCCAGCTGCCTGTCCGGGATCTCAATCCCCTCGTCGATCGTCACTCTCCCGATTTTTTTAAGAAAATCATCGCAGACCTGGTACCCCAGCCCTCTCGAGCCGGAGTGTATCTGGACGACAACGCCGTCGACGAAGAGCCCGAAGGTATTGGCCGCCGCCTCGTCGTATATCTCGTCCACGAATCCCACCTCGATGAAGTGATTTCCGCTTCCCAGGGTTCCAAGCTGATCCCTCCCCCTCTCCAGGGCGCGCTCCGAGAGGACGCCGGGATCGGCCCCCTCCATCCTTCCGCCGTCTTCCGTGCGAACGAGGTCTCCTTCGGTCCCGTGGCCGTTTTTCACGACCCACGCCGCCCCCTCCCTCAAGACATCCATCTCTTCCTTGCCCCTCAATCTCATCCTCCCGGCGGAGCCGACCCCGGAGGGAATCGTGTGAAAAAGCTCGATGGTCAGATCCTTTACCTTCGGGATGACCTCCGAGACCTGAAGCTCAGACCTCAAGAGCCTCACGCCGCAGTTTATGTCGTACCCGACCCCGCCGGGGGATATCACGCCTGTGTCGACGTCGAAGGCCGCGACCCCGCCGATCGGAAATCCGTATCCCCAGTGTATATCCGGCATGGCGAGGGAGGGGCCGACAATCCCCGGAAGCATCGCCACGTTCGCCACCTGAACGGGCCCGTTGTCCCTCTTCACGTCCTCGATCATCGTATCGTTCGAGTAGATGATCCCATGGGTCCGCATCTTGCCGGCCTTTTCGATCTTCCACCTGTGCTGATCGATCTTCTTAAGCTTTACATCCATCATTCCCCCTCATACGTCAAAGATGATCGCGGCCCTGTACCTGCCGTCCTTTCCATCCTCCCTTCCATCAACTCCGTCGGTCTTTATCTCGAGCCCGTGATACGTCACCGCCTTTATCTCGGTTTTGATCCCGTTTCTCTCGACGTCGAACTTCTCGCCGATGCAGACAGCCTTAACGCCCTTTTCGGTCAACTCTACACTCTCGAAACGAAATAAAACGATCCCCCTGACGTTAAAGATGTAGAGAAGCTCCCTCAGCCAGTCGACAAGAAGCTCCTCGATCGTATCGCCGAAGGCCGAGACCTCATGCCGGGTCGCCACCCCCTTCCCCAGCCGATCGATCCCCACGAGAAGGTCCGCCATCGCCTCCCCGGCCGAGACAAACAGCCCCTCCCTCCCCTCGCCGAAGACCTCGATCCTCAGATCGGCAGTGTGGTCAAGGAGCCGATATTTTTTGTTATGGCTATCGTTACTGCTATTTTTACGGGACTTCATCGTAGGCCCCCCGTCAAAAAATATTCCTCCTCCTGTAGATATTGAGGAGGAGACCAACGCCGATAAGCATCGTCACAAGGGAGGTCCCCCCGTAAGAGAGAAACGGCAGCGGAATACCGACGACGGGAAATATCCCGGTCGCCATCCCGATGTTGATGAACGACTGCCACAGGATGACAATCGAGATCCCCGCCGCAACGACCGCCCCGAAGACGTCCCTCGCCGAGCGGGCTATGTAGAACCCTCTCAAGATGATCACGCAGAAGAGAATCAGGATAACCATCGACCCGATAAAGCCCCACTCCTCGGCCAGGACGCTGAAGATGAAGTCTGTATGCTGCTCCGGCAGGAACCGGAGCTGGCTCTGGGTGCCGTGCATGTATCCCTTGCCGATGATCTTCCCGCTTCCCACGGCGATCTTCGACTGGATGATATGGTAGCCGGAGCCGAGGGGATCGGTATCCGGCCATAAAAAGGTGAGTATCCGCTGGCGCTGGTAGGGCTTCAAAAACCGCCATCCGAAGATGAACGCCGGAAACATCGATATCACCCCGGCAAGGATTACGGTTACGGCGGTCTTGGGACGCATCTTCGTAGCAATGAGAAGGGTGGCGAAGACCAGGACGATGAGCCCCGCAGAGCCGAGGTCGGGCTCCTTTACTATCAGGAGGGTCGGAACGGCCGCCAAGGCCGCCGGGATGAAGAGGTGTTTTATGGTGATGCCGTCAACGGGCATGTTTTTCTGGAAGTAGCGCCCCAGAGCCATAATCATAGACAACTTTACAAACTCCGAGGGCTGAAAGGATATCGGCCCCAGGGCGAACCAGCGGGTTGCGCCGCCGGTGCGCTCCCCCAAAAAGAGGACGACGACGAGAAAGAAAAGGGTGATCAAATATATTATGTAGGCCCACCGCTCGAAAAAGCGAATGTCGATGAACATGGTCAGAAGCATCAGAGAGAGCCCGAGCACGGCCCAGTAGATCTGCTTCACGTAGAGGGGGACGGCCGACAAATCCTCCATCCTCGAGGCGGAGTAGAGATTCAGTATCCCCACCAGAAGGGTAATAACAACGGCCGTCAAGAACACGGTGTCGGTCTTCTTAATAAAATCCCTTATCACTTCTTCCTTCCCTCTTTGAGCTCGAAGTACTTTTTTATCACCTCCCCCACGATTGGGGATGCGGCGGCCCCCCCGAACCCGCCGTGCTCTACGAGGACGACGACGGCGATCTCAGGCTTCTCGAGAGGCGCGAAGGCCACGAACCAGGCGTGGTCGCGGAGCTCATAGGGGAGGTACTTGCTGCTCATCCGCCCCGCTATCACCTGGGCGGTTCCGGTCTTTCCGCAGACGTCTTTTCCCTTTATCCTCGCCCTCCACCCGGTACCGTGCGGCTCGTTGACGGCGCCGTAGAGCCCCGACTTCAATATCTCCAGGTTCTCCGGCGATATCAAGACCTCCCCCCTCTTGACGCTCTTGAAGCTCTTCACTGTCTCCCCCTCCGGACTCAATATCTCCCTTACGATCCTCGGCTCGTAGATCGTGCCGCCGTTGGCTATGGCGGAAAAGGCGACCAGAAGCTGGAGGGGCGTAACGAGGGTATACCCCTGACCGATGGAGCACGAAATCGTCTCCCCCGGATACCAGGGCCGGCCGAAGTAGTCCTTCTTCCACTTGGGGGACGGATTTATCCCCACCTTTTCGTTGGAGAGCTTGATCCCGGTGAGCCTGCCGAAGCCGTAGCTGCCCCCGTAGCGGGCGAGCCCCTCGATCCCGACGCCGTTTCCCACCTGATAGAAGAAGACGTCGCACGACTCCACGATGGCCCTGTGGATCTTCACCCTGCCGTGCCCCCCCGCCTTCCAGCAGGCAAAGGCCCTTCCGCCGAACCGATAGTAGCCGGGGCAGTAGAGTTTCTTGTCTACGTCGATGAATCCCTCCTCGAGGCCCGCCGTGGCGGTGATCAATTTGTACGTTGATCCCGGTGGATATTGGCCCGAGATCCCCTTGTTCTCGAGGGGGCGCCTCGGGTGATTGACCAGCGCCTGCCATTCTTTGGCGCTGATCCCCCTGGCGAAATCGGCCGGGTTAAAGTCAGGAGCGGAGACTATCGCCAGTATCTCGAAGCTTTGGGGGTCCATCGCGATGACGACGCCGGCGTGATCTCTCTCCTCCATCTGGCGCCTTGCGAACTCCTGAAGATCGAGGTCTATGGTGAGGACCAAGTTGTTTCCGGGAACCGGATCGACCTTCCCCAAAAACTTCAGCTCCCTGCCGGTGGAATCGACCTCCATCTGAATCCCGCCGTCCACACCCCTTATCTCCCTGTCCCACTCTTCCTCGATCCCGCTCTTTCCGATGACGTCCCCCGTCCTGTACCCCCGGTATTTCTCCAGCTCCAGTTCGTCGTCGGCTATCTCCCCCATGTACCCGAAGAGGTGGGGGGCCAGGGGGCCGTGGACGTAGTTTCGTATCGGCAGGACCTCGAGCTCCAGCGCCGGGTAACGGTGAATACGCGAGATCAGCGGCGCCATGTCGTCTTTCGAGAGGTCCCGCACAACGGTCAGGGGCCGGTACTTCGGATTTTTCTCCTTCTCCCTCTTGAGATTGGTCTTGAGGATTCCCACCTTAACACCGGTGAGTCCGGATATGTCCGCCAGGGCATCGTCAACATCCTCCACGTACTCCGTGGCCAGCTTGACGTCGAACGAGGGGCGGTTGTCCACCACCACGCGGCCGCGGCGATCGAGAAGCATTCCCCTCGGCGCCGGCACCTTGACGAACCTTATCCTGTTGTCCTCGCTCATTATGCGAAACGTCTCGCCCATGTAGAGCTGGAGGTAGGCGAGTCTCGCACACAACACCAGAAAAAGGAGCACGGCGATAGCCCCGATCAAGGCAACCCTGACCGACCGATAAGGATCGATCCTCTTTATGTCGTAACCGGACATCAAAAGGCCTACCAAAGGGAAATCATATCAGCGGGATCTCCTCCTCCTCCCGCATGAACCTCGTGAAATAGTAGCCCCCCCACTCCGGGTCGATAAACTTTATGACCAAAAAGAGGGGAACCGACAGGATTGCTGTGAGGAGCGAAGAGGAGACGGCAAAGCGTATAAAATAGGCTGCATCCCCTGCCCTGAATTGAGTCAGCGCAAAGACTAACACAAGGATTACGTTCAGGCCCAGCGTAATCGCGGCCGTCGTCAGAAACATGATCAAGGGCCTGTCCGCATAGATGAGGCCTGAGATTATTCTTGCCGCCCCCATTGCGAAAAAGGCGCAGAAAAATCCCTGGCCCGCCGGAGCGCTGGAGGAGAGATCGAAGACCAGCCCCAGAACCGCCGTTATGAGAAAACAGAGCCCCGGAGACTTGTAGATTCCCACGTAGATGATGAAGACAAAAAACCACTCCACCCTTATCCCGAAGAGCTCCGAGACAAGCCCCTGAATTACGACGGCCAAAAAACCGAGGGGGATAAAGAGGATGAAGCCGAAAATCCGCCTACCCCTGCTCATCTTGATATATTTATCCGCCTTATTCATCCGGGATTTCTTCGTTCGATTTGATGATAATCAGCACCTCCTCGACGCTCTTGAGATTGACCTTGGGCGCCACCACAATATCCTGAAAGAGGCCGTACTTGGGTCTCTTCGCCTCCGCGATCCTCCCCACAAGAAGCCCCTTTGGGAATATACTTCCCATCCCGGACGTGACAACCACATCGCCCGTCTTTACCTTGGCCTTTCTGTCCACGAACGAGAGGTGAACCGTCCCGTCGGTGGATCCCTCCAGGACGCCCCTGGTGCGGTCACCCTGAAGGGTAACGGCGATTCGGCTCCTCCTGTCGTCAAGGAGCATAACGGTCGATGACCTGTCGGAGACGTTAAGGACGATCCCCACTATTCCGCTTATCGACATCACCGGAAGGTCCTGCAAAACGCCGTTCTCCTTCCCCTTGTCTATTATTATTGCACTGGAATAGGGGGCCGGGTCGCTCCCGATTACCCTTGCGGGGAGAAGCGTATAGGGCGCCGTCATCGTGAATCCGAGCATCTCCTCGAGCCTTTGGTTCTTCTTCTCGGTCTCGATGTAGAGGGTCTTCAGGTTGTCGTACTTGGAGGAGATCCGCCCGAGGTGTTTTTTCAGCTCCTCGTTTTCCTCCTTTAGATCCTTAAGATATATGTAGCGATCCCAGATAGAAACCGCTTTGTCAAAGAGGGAATCTACCAGCTCGAACACCGGTGAGGTTATCTCGAGAAACGCCCCCCTCGATTTGCCGGCGAATGTTGTGTTGTGGCCGAAGGCGATAAAGATAAAAAGCGACGCAATAAGGAGTGCGGTGCAGATCAGCGCTCCCTTATGCCGCCGAAGGAATTTATACATTTTTAATATATATTTATTTTTTTAGATTCTTGATTTATAGCAATCCGCTTTTTTCAAAATCCCCGGCATTTATTCGATAGAAAGCGGCCTTATTCAACAGCCGAATCAGCATCTCCCCCTCACCCCCCCCTTACCTCCCCGGGACCGCCACCTGTTTCAAGAGATCCTGATCGTCCAGCGTTCTGCCGCAGCCGAGGACTACTACCGACAGCGGATTTTCCGCAACGATTATCGGAAGCCTTGTCTCCTTTTGAAGAAGCCTGTCGATATTCTTTATCAGGGCCCCGCCGCCGGAGATAACTATCCCCTTATCCACGAAGTCGGATGCCAGCTCCGGAGGGGTGTTTTCCAAAGCCCGCAGAACTGTCTCGACGATCATGTTTATCGGTATCGTGAGCGCCTCGTTGACCTCCTCGGCGCTGACGGTTTGTATCTTCGGAATCCCCAAGACCAAATCCCTTCCCTTCACATCGACCGCTCTGCCTTCTCCTTCCACGAGGGCGGTTCCCATCTCCATTTTCAACCTCTCGGCTGAGCTCTCCCCTATGAGAAAATTATACTTCCTCTTCAGATACTGGACTATCGCCTCATCCATCTTGTTTCCGCCGACCCTGACCGACTCCGAATAGACTATCCCGTTCATCGAGATCACGGCCACCTCAGTCGTTCCGCCGCCTATGTCCACAATCATGTTCCCCGAAGGCTCGGAGATCGGAAGCCCCACACCTATCGCCGCCGCAATCGGCTCGTCGATGAGATAGACCTCCCTGGCGCCTGCGGTGGTGGCGGACTCTATCACCGCCCGCCTCTCGACGGGGGTAATCCCGGAGGGTACCGCGACTACTATCTTCGGCCTCATCAAAGAGCGCCGCGGGGACGCCCTCCTGATGAAATGCTTCAACATGTGCTCCGTAATCTCGAAATCGGCGATCACCCCGTCCTTTAACGGACGTATGGCGACGATCTCCTCCGGCGTACGGCCAAGCATCAACTTCGCCTCTTTCCCCACCGCTATTATCTTCCTCTCGCCCCTCGGACCCTCCTTTATAGCAACAACGGAGGGCTCGTCCGCCACTATCCCCTTACCCTTCAAATAGACCAGGGTATTGGTCGTCCCCAGGTCAATGGAGAGGTCGTTGGAAACTATATCTACAAGGGAATTCAGTATCATCAATCACTCCTGAAACGTGTTGTTCAAATCCCAAAGGCTCCTTAATCCATAAAAGATGAAACTTAAGGCCCATCTAAGATGAAATCCGATATCGATTTCTCCCGATTAAACTCATAACAATCCCATAGGGATTATAGCGACAAAATGTAATATAATCAAGGAAAATCTTTTGACTTAAATCTCGACAAGACCGTTGCTTAGGATATTTACCATCAAATTAAGTTAATAACAAAAATGTCTTGCTTTTTTCATACTTCTCTGACTATAATTTTAATAGTACAAAGATCACATTTAGGGAGAAACCTATGCTAGATATAATGAGAAAGAGCGCGAGCTCCTGGTGGTTAAAGGCACTCCTTTTAGCGGTGGCGTTGAGCTTCGTCATCGGCTTTGGGATTCTAACAACATTCAGAAACAAAGACCAGAGCCGCTTCGCAGCCAGGGTCGGCAACACAATAATAACACACGCCGAATTTCAGAATGCCTTTGAAAATCAACTTAAGGCAATAAAGGAAAAGTATGGAGAGGATTTAAAGCAAGAAGAGATCAAGAAACTCGGCCTCAGAAAATCGATCCTGGACGAACAGATCGACAAGATACTGGAGACCAAGGAGGCGAAGAAGCTCAACATCCCCGTTACCGACAAGGAAGTTCGGGATGTAATAAAGAGCGTACCATATTTCAAAAAAGACGGGGAATTCGATTACGACACCTACACGGAAGTCCTCAAATACAATAAACTTACCGAGGCCGGCTTCGAGGCCATCATAAGAAACGATATTATGATCCAGAAGTTCTCGGGCATCATAAAAGACTCGGCAAAGGCTTCCGAAGAAGATGTGATAGTGATTGCGAAGAGATATAAAGGGATGACGATCGAGGAGTATAACGAGCTTTCCCCTGATGAGAAAAGGCTTTTGAAAGCGAACGCCCTTTTGGTAAAGAGGATCGAGGCTTACAACAACTTCATTAAAGAGCTCAGAGCAAAGGCGGACATAGAATACAACAGCGACTATCTCGATTGATTTTCCCTCTCCAAGACGCCGAAAGATCGATTCCAGCCGGTAAAGCCGAATCCGCCGGGGAACGGAACCATAAGGAGATTCTGATCGGCTCAATTTTGATTCGATTTCCAATAAAAAATTGTTTTTGAGATCTTTTAAGGATTTGCGGTCTTTAATGTTTTGAAGGAAAGCCCCTAAGTGAAATCCAAACACGGCGGCACGCTTAAAAGGACGTTTAGGGCCCTGGCCCTGATTCTCCTCCTCTTCGCTTCGCTCCAGGAGATATCAGGGCTCCTCCTGGAATGGACCGGGAGCGCCGAGAACTGCCTCCTGCTGGCACTTTTTTTAATCCCTGCACTCTCGGCAATACCCATCTATCTAATGATAAAGCCCTTCAAGTACGTCGCCCTCATCGCATCACTGGGGATTCTAAGCCTGAATATATACCGTATGGCGAAAACAGGAGTTTCATTACCCTTAATTGCAACTTCCATCTCACTCCTGTTTGCAATCATCTTGCTCTTCTCCCTCATCAGGGCCGACAAGCATAATCAGTGATCCAGAAACTTCCACCATATACTCCAATTACTATTGACATACACGCTTGACCTATGATATTAAAATATATAGAGAACAATTCGATCAGGATATTAGATGAAGCTTAACGGAGACCCGGAAGGCATTGAAGAACTGAAGTTCTTTCATGGCTCCGACGAAAAAAAAGATTATCTGAAGATGATCCTCAACGAGGCAAAGACCAATACCAACTTCAAGACCGAGTTTTAGGACAGAAACAACGATAAAAAATATATCCTTATCTTCGATCCGGGCTCCGGGAACTTCAATGTAGAAAAGGTGTAGCCGAGATTCAACAATATAAGGATATAAACGGTTTTAATTAAAATGGGGGGGGCGGCAAATTATATCAGGGAGTTAGGCAAGTTGGGGGTCGGGCAAATGGGGGGGTCGGGCAATTTAATAACTGGGGGTCGGGCAAGTTTGGGTTTTAGGTAAATTTAGGGGTTTGGCAAGTTGGCGGTCGGAGAATTTATTACCTGTTGGGCGGGTAGTTTTCATATTATGGAGTCCGTTTTTTCTCCGAGGGGAGTTTAGGTGTAATTCTCCTTCAAGGAGTTCCGATATATCCCATCATTCAGGTGTTCAAAAATCGCCATTATGCTTATTATGTATTATTATATATGAGACTCCGATTTTCGGAGGACTTACAGCCCTTTCATGGAAGCGATCACCGGAGCGAAAAATAATTGTCGATGGCTCCGGAGGTTCGATAATCGAATCATTGTCCAAATGAGACAACCGAAAAAATATAAAGTAAAGGGGGACCGATAAAGGGCCCCCTTTTTTTCAGGCGTGCGAGATGGGCGACACCGAAAAAATCCTGACGGATATCTTCGACCGCCTGCTGGACCACTTCGGGCCGCAGGACTGGTGGCCCGTGGAAGACCCGGAATCGTCAATGGCCCCCTTCGAGATCGCCGCCGGGGCGATCCTCACCCAGAACACGAACTGGAAAAACGTGGAGTCCGCCCTCGAAAACCTCAAAGAAAAAGACCTCCTCAATCCCCGGGGAATAGACTCCCTCTCGGAGGAGTCCCTCTCCCCCCTCATCCGCCCGGCGGGATATTTCAGGGTAAAGGCGAAAAGGCTGAAAAACTACACCCGCTATCTCATTCAAAACTCCTCCGGGGATGTCGCCCAATCCCTCAAAGGTGACCTTCACGAAAAGCGGGAGGAGCTCCTTCAAGTAAACGGAATCGGCCCCGAGACGGCGGACTCGATCCTACTCTACGCCGGCGAAAGGCCGATCTTCGTTATAGACGCCTATACAAAGAGGGTGCTCATCCGCCACAGGATCGCGAAGGAAGAGATGAAATACGACGATTACCAGTCGATATTCCACAATGCGCTGCTGAGAAAAGGCGGCCCAGGCGTTGTTAAGCTTTTCAACGAGTACCACGCCCTCCTCGTGGCCTGCGGGAAGCGCTACTGCCGCCCGAAGAATCCAGGATGCAGCGAGTGTCCCCTCAAAAAAGCCGCATCGGCTAATTTCTACTCCCGATAAGCTTAAAAAATCTCCAAATCAGCAGTGCAGCGATTATCGCGTTCAAGGCGAGGATAGAAAATCCCAAGGGGGGGCGGTACTTGAAAAAGGGGTACGTTTTCGCGACCATAAATATCTCTATATCGTCCCCGAAATCCAGGGATTTTTTCAAGGGACAGATAAACTCGGCGACCTCCCTGTGTTCCGGATCTACATTCAACAAAACGGCGTGATAGAAGCTCGAGCTGTTTTTGTACAGGTGCGCCCCGCCCCCTCCGGTTATTATGTAGTTCGTCCTTCCCCTTCTGTGTCTCAGGTACGAGTGGTAGTCGCTGGCTATGACGTAGTCGACCTTGAACTCATCTACGATATCGAAAAATTCATCCTCCCTTTTGAGGGGCCGGTAATCGGAAACCGGCACAATGGACGGGGGCGGTATGTGCATGAAGACGAACTTCATCAAGGCACCTTCGGATTCGGCGGAGAGAACCTCCCTCAAGTAATCGAGGTACGTATCGTTGTAGTTATCGTCTATACCAATGAAGAGGCATCCCGAATACTTGAAATAGAAGTTCAACGGACCATAGGTCTTCTTAAAGTCATCGATCGAAAATGCGTTGACCTTCTCTCTATACTTTTCCTCCAGGGCTATATCGTGATTTCCCGCTATTAGAAATATCGGGCTTTTTAGTCCCCATTCAATCAACTCCAATATGAAAAATTTGTGGTATCCCCACTCGGGATCCTTGACAAAATCCCCCCCTATTATCGTTAAGTCCGCCTCTTTTGGATAAAAATCGGAGTTATAAAAAGCCTCAAAAATACTGCTCGTCTTGGTATCGCTTACCACCAAAAACGAAAAGGGTCTGGGAACCATATCTTCTTCGTTTATCCGATTTATATTATCTTCCTTGTTTCCGAGGAGGGGAGGAGGTTCAATATTGTCCAGTGATCTACCATAAAATATCGAGGCGATAAAAAAGAGCAAGGATAAAACGGAGATCAACGCCGTAACGCCGCAAGCGATCAGTTTTGTTTTTTTCATCGTTTATTCTCTCTTGTCTATCGGAGCTGAAATTGAAGCGAACTACTCGTCACTCCCACTATCGTGGAGGACAAAAACCACTTAACCTTTTAAGGCGAATTACCGAGACATTTCAGCGGAATATGCCTCACAGTGCCTTAATTATTTTGCACTATGAGGGCTTATCTCCTACCCGTTCCTCGCCGACCGAACCATTCCGCCTCTCTCCGTTGTATAAGGGAGGATATTCACGGCGTCACAGACCTTCGACACAATTACGAGAAACACAACAAACGAAGCGAAGGAGGCGATCATCCCGATAATGGAAAACGGAAGGGCGACAATCAATAGAAGCGCAGATTCGGGAGCAACTTGTGCAACCTGCGCAATGGCCGTACAGACAACGTAGACTCCAAGCAACGCCGGATACGCATAGAAGACGCCTGCGGGCAGCAGCGCCCCGACGTCTGCGGCCCTCCTTTTGATATACTCGTTGTAATGCTTCACATACAGAGGATAGATCAAGAATGCCCAGATCAAGTTTACGATCGGGATTAAGAGCAACGCCACCGCGAGGGCCGGGGATATCGGTGCTCCCTCGCCCCTTATTGCATCCCACATCTTGTAGAAGAACATCGCCGTCACGACAATGAGATATATACCGACAGCTATACAAAGGATTACAAAAAATATTAAGCCGGCCACCGCATGAACCTTCATGTTTTCGACATTGGGGACAAAGGCGGCCATCACCCCGACTATAATTGCGAGAAAAAGGATCAGTGCCGATGCACCGATAAAAGAGCCAAGATAAAATGCCTTCGACATCCTTGTCATGCTTTCCCCCTTTTAAAACAATGCTTTTTTGCCCGCAGCCAACGAGGCCAAATCATAACACAAAAGAATTCAATTTGCAAAAGCTTAATATCACAAAGGTGAGGCGAGAAACCGGGGAGCTTTAGGAGAAATTCTCCAATTTCAGCTGCTCCCTTCGGAGATAGGGCCTCATCAAGTGAGAGGGAGCATCACAGGCTCAATTTGAAGCCGGCTTGGCGAGGAAAAAACCCGAGGCGGATTAAAGTCGATTTTGGAAAGCCCGTCCAATCGATCCTTTTTGACTATGCCGTTAATCCACCCTCCGTGTGGGGGAGTGCGTTCACGGCGTTGCAGATCTTCGAAATGAGGATCAGAAATACGAAAAACGAGGCGATGGCGGTGATCATCCCGACAATGAATAACTGCACGTCGACGTCCGACAATATCGCGGATTCGGGGAGAAAATACACGATCTGTAGGGTTATGGAGCAGACGAGGTAGATACCGAAGAGGATCGGGTACGCATAGAAGAGCCCCGGACTCAGTGCCTCAACGCCAGCTGACCTCCGCCTGACATATTCGTTTTAGTGCTTCATATACAGGGGATATACCAGAAGCATCCACGCCAGATTCACCAGCGGAATCAAGAGAAGCACCACCGCAAGTCCGGGGGACACCGCCGTCCCGCCGTCCCTTATGGCATCCCACATCCTGTAGAACATTATCGCCGTTACAACAAACAAATATATCATAACTGCAAAACAGACGATCAAAATCAACATTATACTCGTCATAGCTTTAGCCTTTGAAATTTCAATGCTGGTTGAAGGAGAAACCGCCAATCCGACTATAATGACGAAAAAAAGGAGGAGTGCCGCCGCACCTATAAAGGATCCAAGATAAAAGGCCTTCGACATTCTTTTCATAGCTTAAGCAAAAGCATTTAAAGATAGTTTTCAATCATTTTACACTAAGATGAAAAGTAACACAGCGGAATCGAAATTGCAAAAGAAAAACCACAGGTTAAGGGGATTTTACCTGTGGTACAAAGGTTGGTAAAATATTTGTATTCTGCTTGATGCTGTTTATCGTTTTAAATCAAATAGGTCGATTAGTAAGCTCTGGTGGGTTGAACTGAGCATTATATTTGTGTCAGAATGCTTCAGCCGGTACCGGCCTTAGATCAGCCCACCCTCTTCTTCACGAAGACCCTGATGACGTCCTCCTCTTCCTCGAGGCCCAGATACTCGTTTCCGGTGGTCTTGCACCAGGCGACGATGTCCTCCTTTATCCCCTCGTCGGTGGACAGGGTCTCCAGGACCTCCCCCTTCTTCATCTCCTTTATCTTCTCGGATATCTTGATTATCGGGAGCGGGCAGAGCATCCCGTAGCAATCAAGAGTATGGTCTTTTTCCAATTTCATTTATAAACCTCATTTCATCAAATAAAGAGGTTGATCTTGCTCTCCTTGGCCATCGCTAAATATGTGGCGACCCCAGCGAATCGGCTTACCTCGTCTATCAGGTCTTCCTTGTCGATCCCCATAAACTCCATCGAGGTGGTGCAGGCGATCATCTCAACACCGAGGGAGCGGGCGGTACCTATCATCTCTTTTACGCTTAACATCATCGACTTTCTCATCAATATCTTCATCATCCACGTCCCGATGCCCCCCATGTGAAACTTGGAGAGCTTGAGCCTGTCCGCGCCTCCGCGGTTTAAAATCCCGAACATTTTCTTTAAAATCCCCCGGGGGCCCTTTGTCTGTTTCTCCTTTCTAACCACGTTGAGTCCCCAGAAGGTGAAAAACATCGAGACCTCCATCCCCATCGCCGCCGCTCCCGTGGCGATGTTGAAGGCCGCCAGGACCTTGTCTATCTCAGCGCTGAAAACGATGATCGTCGCCTTATCCTTGTCGCCCATCTTCCCCTCCAAAAATGCAATTCAGATAAAAAGAGTGCCCAGGCTCCCGGCTCAAACTGCGTTGTAGTTTATTTATTCGGCCCCCGGCCTGTTGACACACATATCCACGTGAGTGTCCTTGCAGTCGAACTCCTCGCCGCAGTAGGGACAGTGACAGTGGGCGGCGTCCGCCGGCTTTTCAGGCCTCTTGGCCTTCGGCTCGATCTTGATATCCTTCCTATAGTTCTCGATCGCCCTGTGGAGGGCGTCCGCGCCGAGATTCGAGCAGTGGAGCTTGTTCTTGGGCAGTCCACCCAGCTCCTCCGCAACGTCCTTGTTGGTTATCTTCATCGCCTCGTTAAGCGTCTTGCCGATGGCCATCTCGCTTATCATGCTGGATACCGCGATGGCGCTTCCGCAACCGAACGTCTGGAACTTGATGTCCTGAAGCCTGTCATCCTTCACCTTGATGTAGAAAGTCATCATATCCCCGCAGACCGGATTTCCCTCCTCGCCGATTCCGTCCGCGTCGTCCAAAACCCCGACGTTTCTCGGGTTCCTGAAGTGATCCATAACCTTTTCAGAGTACATGGCTTATATACCTCCTTTTGCCCTTATTTTTTTCCCTCTTTCAAATATTTCGTGTATAACGGGGACATCTTCCTCAGCCTCTCTATGATTGGAGGGAAGACCTCGAGGACGTAGTCCACGTCCTCCATCCTGTTCATCATCCCGAAGCTGAAGACGATAGATCCCTGGGCCAGTGCCGTATCCACTTTCATCGCTTCGAGTACGTGGGACGCCTTTAAGGCCTTCGAGGTGCAGGCGGAGCCGCTGGCAACGCACACCCCCTCCATGCTGAGGCTCAAGAGCATCGCCTCCCCCTCTATGAACTCCACAACGAAGCTCGCGTGGCCGGGAAGCCTGTCCACAGGATGCCCCTTAAGATATATATGATCGACCGATGAGGTAAGCCCGGAGACCAGGGCGTCTCTCAGCCCGACCAGGTGTTTTGCGCGATCGGCCATCTCATCCACCGCGAGCCCTGCGGCAAGCCCCAGCCCCACGATGCCGGGGACGTTCTCGGTCCCGGGGCGCCTGCCGTCCTCCTGGATTCCCCCGTCGATGAAGGGAACGACCCTCGTCCCCTTTTTAAGATAGAGGGCGGCCGCGCCCTTCGGCCCGTAGAACTGGCTGCCGGAGAGCGACAGCGAGTCGACCCCCAGCTCCTTTACGTTAATGGGGATATTCCCCACGGCGGAGACCGCATCGGTATGAAATATTATGCCCTTATCTTTAACGACCTTCGCGATCTCGCCGATAGGCTCAATCGTCCCCACCTCGCTGTTTGCGTGCATGATCGAAACGAGTATCGTCTCGTCGGTGATCGCCTTTTTAACATCTTCGGGATTTACGACGCCGTTCTTGTCCACCGGGACGTGGGTCACCGAAAAGCCCTCCTTTACAAGGCTCTTTGCCGAGTGGAGGACCGACTGGTGCTCGATCGCCGAGACGACGATGTGGCTCCCCTTCTTCTTCGCTGCGTGGGCAATCCCCTTTATCGCGATGTTGTTCGACTCCGTGCCGCTCGCGGTGAAGTATATCTCGGCGGGATCGGCGGAGATGAGATCGGCCACCTTCTCCCTCGCCTCATCGATGGCCCCCTTCGCCTCCTCGCCATAGACGTGGATGCTCTGGGGATTTCCAAAGTAGCCCTTCAGATAGGGTATCATCCCCCCGACGACCTTTTCGTCAACCGGGGTTCCGGCCGCGTGATCAAGATATATTGTTTTCATCTTTTTAATTCCATAATGTTTACTATTAAACATAATATAGAATAACCAAGTGGTTTTGTCAAGTATTTTGTGGCGATTTTTTTCCTTCTTTCAAACAAACAGTAAACCGCTCAAAGGGCTGAATTTCCCTTGTTTGAACCCAAAGATAATGGTATTGTGAGGCAAAAAAGGAGGCGAACCATGAAAAAACTTTTAAAATGGTCTTTCAACCTTATCTGTCTTTTTCTTATAGCGTTAATAATCCTTATAACTCATTTTGCATTTCGCCCCAACCGCTCCGAAGTGTCGGAGCTCCTCGAGATCGAGACGTGGCGCGCCGTACATGACGGACTCCACAACTCCAACACCGACATGATCCACCACGACGGCTCCTTCTACATGATCCACGCCGCCGCGCCCTACCACTTCGCCAGCGAGACGACGAGGCTGGTGCTCATGAAATCTCAGGACGCCAGGGAGTGGGAGAAGATAGCCGAGTTTCAGAAGCCCGGCGAGGATATCAGGGACCCGAAGCTCGCTGTCATAGGGGGGAGGCTCTTTCTGTACGCCCTCAAGAACGTCGATTTCGCGGCGGAGCCCTACGGCACGGTGGTGACGACGAGCACGGACGGCGTTCACTGGGAGCCTTTCAAAGACATCGAGCCTGTGGGGTGGCTCTTCTGGCGGCCGAAGAGCAGCGACGGCGGGAAGACCTGGTACATGCCCGCCTACTGGAACGAGCACGGCAAATCGATCCTGCTGAGATCGACCGACGGCCTTAAGTGGGAAGAGGTCTCCCGGATATACAAGGGGGACGTGAACGACGAGACCGCCATCGAGTTTTTGGTGGACGGGAGGATGCTTGCCACGGCGAGGCTCGAGGTAGCCGGCTACTACTTCGGCGACAACCGGGGAAACACGCTCATCGCCGTTTCCGAGCCGCCGCACAAAGAGTGGACCGAAGGGCACAGCTTCGTAACCCGGCTCGACGGCCCGTACCTCTTTACCGTGAACGACAGGGTCTACGCCGTCGGCCGTCTCCACACCGGCTGGAACATGTTTCTTACCGAAACGGGGAGCATCCTGGGAAAGAAGCGAACCTCCATCTTCCTTGTTACCGAGAAAGGGCTGACATACCTCTCCGACCTCCCCAGCGCCGGGGACACATCATACCCGGGCGTGGTTGTAAAGGACGACCACGTCTACATCTGCTACTACACCAGCAACATCAAGCGGGACTACCCCTGGGTGATCGGGATGTTCGCCCCGTCAGACATAATGATGGCAAAGATCAGTGTCACGAGCCTCGAGGAGCTGGCGGATTTGAAGCTGAAGTAGATTAATATCTTATTTCGGCTCCAAATTGACGTTGCGATTTAAAAGAAGGGTGTAAAATGAAAAACGATGACAGGCTAGCCGAATTTCTGTCCGCGCTGGGTCTCGACGAGGAGCCGATGGGGGTGATCTGGACCGACGAGGAGCCGAAGGACTGCGTCTCCCCGAAGGCGCAGAAGCCGATAAGCCGCGAGGCGGAGGAGAAGGGGTATATCGACTGGCAGTCGGTTATGGAAAACTATGCCTGCGTGCTGGGTATCATCTGGCGGGCGAGAAAGAAGAACACCGCCGCCTGCTTCGACGAAGAGCGGTTCGGGTGTCTCGGCGGGACCTTCTACCTCGGATTTATGAGGCCCTACCTCCACATGCACCCCCCCTTCATCTCCACCGGGATACCCGGGATAATCGAGGGGGAGCTCTACGCCGCCTCCCCGGAGGCTGCAACGGCGTTCTTCGACGCCATGGACCCGCCAGCGGCTCAGGCCAGGTACTGCGTGGTAAAGCCGATTACCCAGTTCAAGGAGGGAGAGGTCCCGGTCACCGTGGTCTTCTTCGCGCGCCCCGAGGCGATGAGCGGCCTTGCGGTCCTCACCACCTTCATAACGGAGGACATCGACGCGGTGAGGTCGCCCTTCGGCCCCGGCTGCAGCGGCGTGGTGACCTGGCCGGCGAAGTATCTGAAGGA
>CAZIWT010000036.1:0-26599 GCA_964542895.1 uncultured Thermodesulfobacteriota bacterium
AGCTTTTCGGCGCAGTATCTCTTCAGCTCCTTATCGGCGTTCTTATAGACCTCCTCCATCACGTTGTCCATAGAGATGTGGGGGACCGAAATGTAAGAATATTTACTCAGGTCCTCGACGATATGAACCACATATAATCTTGCGCCGAAGCTTTCCACGAAGGTAACCGCATATTCCATCAACATCTCCGAGGTCTCCGAGAAGTCAATCGGAACCATAATAGTCTTAATCTTTTTCATAAAGCACACCTCCAAAAATCTGCACATTTAACATCTATACTACTCAGGACAAATAACTACATTCGTTATTGTCAGGTCCATTCGGTCCGCCCCGCATCCATGGCCCTCTTTGCATCCAAGGTAATCAACCTCGAAGACCTTCTCTATCTTAACTATCTCGTAGGGCCCCGCCTTTCCTCTGTATTTTGCGCCCGCAAAAGTGACGGCCCCTTTTTTGAAAGTCACCTCAAAATCGAAACATTTTGTCTTGCCGGTGTTGTTATAGAAAACCCCCTTCAAAACTATCGTACAATCGGTACAGCTTTGGCCGTAGGCGACAAATTCCTTTGAGACCACCATGATCTCGCGGTTATCGTCATAGGGCATCGCCTCCGCCGCAACCAAAAAGGAGAATATTACTAGGATTACAAGGCGCTTCATAATCAGATAATACCATAATCTCCGGAATAAAAGCAAGCGCCGCAAAAAAAACTTGACAGATTAATAACAATATCGTATAATTATGGCTAAATTATCTATAATTGTATCAAAATATTAGTAAAAGTAGCAATATTGTAGACATCATAGATATTACATATTATTTATACATCCACCGTCCCAGACAAAAAGTTATGGGTATAATGAATAATAAGAGCGGCGGGGCGAAAACCCCTTTAAGACGTCTCTTCCTGCTCTGCGCCCTCTCCTTTCTCCTTATCATCTTCGCCTCCGAGGCCCGGGCCGACGCCGCAAAGGATAAGCTGGCCTATGCTCAAAAGAGGTACGAGGATCTGCAGAAATCGGAAAAGAGGAAGTCCTCCAAATCCCTCTGGCTTGACGTCATCAAGCAATTCGAGTCGGTGGTTCGGAATTATCCCAACTCCGAGGAGGCGCCCAAGGCCCTTTTCACCGAGGGAGTCATCTACAGGGAGATGTTCAACTACTCGATAACCCTGGGAGAGCTCTACAAATCGGAAAAGACCTTCAAGCGGTTTCTGAGAAAATACCCGAAACACCCCCTCTGTGAGGAAGCCCGGAAGAACATCAACGAGATAAAGGAGCAGAAGAAGAAAAACAACCTCATCAGGGTCAGCACCGTAAAGCCCAATCCGAATGATTTCCCGGGGAGAGACAAGGTCCTGCCAAAAGACAAAGGGAAGGATAAATCCAACAAGAAAACGAAGAAATTCATTGCAAAGAAGAAGTCCCCACCGCCCGAAAAACCGGACAAGACCTATGTCGCCAAAAATGAGACAAAGCCTCCTGACAGGGAGGGACCGATAGAAACCAGGACGGTGAAATATGAAGTTTCCCCCAAGAAGAAGGAGCCGCCCAAGATTTCGTCTAAGATTGATATCGCGAGGGCCGCACCGCCGGGAACAACGAGAGACAAGGATTCAACGAAAGTGGAGAGCCCCGGCGGAACGGGCGGCGATTACGTCCCGGAAGGCGACCCTTCACTGCCCACCGGATGGGAGTCCAGTGAAAATGTAAAGCTGGGAACGGTCAAACCCCCACCCGGAGACAAGAAAAAGGAAGAGGTCGTAATCGATAGAAAACCGCCGGCGGAAACCGGAACGACCAACGGTGCGCCGCACCAAAATCGGCCGAACAAATCCACAGCAGACCTACCGTCCCCTCCCCGGCAACCGCCCCTACTCCCCCCGTCCCTCGCGGAGGTTATGACGATTCGCTATTTCTCCGACACCGATCACACAAGGATAGTGGTGGACACAAACGCGGGCATTGCATACAAGGGAGCTTCCCTCCCCGAGGACATCGATGTGGGGATAGGGCCCCGGATATATATCGACCTGTTCGACACGAGGCTCTCGCCAGGGCTCGATTCCCCGATCACCATCGGCGACGGCCTCGTAGACAGGATTCGCTGGTCCCAAAACAAGGATAAGGTTGTCCGGGTGGTTCTCGATCTCGATGACGAGGCGGATTACAAAGTCTTCACCCTCAAGAACCCGAATCGGGTCGTAATCGACGTCTTGAGGAACTGACGCCACGACCCCCGCCGACCCCCTCAACCTTTTCCCAAGCGTTTTTTTACGAAGCACCACCGGCCCAAAACGAAAAAAGGGGGAACCGCCCTCGTATCAAAAAGATATGAGTGACAATTCCCCCGACTATTTAATAAACCTTCCCTAAAAACCATCAACCTGCTTGAGATCCAAAGGCCCAGCCCCGGCATTCTCCTCTGAATTTATATGATACTTATTCCTAAGGCCTTCGGCCCATTTGAGCTGTCTCAATCCTGTCTCGACCTATCACCGCTCCCACATAGAGATTGCCCATCCCTCACTCCAAAAAATCCCATACACTCAACCTCCCCAGCTTTTACCAATCTCCCCTCTTCCGCAATCCCCCCATCTTAACCCATCCCAACGCACCATACACTCCCCACAATCGATGAGGATCGAGATTCCCAACCGTCTCAGGTCATATCCAATCTCGTTATCTTGCCGTCTATTCCTCGTCAGTCCATCCCCCCCACCAAACAATCCCACACCTCCACCAACAAAACAATCTTCCTCACCCTCCCTCCTGGAGAAAACCTTACAACCCCCCGCCCCTTTAATCCCCTACGAGGCGATCAGCCCCTCGAATATCTTGACGGATTTGACGGCGTCCTCTCCGTAGGCGTCGACCTCCATCTCCTTTGCGAGCTTGTCGGAGGTACACGCGCCCCCGATAGCTATCTTCACCTTGTCCCTCAATCCCGCCTCCTTCAGGGCGTCCACGGTGTCCTTTATTCCGCCTATCATAGTCGTTAAGAGGACCGAGAGGCCCAGGGCGTCCGCGTTGTTCTCCTTGACCGCCTTTACGATATCCGCCTCATTTACATCCACACCGACATCTATTACCTTAAAATCGGCGGCGGAGAGCAACATCGCCACGATGTTCTTTCCGATATCGTGAATGTCACCCTTTACCGTGGCAACCACGACCGTTCCCTTCTGCCCCATAGCCCCGGAATCTATCTTGTCTTCCAGCACTATCATCCCCTCTTTCATCACCTCCCCCGACAGGATAAGGTCGGCCAGGTAGTACTCCCCCTCGTCGAACCTCTTGCCCACCTCCTCCATCCCTTCGCCCATCCCATCCTTTATAATCTCCCAGGGATCGAGGCCCTCTTCAAGGCCCGCCTTCACCAAATCCTGAATCGAATCCAAATCCAGCTCCACAATGGCCTCTTTGATCTTCTGTAAGGATTCTCCCATAATACTTATACTCCTTTAAGTTTGATCTACCAATTTCAAATAAATAAACCGGACTTTAGAGTCGGCCGATTTTACCACATAATAGTTTTTGTTGTGCAAGAAAAATCAACCATCCGTTTTTTATCCGCCTACCCGAAAATCTCCTTTTTGCGGAACTTATTCAGGTACTTTCTCGAGTGCTTGTCCTTGCCGACGAGCATCTCCGCCACGACGGCGGCGGACATAAGCTTCTTGTCGAGGGGATCCGCTATGGCGGCGTTGAGGCCGTAACTTATGGCTATGGCAAGGAACGTCCTGTTGATGAGAAATCTCTCCGGCAATCCGAAGGAGACGTTGGAGAGGCCGCAGATGATGTTGACACCCTCGATATCCTCATGGATCCTCCTTATGGTGTCAAGGGCTTTGAGGCCGTTGTTGTTGTCGACGCTTATCGGATCAACAAGCGGATCAATAAATATCCGCTCCCTTTTTACGCCGAGTTTATCCAGACCGGTAACAATGCGCTCAGCGTTATCAAACGCCTGATCGGAGCTTTTAGGAAGGCCCTTGTCGTCGAGACTTAGGGCTATTATATCGGACTCCCTCGCCTCGACGGCCGGCTTCATCTCTTCGAATTTTTTTGTCTCAAGGGAGATGGAGTTGATCATCGGGGTGTTTTTAACCTTGTTTACCGTCTTCAGGATAGCCTCGCTGCTGGAGCTGTCTAAGGCTATCCTTGCGTCCTCCACGACGTTTTCCACCACGTCCACCATCCAATGGAGATCCCGAGCCTCCGTTTCCAGGTTGGCCCCGGCGTTCAGATCGATGAAGTCGGCGCCCGCCTCGAACTGGGCCACGGCCTCGTTAGCGATAAAGGCCTCGTCCTTGTTCTCGAGGGCTTCTCTGATACTCTTTCTCGTCGCGTTAATCCTTTCAGCTACGATAATCACTTCCCGTTACCTCGCTCGTCTCATCTCAACGTTTTCAGCTCGATATCCTGTATCTTCGCTCGGCTATTCAACAAATCGTAATACTATTTGTCACCCCCCTCCCCCCCCCTTGCCCCTCCGGCCTTCTTGTCAATTTTTGGGGCGACCCCGGTAGATAAATAACATGAGAGGGTTTTTATGTCAAGATGAATATAACGACTATTTAGCTAAGTCTATAATATCTACCTCTATACAAGCGACCTCAACGCGAGCGTCGTGGGGTATATCATCGGAAACTCGCCAGAATCCCCCCTTTCGAGGGCTTCTCCGGGCGACATCCAGAAAGACTCCGAGACCTCCCCGGTCTCCACCCCCGCCCTCTGTCCCTCCGGCAGGGAGGCAACAAAGAAAATCGTGTAGAAGCGCTGATGGGCGAGGGGCGGCGTAATAAAGAGCTGGAGGAATTTCAGGCTGAAGGCGGCGTAATAAAATCCCCTCTCGACAACCTTCTCCAAAAAACTCTCAGAGCTTAAGTTGATAGACGATTCCCTTATCTCCTCGTATACGTCTCCCGATACGATCTCCCCACTGCCGTTACACAAAAGGAGCACTCCGGACTCCTCGAAGAGCTCCCTTATACCGGCGGTGTAAAAGTCGACCGGGATCAGCGAATTCCCGTCATCTAAAATTTCCCCCACCTCTTCGTATTTTACCGATGGTGTAAAATCACCCTCCTCAAATCCGATAACCCTCCCCCGCGCCTCGTTGGTTCTGTCCACCATGTCCACTCTTCCCCCGGGAAATACGTAGAAGCCCCCGAGAAAGTCCATGGTGTCCGGCCTCCTCGTGAGGAAGACCTCCCTCTTTCCGTTCAGGCTGCGAACCAGCACCACCGTCGCCGCCGGCCTCGGGATCACCTCGTTACCAGCAGCCATTGGTACTCCTTGACGTGGTTTAAAAACTCACCGATTATCTCGTGGGTCTCGCCCACTATCGATCCCGACAGCAGTATGTAGCGGATTTCATTGTCGTCGCGAACGCCGAGAAGCTCCATCAGCCCTCCCCCGACGTGTTTGTATTCCAACCTTTCAATCCCCCTCTTAATATGGTCGAAGGATACCGACACCTCTTTGTGATTGAAGAGGATTATCTTCTTGGGCCACCTGTCGGGGCGGTCCTCCCGAAACATCTCCGATATGGACTCCGGTATCCCGTAGTCGGAGGAGTGCTCCGAGACCCAGAGGGCCGGGGTTCGCTCCATCGCGGCAGATATGAACTTCAGCGCCCCGGTGTTGAGATTGATGGTATCCGGGGCCGACCCGATATCTATCCCGAGGTCGTTTATATAGTCGAGCGCCCGGGAGAGACACTCCACCCCTTTTCCATCCAAACCTTTCGGAGCTGTTCCCGACTTGGCGAACTCGATAAGATCGGACTTCTTTACATCGATAACGGCCGGGAGGTCGCCCAGGACCTCGTTTGCGATGATGAGGTCGAAATCTTTGGCGCCCTCAAGATATTTGTATACGTCAGAATTGATGAAGTCGACCCTTCCCCCGAATCCCTCCAGAAGTTCTCTCTGGCGGTTCAGGAAGACGGGGCTTACGTCGGCCATTGTGATCGAGACGTCGGGGAAGTTTTCAAGGACCCTCTCGGCGAGCCTGCCGTAGCCGCCCCCAACCTCGAGGATGCGGGCTCCCGGCTTAAGGAGGTTATTTACCTTGAAAAGATCGGAGATCGTATCGCCGTACGTTCGCTTTTGCTTCAGAGCCAGCATGTAGGGCGAATCTATATCCTTGAGACACTCGCTTACGGTCTGCTCCCAGCCGAGGCTCACGGCGTCGCTGAGATGATATCCTGTGGTGTCGTTGATGGAGATCATGTCCACTACTTGAAGACCTCGGAGAATGCATCTATAGTCATGTCGATGTCTTCACCGTCGACTCCGAGGTGGGTGACCGCCCTGACCCTGTTTTCGTCCAGGGGGAGCATCAACACGCCCAGCTTTGACATCTCGACCACAACGTCTACCGCGCTCATGGTCGACTGTGTAACATCGAAGTAGACGATGTTCGTCTCGACCTCGTCCGGATTAATATCCACCCCCGGCATATCGGAGAGGGCGATCGCCATCCGCTTTGCGTTGTCGTGGTCGTCTTTTAAGCGATCCACGTTGTTTTCCAGGGCGTAGAGGGCGGCCGCCGCCACGATCCCCACCTGCCTCTGCCCGCCCCCGACCATCTTCCTCGCCCTGTAGACCCGGTCCATCGTCTCTGAGTCCCCCGCTATAATCGAGCCCATCGGCGCCCCCAGCCCCTTGGAAAAGCATATGGTCACGGTATCGAAGTATTTCGAATACTCCACAGCCGAGATCCCGGTCGCCACCTGGGCGTTCAGGAGCCTCGCGCCGTCCATGTGCATCTTAAGGCCCCTCTCGTCGGCGAGCTCCCTTATCCTCTTTATCTCGTCGATGGGGATTACGGCGCCGCTCCACCTGTTGTGGGTGTTTTCGATGCTGACGAGAGAGGTCGTCGGGAAGTGGGGGTTTCCTCCCTGCCTGATCTTCGCCTCGACCTGCTCTTTCGTTATTGCGCCCCTATTCCCGTTAACGAGGCTCAGCTGCACACCGCATACCGCGGCGGCCCCGGCCGCCTCGTAGTAGAAGATGTGGCTCTGGGAGTCGAGAATGACCTCGTCTCCCGGGTTCGTGTTCGCCTTTACCGAGAGGAGGTTTCCCATGGTTCCAGAGCAGACGTAAAGCGCCCTCTCCTTCCCGAGCATCTCGGCTACCATCTCCTGAAGCCTGTTTACCGTGGGGTCTTCGCCGTAGACGTCGTCTCCCACCTCGGCATCGTAGATAGCCTTTCTCATCCCCTCGGTCGGCTTGGTTATCGTGTCGCTTCTCAAATCGATCGTTTTCGTTTTTGTTTTCATATCGCGGCTCTATTCCAATATTTTGACAATCAGTAACAAGTTTGAGATTTTATCAGAAAGGGCGCGATGAGGCAACCATATAGTGAATATATATTCAGAACGGAAAATATTGACACGAGAGCGAACTTCTGATAATTTTCAACTATCCTTTAAAGATGGGGCTTATAGATGGGAATCACATACAAAGACTCGGGCGTGGACATCGACAAGGCGAACCTCTTCGTTAAGAAGATCAAGGAGGATATCGACTCGACAAGGACGGAGGGAGTAATGGGGGAGATAGGGGGGTTCGGCGGATTCTTTCGCCCCGACATCGCCGGCATGAAAGACCCGATCCTCGTCTCCTCCACAGACGGCGTGGGGACGAAGCTGATAATCGCCCAGATGATGGGGGTACACAAAACGGTGGGGATAGACCTCGTAGCGATGGTGGCAAACGACATCGTCGTCACCGGCGCCCTCCCCCTCTTCTTTCTGGACTACATAGCCACCGGCTCCCTCAACGAGGGGGTGCTTTCCGACGTCATCTCCGGGATCGCCGGGGGGTGCATAGATGCCGAGTGCGCCCTGATAGGGGGGGAGACGGCAGAGATGCCCGGGTTCTACCCGGAGGGGAAATACGACCTGTGCGGATTCTCGGTGGGGCTGGTGGAGAGGGAGGCCGTCATCGACGGCTCCAGGATAAAGGCTGGCGACGCGATCGTCGGCGTTTCCTCCTCCGGCCTTCACAGTAACGGATTCTCCCTGGTGAGGAAGATCGTATTCGACAAGCTGAAGATGAAGCTTACCGACCGGGTGGATGATCTGGTAAAGAGCATCGGCGAGGAGCTTCTTACCCCCACGCGGATCTACGTTAAGACGGTAAAGTCGCTTCTGGGGAAGGTCGATATCCACGCGATCTCCCACATCACCGGCGGCGGCCTCGTGGACAATATCGAGAGGCTCCTTCCCGAGGGGATCACCGCCGTAATCGAAACGAGCAAATGGGACGTGCCCCCTATCTTTCGGTTCATCCAGGAGGCGGGGAAGATCGATGAGCTGGAGATGATGAGGACGTTCAACAACGGCGTCGGGCTTGCCATCATTATTCCCTTTGATGCGGCCGATTTGGTCACGTCCACGCTGAAGGGTATCGGCGAGTCGCCAGCGGTCATCGGCGAGATAACAAAGGCCAAGGGTAAAGTCGTGGAGGGCGGGAGGGTCCGCTTTAATTAGCCTGGGCCAATGGCTATTCCATAAAAATCTATCGGGTGTTCCATGAAGGCTTCCATTGAAGATTTTTTAAGAAAACTTGAAGACGGTCTTGTCATAGATTTAAAGAGAATTTGGGAAAAGATAAAGAAGTACAGATTTGAGATTACGCTTATATTATCGCTGATCTTGAGCTCCGTCGCGGTGTATCTGATACACTATCTGCTATTTGAAGATATCCACCATATCGGCATCTTTATGATCGGTGATATCGCCATAATGCCGATAGAGGTCCTGATCGTAACCCTCATAATTCACAGGCTCCTTCAGGTCAGGGAAAAGCGCAAGCTGATGACCAAGCTGAACATCGTCATCGGGGCCTTTTTCAGCGAGGTGGGCGAAGAGCTGGTCAAGGCCTTTTCGGATGCGGATGAAAATATCGGCGCCATTAGGAACAAGATACTCGAGACCAACGACTGGTCGAACAGCGAGGTCGCCCACCTTAGCGAAATCGTGGACTCATACGAGCCGGAGATAGATTGCAGGGACTACGACCTGGAAGAGCTTAGGTCCTTTTTATTCAAGAGGAGGGTTTTCCTGCTGCGCCTGCTGGAAAATCCAAACCTTCTGGAAAACGACGCCTTCACCGACCTTCTCTGGGCGGTCACACATCTCCAGGAGGAGCTTTACTTCAGGGAGGATTTTGTCAGCCTTCCCGAGAGCGACTTTGCACACCTGACTCTTGACATCAAGAGGGCCTACAAAGCGGTCATCAAGGAGTGGGTGCTATATATGAAGCATCTGCACGACAATTACCCGTATCTCTTCTCCCTGGCGACGAGGATGAATCCCTTTGATACAAACGCCTCTATAATCGTAAAATAGCCTGCGGTGCCTGAAAAAAAACAAACGCGGCCCAAGCGGTTGAATACAGTGCAAACGAAGGAGCCTTTATGTTGAAAATTGCCGTATTTATATCCGGAAGCGGAACCAACCTCCAGTCGATCATCGACAACTGCGAGAGCGGGAAGGTCGACGCCGAGATCGTGCTGGTCCTCTCCAACGAGCCGGACGCCTACGGGATCGAGCGGTCGAAGAAACACGACATCCCGTCGGTGGTGATTAATCACCGGGATTACTCCTCCCGGAAGGAATTCGAGGACGCGATTCTTGAATCGATAGGCGGCTACGAGATAGACCTGATCTGCCTCGCCGGTTTCATGCGGGTCCTCACCGACAACTTCCTCGGGAGATTCCCTAACAGGGTAATCAACATCCACCCCGCCCTCCTCCCCTCGTTCGCCGGAACCCAGGGGCAGCAGGACGCCTTCGACTACGGCGCCAAGTTCGCCGGCTGTACCGTCCACTTTGTCGACGCGGGCGTGGACACCGGCCCAATTATTATTCAGGCGGTCGTGCCGTTAAAGCAGGGCGACACGGTGGAGACGCTGAAAAAGAGGATCCTGGCCCAGGAGCACAAGGTCTACCCCCAGGCGATTCAATACATCGCTAAAGGAGCGGCCGAGATAGTCGGCAGAAAGGTGGTCATCAAGGACCTCGGCGAGATCGAGGATTTCGCCGAGATAAACCCCCCGGCGTCGATTTTCGATGCATAACCATAATAACATGCCCCTTTGGGATTTGCCCGTATTGCTTGAACAGCTTAAGGGGCGGCTGAGTGCTCCACTGATAAGCAGGAGCTTGTCAGTTCCACCCGACGCAAAGAGCATCCCACTGGATTCCCGTTTCCCAAGGGAATGACATTATGTTTCTGGTTCCCCGCTTCCCGAGCGAATGACATGCATAATGATAGGATTAGGCACATACCAAAAGCAGTAAAAAAAATGTATTTCGTAAGCGCATGCCTCGTCGGAGAGAACTGCCGATACGACGGCAACAACTCCTACTCGAAAAAAGTAATGGAGTTTCTCTCCGGAAAAGAGTACATCGCCCTCTGCCCGGAGGAACTGGGGGGGCTTCCCACGCCGAGGGCGCCCTCCTCCTTTAGGGGTGGGACGGGAGAGGAGGTCCTCTTAAGCGATGCTAAGATCATCGACGCGAACAAAGTAGAGAGGACAAACGAGTTCATCAAGGGGGCGGAGAGATCGCTCAGCACAATAAAGGAGAAGGGAATCACCCACGCTATACTCAAGGAAAGAAGCCCCTCCTGCGGCGTCAGGGAGGTCTACCTCAAGGGAGAGATAGTCGAGGGTATGGGGGTCACCGCGGCCCTCCTTAAAAGGGAGTCGATTGTTATCCTCTCCGACGAGGAGATATGAGATGAAAGAAAAAAGCAGGATCGTGGCCTTGAACGGTAGCTACAGGAGGAGGGGTAACACCAACCGCATGGTCGAAGAGGTCCTGAAGGGGTGCAGGGAGGCGGGGGCCAAAACGGAGCACATTTTTTTGATGGAAAAGGATATCAGGGCGTGCCTCGGCTGTATGAAGTGCTCGAAATACAAGGAAGAGACGATCGGCAGGTGCGTGCAGAAAGACGACATGAGGGGGCTTCTAGAAAAGATCGTCTCCGCCGACGCCCTCATCGTAGCCTGCCCGGTCTACTGGGGAAACATGAGCGCCCACATGGTAAAGTTTCTGCACCGGATGTCGCCCCTCGCCTACGACAAGTCGCTCGACGGCGGCATGAAGGGAATCCCCGTCTACAAGCTCAAGCCGACAAAGCCGGGGATGTACATCACCAGCATGATCGCCCCCTTTCCGATAAACCGCATCATGGGCGTGTATCGCAACTTCTACAAGATGCTGAGACTCGTCCTGAGGCTCGCCGGCTTCAAGGCAGACTGCGTCCTCAACGTTGGCGGATCGGAGGGGAAAACTCCCATTCCAAACAGGGAGGGGATGAAAAGGAGGGCCTACAGACTGGGCCTGAAGCTCGCCGGGGATTAGAGAAATATCCACATCTTGAAAATGGTAATCGCCCCGCATCAACCGGGGCGATTTTTTTCTTAGCCGTAAAATAAGAGTTATTTGAGTACAACGGCAGGCCTCACAAATTTCCTTGCATTCGACAAAATTCACTATACAATTAAAGACAGGTCACCTGAATATCGATAATAAAGATTTTCATTTTCTTTAACCATGACGGAGGTTAAACAATGAACGGGGAGGGACAAAACGAGAGCGGCGATGTAAGGGGAAGGATGAGGGGTCAGTGGTGGGGACGGCAAGACTGGGGGAAACGGCCGTGGAGAAGCGACAGGCTTGACGCTGTCGGCTGGGCGGCGATATTTATCTGGGCGGGGCTGGTCCTCCTTGCCGAAAGCACGGATTACTTCTCCAACTCCGACTGGTGGGACGGCTGGTTCGTCTTCTTCGCCGGGGCGGGGATAATCGTGCTTTTAGAGGCGGTTTTCCGGGCGCTCGTGCCCGCCTTTCGCAAGCGGGTGATAACCACGTTTGTGATCGGATTCGTCCTGCTGTCGATAGGCCTGGGGGAGCTTTTCGATTTACTGTGGCCCTTCTTGTTGATTTCCATCGGGATAATCATTCTGGTTAGGGCCTTTGTGCGCCGCAATTGACCGCTTTTAATCGCCCGGCTCGCACCGCTTAAGCTCAAACGACGACAATTGTGAAACTTGTCGTAATCTGTCTTCGAGGATTTTCTCCTCTTTCAGTTGAATCCTCGATCTATTTATACTCAAAAGGAGCTAACCATGGAATATTACAAAGGCGTTTTTAAAGACAAGGTTGCTATCGTTACCGGCGCCGCATCCGGCATAGGGAGGGCGGTCTCCCGTGAGCTTGGAAGGTCGGGCGCCGTTGTCGTCTGCGTCGATATAGATGACAAGGATCTAAAGGAGACCGTCACATCGATTACAGAGGAGGGCGGTGTGGCCCAACCCGTTAAGCTCGACGTTACCGACGAAAAGGGAGTCGAGGCGCTGATTAAGAAAACCGCAATAGAGCAGGGCAGGCTTGACTATGTATTCAACAACGCCGGAATGGGCGTCGGGGGGGAGGTGCGCGACCTGAAGCCGGAACACTGGCGAAAGATCATCGACGTGAACCTCTGGGGCGTCGTCTACGGAACCAACGCCGCCTACCGTTTGATGATTAATCAGGGATTCGGGCACATCGTCAACACCGCGTCCCTTGCGGGCCTTGCCCCAACCCCCATCAACACCCCCTACGCCCTCACCAAGCACGCCGTGGTGGGGCTCTCCACATCTCTGAGGGCCGAGGGGCGCGACCTGGGGGTGAAGGTGAGCGCCGTCTGTCCCGGTGTGGTCGATACCAACATCCTCTACAAGAGCGAGATGCTCAAGTCGGACCCGAAGGAGGCGCTGGCCCTGGTCATGGTGAAGAGGATGAATGTCGACAAGGCCGCCGGGGACATATTGAAAGGAGTTAAAAAGAACAAGCCGATCATTGTGATTACTCCTCATGGAAAAGTCCTCTGGCGGATTCAGAGGCTTTTTCCATCTATAAATAATTTCCTGGCCCTTCTGGCCGTCAGGGAATTCAGGAAGATCAGGGTGGAGGATTAGAATTTCAATCGGATGGAGTATAAACAATGAAAGTCGTGGCCGTAAACGGAAACCCCAGAGTGGACGGAAACACCGCCGCCTTGATCAAGCACGTCTTTAAAGTCCTTGAAGAGGAGGGGATCGAGACTGAGCTGATCGAGCTTCGGGAAAAGAAGATCGGGGGGTGTGTGGCATGCCTCAAATGCTTCGCCAACAAGGACGGAAAGTGCGCCGTCAAAAAGGACTCTCTCAACGAGTACGTGGCCAAAATGGCCGAGGCGGATGGGATTATTTTAGGCTCCCCCACCTATTTCTCGGACGTCACTTCCGAGATGAAGGCGCTTATAGACAGGGCCGGAATGGTGGCGATGGCAAACGACGCCATGTTCAAGAGGAAGGTCGGGGCGGGGATCGTCGCCACGAGACGCACCGGCGCCATCCACGCCCTGGCAACGATAAACCTCTTCTTTCTCATAAGCGACATGATAGTCGTCGGATCGAGCGCCTGGAACGTAGGCTTCGGATTTTCCGAGGGGGAGGTAGAAAACGATGTCGATGGAATTGAATATATGAGGGATTTGGGAGAGAACATGGCATGGCTCCTGAAAAAGCTCCACGGCTGAGACCATCGGCCTCAATGGAAAGGTGAAAAAGGCCGAAAATTCGATTGTCTCATCTCTTTTATTAAAACGTTCAGTACCCCCAGGGATTATGTGACTTGACAAGATCGGTCTTTCCAACATTCGTTATCAGCAAGGACGTGAAGGTCAAACTGTTTTCCACCTCAATCCAGACAGGCTTTAAACCGCCCGATTATCTCATCCTCTTCGACTCCCCAACCCACAAACGCAAGCCGGGTTCCGCCCCCTCCGCCGTCGGCGGATTCGGTCATATCGTTCATCTCTATCTTCCCGCCCACATAGCTTAAAAAGGCGGTCCGGTCACCGAAGCGCACGGCCCCCTTTATCCGAAACATCCCGAACGGGAGGGAGTGGAGGAGCTCTTCAAGGCGGCCTTCGTTCAACGTCCTTTCCTCCACGAACGAGAATGATATGAAATCCGGGGCGTCCGTTTTTTCGCTGTCGCCCTTATTTTGCATCAAGCCCTTCCCCCCCCTTGTCCCCTCCTTGATGATTTCAAGGTCGACCCTGCCCCGAACCGCCGGAACAACGGGTGAATCCCCTGCTGCCTCCCCTATTTCCTCCACCGTTTTGTTAAGCCTATCCTCATCGATCAAGTCAACCTTGTTGAAGACTATCAGATCCGCGTTTTCCAGCTGGTTGAAGAAGAGGGTTCCCAACACCCCCCTGGCGCCCCAAAGGTCCGTCTCCACCACCGTGACGGTCTTGAGAGAATCCACATCCCCCCCGTCGATAAACTCTCCCACTATCGGAACGATGTTTTTAGGATCGGCGACGCCGGAGGCCTCTATGAATATCCACTCCGGGGAAAAATTATCGATGACATCCCTCAGCGTCTTTCTGACGTCCAGGGCCAGCGTGCAGCAGATGCACCCGCTCGTGAGCTCCACGACCTCCCCCACCCCACTAAGTAGGGATCCGTCTATCCCCACATCGCCGAACTCGTTGACGATGACGGTAGTATTGGACATATCCTTTTCGCCGGACAGGATATGTCTTAAGAGCGTGGTCTTCCCCGCCCCCAAAAACCCGACGATCAGGACGACGCCTGTCTTTCCTCTCCCCTCCCCCTTTGCCATTCTCCTCCTAGCTCAATCAAAGGATTTTATTTGAAGTCTATATTTCTATCAAAGATTTGGCCGATGTTCAAGTATCTTCGATCACAAAAAAGATAATTTTAAAAATCTATGTTACAAATCTTTTTTACCTTGACACGCCAACCGATATTGTGGATAAATATGGGTGTTTTTCTATTGATGAGATTAAAGCAATAAAATAAAGGAGTAAAATGGGCGGCAAAATGGACAATATAAACGTTTACGAGAAACTGAGGGACAGGCTCTCGGTCACACCGGTGGGCGCTCCGAAGGGAGAGGACTTTCTGGAAATACTCTCCATCATCTTCACACCTGAAGAGGCAAAGCTCGCCCTCTCGGTGCCCTTCATGCCCGCCACGCTGGAGGACATCGCCGAGGCCTCGAAAATGGATGTAGAGGAGACGAGGGCGCTCCTGAACAATATGGCGGACAAGGGAATTGTTTATACCTTCGAATACAAGGGGACGCCCATGTTCATGCTTTTCACCGTGGTTCCGGGCATTTTCGAGTTTCCAATCATGAAGGGAAGCCTCGATATCGACTACGACAGGCTTAAATCACTCTGGAAGAAGTACCACGAAGAGGGGTGGGACTATGACGAGGGCAAATCGACCTTCCCGATCCCGATCGGCAGGGTCCTGGCGGTTGAGGAGGAGATCACCGCAAACGTGGACGTCCTCCCCACGGAGCTCGTCTACAAATATATAGACGAGTCGAAATATATCTGCGTGGGGGAGTGCGCCTGCAGGACGGTCGTAAACAACTGCGACTCCCCGAAGGACGTCTGCATGGGACTCGGCTACGGGGCGAAGTTCCTGGCGGAGAGGGGGATGGCGCGGCTCATAGACAAGGAGGAGGCAAAGGCGATATTAAAGAGGGCTCACGACGCCGGCCTCGTCTCCTGCGTGGACAACAACAACGAGAATGTGTCGATGCTCTGCAACTGCTGCCCCTGCTGCTGCGGCCAGCTCACCGTGGCGACCAAGCATGGCCGCTACGACCTTCGCCCGGTGGGGGCCTTCGTGGCAAGCGTGGATCTGGACAAATGCATCGCCTGCGGCGCCTGCGAGGAGAGGTGCCCCATGAAGGCTATATCCATAAACGACGCGGCGGAGATAGACCCGGACAAATGCATCGGCTGCGGACTCTGCGTGTCCGACTGCCCCGAGGAGGCGATGGCGATGTTAAGGAGAGATCCATCCCCCACCGTTTACGACAATATCCAGGACTGGGCGATGGCGGCGGTCGAGACCAAGGGCACGGCGAAAGAGTTCATGGAGGAACTCGGCGTAAAGGGGAAGAAGTAGGCCGAGCCGGAAGGGAGAATATCTCAAGGGAAGGAGGCATCATTATATTGAGGGGGTGGGGGGGGAGTGGACGACCGTGGTCTTTTATCATCTCAAGCTGGATTCGGTACCCCCCCCCACACTCAGGTTCATTTACAGGACGACAAGGCCGTCGAGACCCCTCCTTTCCCCCCTGAGATTCACATCGAAGCCGGGGCGCGGCTTAAACCTCCCGCAAGACTCACCTGCAGCCGTCATTCCGCATTCTAAAAAAAATCACTATTTCTTCCTGGGCCTCATCCCGAAGAGGAAGCGACTCACCCTCGTTCTCTTTACGCATATATCGTAAAGGAGCGTAGTCAGGACCAGCGACACGCCGGTGATGATTACGTACTTCGCCGTCACACCCAGATCCGTCTTTACCACGAAGTAACCGAAGGCGACGACAACCGTCATGTGGATGATATAGACCGGAAGCGCGGCCTCGTTAAAGTATCTCAGGTAGCGGTTCGTGAATCTCAAGAACCTATGCCCCAGGCCCAGTACCACCATCAGCCAGAGCCAGCAGTTGAGCCCCTTTACGGTCATGAAGAAGATCCACAGCGCCGCGTAGTCCATCGACCAGGGGACATCGATTGAATAGATGGTCAAAACGATTATCTGCGTTACAACGCCCAGTACAAGGGCCGCGGCCGTATAACGGTCGATCGATCGGGCGAAGCTCTCGTTCGAGGCCAACACGTAGCCGTAGATAAAGGCCGTTATATACAACATGAAGTTGGCCCAGTCGTTTACGAGGTTTTGGAAGCCGGGCCACCAGGCGCGCAGGAACACCTCGACAAGAATGAAGGGAAGCGCGAAGATGAATATCCTAAAGGGCCTTTCACAAAAAGCGGCCGCCCTGTCGAGGTAGTTTCTCCCCCGATCCCCCCTGATATAAATAAAGAGGGAAAGGGCGATGAGGGAAAATACGAAGAGATAGGCCAGAAACCAGAGGTGTCCCCAGTTGAAATTCCCCTCCGGGTAGACGCCGTTGAAAAAAGTCGGGTAGAATTTTAGGAGAGACCCGGAAAAGCTCCCCTCCTGAAGCCTCTGGAAGTACATGATCGGCGGAACGGCTACGAGGGTTCCGAAGACGAGGAGGACAATGAGGCGCCTGACCCGGTCTATGAGGTACTGCCTCCCGCTCCGCGATTTCAGCGAATACCATGAGGCCACCCCCGACACAAGAAAGAGAAGCGGCATGTGCCACTGGTGCACGAAGCCGACGAACGTGCCCAAAAAAAGGGATAATTGATCGTTTTTAATATACGATATCCCATGGGGTGAAAATACAACGGCCGTGTGGAACGGTATGAGGAGGTAGACGGCGAGGACCCTTACCCAGTCGATATCGTAACGCCGGTCGACAACCTGTGCCCCTTTAGAACGGCCCCTATCTTCTCCCATAAGAATATCCCGCTTGGATCGGCTGCGAGCTTTGAGGGGATTATCTGCTCCCCCGATTACTTCAGTGCTCTCTTAAGAATCTGCTTCCTGATAATGTCCTTGAGGTCGTCCTTCTCCTCGTCCGGGATGTCTATGAGATCACCGGCGACGCCCTTTAAGAGGTCCGATGACATGAGGGAGCCGAGGAACGACTTCTCATCGTCGTCGTCGCTCAATTTCGGGATATCGAATCCGAACCTCTTTTTCGCCTCCGTCCTCAGAAAATCCATAATGGCCTTCCTGTCCTCGGGCGATATGTTTCCAATCTCCTCTTTGAGCTCGTCTATAAGCTCCGCGGCTATATTTTTGAATATCTCGGCGACTACTTCATTGCCCATTGTATTTTCTCTCCTATGTTAATATTGTTAGTATTACTGCAGTTAAGATAAATAATAAGACGGTTTCTGTCTAAAAACAAGATAATAATTATCCACTGAATGGCCGCAGCGGATTGCCGCGACAGTCTTTTTTTGTATTAAAAAAGTGGCGACCCCAACAAAACTCCGCCTTGCATATATTGATTATGCCCCCCTTGCTTGGCCCGACCCCGCAGCCGAAGGAAGCCTTCCACCCCCAATGCAAAAAACTCTGCGAGTCCCCACGTTAAAAAGAGATTTTTCTTCCAAATGCCCAAACGAATTTGCCGGGCCCCCGTGGGAAACAGACCTTCCGGCCCAGCCTAAAATCCCTTCATCGACGTCCCCAGAGCGTAGAGGACCGCGGAGACCAGAAGAGACCAGCTGTCGAGATGACATCCCTCGAGGATGCCGGTCAGGAGGGTGAAAAACAGGAGAGCGGTACCAAGGATAAGAAAAACAAACGCGGCCCACCAGGTGGCCTTCTTCGGGGCGTTAAACCTCATAATAACCTCCAAAGAGCTTTCTATTTATTACCTTTCCATTTATTACTATTACCACAGGTAATCTAAATCTATCGCCGCAATTGTTGCACTAAACAGCGGCCCCCTCTACCCCACTCCCCTCCCCTCTCTTCCCTCGGCCCAGTTATTTGCCTTCCAGCGAAGGAATCAGTATCTTTTGTCCGGGATAGATGAGGTCTACCGATCTCAGCTGGTTTCTGTTCGCCTCGTAAAGGATCGTGTATCCGCTCCCGTCGCCATAGGACTTTTCCGCTATCTTCCAGAGGCTGTCTCCCGCGACTATAGTGTAAGTCCCCCCTTTCTGCTCCGGAACAACTTCCAGCTCGATCACCTCTTCCTCCGCCTCTGCCCCATACAGTTTCAGGTCATCCCTTATCCACTCCCTGGCCCTAATGCTCACAAAATCCATCTCCTTGATGAAGTCCGCTTTGAAACCTTCATCCAGCGTCGTTGCTTCGCCGGAGAGCCGACCTTCAACGGCCGTAACCTCCTCGTCCGCCTTGACGACCAATTTTTCACCTTTCGATTTTACCGTGACCTCGCCGTCAAGTCCTAAAACCCGCGTCGTCTCCGCCTCGACGGGTTTGATAACTCCGAAATCCGTTCCCCTGATGCCGATGTACACACCCTCCGACCTTACGTCAAAACTGGACCTCTTGTTCACGAAGGGGGCGACTATCGCCCTCGCCTTTCCATAGATAAGCTCAACGCCGTTTCCCGCCCGCTTCGTAATCTCCACCATCCCCACTTCGCTGATCGCAACGTGGCTGTTGGGGCCGACCTTGACAAAACATCTCTCCGGAAGCTCGAGCTCCACGGTCCCGGCCTCCCCCGTCCTTATCTCGCATCCTCTGCCGACCCTCATATCCTCGGTAAATGCAACCCAACTTTTGCTTCCGTGGCGCTTTATCTCGACCGTGCCGTCCTCATAAAGGAGTTCGGCGTGCTCGAAGCATTTCTCCAGGCACAAGTAGAGTGCACCCAGGACAACGATGATGGCCAGTCCGAAGGTGAAAATCCTCTTTAGATCCACACCGTTTTTATCAGTCATTTGAAATCCTTAACCCAAATACATCCTTGAAAGGGCCTCAACGCTCAAACTCCCTGATGCACCCCATTGCAATTCCCGCGTTCTCTTACATTTCCCTCACCCCTCTACACTTCTCCCTTTCACATCCGCCGCATCTTTCTGCAGTTCGCCCTTCTCCGTCACCCAAAGACAATTGTTGTCGTACAATCGTTTTCCTTCTTTAGATTGGATTGTTTTACAGCACCCCCCAGCATATTCAACGAAT
Organism: uncultured Thermodesulfobacteriota bacterium; assembly: GCA_964542895.1. Lineage (GTDB taxonomy): Bacteria > Desulfobacterota > Zymogenia > Zymogenales > Zymogenaceae > Zymogenus. Next base: position 19,656 of record CAZIWT010000036.1, read on the forward strand.
CCTCTAACATTAGCGGCTTTTGCTTAAGTTATATCAGATCGTGAGCGAGACCAGAAAAAGGAAGCCCTCCGTCAATATTACTTCAGTGACGGAACCCTGATAACCTGTCCGGGGTAGATCAGGTCGGGGTCTTTTATTACCTCGCGGTTTGCCTCGAACAAGACAGGATACTTATTGCCGTCACCGTAATATTTTTTGGCTATCTTCCAGAGGCTGTCCCCCTTCACTATCGTGTAAAACTCGGACTCGCCTGCCGCCTCTCCCGATTCGACCTTCAATCCGTCGCCGTTGACGCTCTCCACGCCCTCGATATTTCCCGCGAGGAGGATCACCTTCTCGATCGTCTCCTGGGAATCGCAAACGCCCGTCAGCGTTATCACGCCGTCATCAATCTTCGCCTCAATGCTCTTTACCTGACCTCCCATCCTCTCCTTTATATGCTTTTCTATATTCTCTTCCTTCTTGTCTCCCTTTTTGAAGATCGCCTCACCGGCGGTCTTGATGAACTTAAAAAGTCCCATTTTTTCCTCCAAATTGTAAATTATTAAACTTCATTGCTACAAAGTTTTTGCACTAATATTTAGCCTCATTTTAACTGAAAGGGATTATCGTGTCAATATAAATAGTAATCGTAACTCCCCTCAAAACAGTGAGATATTACCGGAAAGACAATTTTCTACTTATATCTCTTAGCCCTGTAATCTTCTATGACATCCATCACATTTTTTTCCGGATAGAGTAAATACGAGACGATGCCGATTATGCAAACCATCGCCGCCACCGGCCCCGACAGCTTAATTCCCATCGGCTCTGCAAAGTCCTTTCCGAATTCTGAGAACAGGTACGCCAGGACCATGGCTGAGATCCCGAGGTTCAGCTTGATCAGGAAGCCCTGGGCGGAGAAGACCATCGCCTCCCTGTGGGCTCCGGCCTTTGCTGCGTCGTACTCTGCAATATCACCCAACATTGCATTGGGCAACAAGAGGAGGATAGAAGTCGGAATCCCCATGATACCGAATATAACAAGCGGCTGGTATTCCACCGGGATCACGAACGCTTTCGATCCCAAGAAATAGAGCGAGGCGTTACAAACCGCGAATGTCGCGAGGCCGATTACCATTACGCTCTTCTTCTTGATAAAGCGGCATGCGATATTAACCACGGGGAAAAAGACCATGGCAACGCCGAAGAGTATCGCAAAGATCGTGCCGGTAAACTCCACTTCTTTCCCCAGCAGCACCGTTACGTAGTAGAGGGAGGCCTGAGAGACGATATTCAGACCGAACCAGAAACAGAGGATTCCGATGATATATGTTACAAAGGCCCTGTTTCTGAAAGTCTCCTTTAGAGTCGTCAGGAGTCCCACGTGGGTCGGAACCGAATCGCAGTATCTCTTCTCATTGATCGGGATTACGGCCAGGTACAGAAATGCCAGCCCCAAAACACATAATACTATTATCATAAGTCTCAAGGCGGCGACCTTCCCGTATCCCATGCCTTCAAAATGCCCCCAGAGCATGTAGCCGAAGACCATGACGATGATAACGCCCACGAGGGCGAACACCGCCTGGATGGTCACCAGGTTGACCCGCTCCTTGTCGGTGTGGGAGAGCTCCGGTATCAAGGCGAGCCACGGCAGGGCGTAGACCGTAAAGAAGAAGAGGAGTATCCCCAGCATCAACGCCATGTAGAGGGCGTTTACAGTCTGTGTTGCCCCCGCCGGAGGAAAGAATAGGAGGACAGTTGCGACCATCAGCGGAAGCCCGCCGTAGAGGAGAAAGACTTTCCTCCTTCCGATCTTTGACTCACTCTTGTCGCTGAGATAACCGATGTACGGGTCCGCAAAGGCGTCAATTATCCTTCCAAAGACCATAACGAGCCCCCCAACGGTTAAAAATCCCCAGAACGTTTTGTTGGAGATCAGCTCCGGCATCCAGGACTCTACAGGAATGCCTTCAGGGGGTTTAGGGGGGAGATAGAAGTAGAGCATAAAGCTCACCCATATCCTGTCCGCTATGGTGAAGCCCACATAACCGCTGGAGTAAAGTATCTGCCCCCAGAGGGGGAATTTCTCAACGCCCTTTTTCATTTAAAAATCCTCTTAAAAAAATAAAAGCATCGTATCCATACAAGGTTTACGTTTGAACGAGCCTTGGGTCATTCAAAAAACAATCTAAATATCCTCCCTCGTCTTGACGTCAGGATCGTCGTACAGATCGGCCGTCCTCTCCAAGACGCCGGCTATCGGTGCGAGATCGTTTGTGGGACTGTCGAGGTAGAAGTAGGCCGCGCTGGACCAGTCGTCCTGGCGCTCGAAGTAGCCCACCGGCCAGTCGTCGCCGAGTTTTTCAAGATCCACCTCTTCAAGCCCCGGCCCGGCCCGGTAGACCTTCGGGGACTTTTTCATGAGAAGCTCCTTCGTCTCCGGCTCCCATATCCCCATCTGCTGAATTGTCACCCTTATATCCTTACTGAAATAGACCGGGTCCGGGATGTGGAGACGATAGAAGGAGTACTGCATATTTTTCTCGTCCGCCAGGGGACACCCCTGGTAGAGGTTGTCGTATCGGCCGACGGAAAAGGCCGCCCCGATGTAGTCCTCCGTCCCGGTGCCGCAGAGGGTGGGAAACTCCCCATCCCCGTCTATGTATATCTTTGCCTCACCCTCTCCCCACCAGGTTGCCGAGTACTTCTCCGTGTTAAGGTTCGCCCCTATGGTGGCCCCCAGGTAGCGCCCCTTTCCCTTGACCTTCGGCAGTATCTCGAAGTCCCTTTTCAACGTTGTGGGATTTTCCCGCCTGAAGCAGGTGTGGAAGTAGAGGATGTCATCTTTATGCTCGTCGCCTATGGTGTAGTTGACGTCGTAATAGAAGAGGGGTAGAGGATTTTCCGTGTCATTTGTCACGACGACTTTCATCCCCTTCTCGAAGGGCATAGGCACCATCGAGTTGAAGCTCCTTCCCTCCGGGCTGGAAAAGAGGGCCGATTGAAACGGCCTTATCCTGCCCAGCCCGTGGCCGAAGAAATCGCCCAGCGGCACGGATACTGCGGACCTTGCCGCCCCGTCCCAGAAGATTTCGAGCCTGAGGCCCCGGAGCATCTCCGGGCCCCTGTCGGAGATGGTAATCCAGATCCGCCTCAGAATACCGCTCTTCCCCTTCACCTCCGCCAGGACCTTCTCCTCCCCGGCGGGAAGGTAGAAGAAGGGAGAGCCCTTTCTGCCGGCGTTCTCTACTCCCCCGGCGCCCCTCTCTCCCCTCCAGTTCTCCGGGCTTGACCACCTCGTCTCCACACCGTCGGGGAGACGGAACAGCTTGTTTATGTCGAAGTGCATACCCTCTCCCTATAATGGAAAGCTACATGATAGGTATTTTTTTTGCTCAATAAGATTCGACAATTCATCACTACGTTAACGCAGCACGAATATGCAAACTGCCTCCCCCGGGCAGTAATAAATTAGCAGAGTTATTTTAGAAAAACAAGCCTTTCTTTCTATTAAAAAAACACTCCTATTCGGGCCGGTCTCCCAATTAAAAAAATCTCGCAATCCTCATAAATAGTACGATATTAAATGTAACTTCCTTGATTTTTTCGGAAAGATTTGTTAAAATATCTTCTAATCTCAATCACACACTTCAATTAAAATCAGCGTCTATAATCCCGGGTAAATCCCAAATTCAGTACGGACAATCTGAAATCGATATGGCTCTAACAAGCGACAAAAAACTCGGCACATTTCTCGGAGTTTACCTGCCCACGATTCTCACGATCCTCGGCATTATCATGTATTTGAGGGTCGGGTGGATTACCGGCCGCCTCGGCCTTACGCGGATGATTATCATCATCGTCATCTCAAACATAATCACGCTGATAACCACCCTCTCCTTCTCATCGGTGGCGACCAACAACCGCCTCGGCGTGGGCGGGGCGTACTACATCATCTCCCGGAGCATGGGGATCGAGATCGGCGGCGCCATCGGATTCCCCCTCTTCCTCTCCCAGTCCTTTTCGGTGACCCTTTACGCCTACGGCCTCGCCGAGTCGATGAAGATCTTCTGGCACGACATCCCCCTTCAGGCCGTAACCTTCGTCATCGTTCTGGTTGTCGGCCTCCTCGCCTACACGGGGGCCAAGAAGGCCTTAAGAACGCAGGTTCCGATAATGATCTTCGTCGGGATATCAATTCTGTCCCTTGCCGTATATTCCATCCACAAAGCCTGGGGGAGTCCCCTTCCCGCGTCCGTCCCCTCGGGGGATATCGGCTTCTGGTACGGATTCTCGATCTTTTTCCCCGCGGTGACCGGAGTAATGGCGGGACTGGGCCTCTCCGGAGACCTGAAAGACCCGAAGCGTTCCATCCCGACGGGGGCCATCCTGGCGGTAGTCACGGGATTTTTGGTATATCTGCTCATTCCTGTGCTTCTCGTTATGGGAGCAGATTCGGCGAGGCTGCTCGGCGACGAGCTTGTCTGGATTCACGTTACGGCCCCCTACGGCTATTGGCTGATCCTGCCCGGTCTTTTTGGGGCGGCCTTCTCCTCCGCCGTGGGCTCCATGCTCGGCGCCCCCCGAACCCTTCAGGCCCTCGCCATGGACAGGATCGCGCCCCGTGGTCTGGGGGGAACAATCGGAAGAGACGAGGACCTGAAGAGAGGCCTCTATATCACGATCGTGATCAGCCTCGGGGCGGTTTTCCTCGGGGACCTGAACAGGGTGGCGTCGGTGGTAACGGTGTTTTTCCTTACGACCTACGGAATAGTTAATATTACGGCCGCCTTCGAGATCCTCTCGGGCGATCCCTCATGGCGCCCGAAGCTGAGGGTACACTGGGGGATCAGCCTCCTGGGAGGCCTCGTCTGCATTGTGGTCATGTTTCTCATCAACCCGATAGCCGGCGTGGTGGCAATCATAGCGGAGCTCCTGCTGTGGATATTTTTATCCAACAGGGAGCAGAAGGCCGGTTGGGGGGACGCCAGGAGGGGATTTTACGAGACAATAATCCGCTGGGCGCTCATACTATTATCCAGGCGCCCCATGAGCGCCCGCAACTGGAGGCCCCACGTCCTCGTCTTTGTCTCAAACCTCGCCCATCACCTAAACCTCGTCCACTTCGGCAACTGGTTCAGCCAGGGGCGCGGCGTCGTCACCGTCTGCGAGCTCGTCGTCGGCGATCTCATGAGCAAGGATGACAAGCTCATAACGGACAGGCGCGGCGATATGAAAAAGATGCTGGAGGACGAGGGGATCGTGGCGTTCCCGGAACTGCACGTTGTCAGCGACGTGGTGGAGGGGATCACCAACGTAGCCCAGGCTAACGGCATAGCGGGTATAGAGAGCAACATCCTCCTTCTGGGCTGGCCGAAAGAGGAGAAGCTCCTGGCCGATTTCCTGCGAATTATGAGAAGGCTGGAGCGTCTCAACAAATCCCTGATCATCGGACGCATCCAGCCGGAGGCCTTTACAAGAAAGGAGCCCTCCAAGCACGCAATTCACATCTGGTGGGGGGGACTTCAGAGGAACGGGGATCTCATGCTCCTGTTGGCCTATCTCCTGTCCCGAAATCCGGAGTGGCTGAGGTCGAAGATCCAGGTGATGAGCGTCGCCTCCGACGAGGCCATGAAGAGAAGAACCGAAAAATATCTGAACAAGCTCCTGCCGGATATCCGCATCGACGCCGAACCGAGGGTCGTCGTCAGGCCCGAGGGGGAGAGCTTCCTCGAATTGATCCGTAAGGAGAGCGGGGAGGCGGACGTGGTCATGTTCGGCCTCGCGACGCCCGATATAGGGAAGGAGGAGGCCTATGCGAGATATCTTGAAAGGCTGGCCCACGACTTTCCCACCGTCTTCTTCGTTAAGAATTCGAGCCTATTTATAGGTGAGCTCTTGATACAAGATTAAGATGAGGTGGGGTTTTTGTTCCTTTCTTATCTATACAGCGTTTCCACGATTACGATAGATTGGAAACCATGCATTCATCCTGGCGACGGAATACCTTTCTTCTTACCGTTAAATATAACAGCATATTGAACAGCATATTGATATTATAATTCATCTCACATTCGTATCTTACCTTCGCATATCACCATCGATATTTCACCAAGTCTTGCTCCCCTCACCACCCCTCCCATTCCCGGCCGAAAATCTAAATCCCTTCAGCCCCTCAAAACTTCTCGGCCCCTTAACACTCCTCGTCCAGTAAATCCCTTCGGCCCCGAGAATGTATCAACCGTCGAAGCCCCACACGGTTCTCAGTATTTCAACGGGCCCGACAGCTCGCGCCCGCCGTCCAACGAACGTTGGGAAAGAGGGGATACCGGAAAAAAGCAAATTTTCATTCCCCGAGGTCGTTGAGGATCGTAAATCTAAAGATCGAGCCGACCCCCTTCTCCGATTCGCACCAGATTTTCCCACCGTGGCGCTCGACAAGGGTCTTCACGTATGTAAGGCCGATCCCCTCCCCGGGGACACTCTCCCCAACCAACCTCTTGAATATCTGAAAGACCTTGTCAATATCCTTCCCCGCTATTCCACACCCGTTGTCTTTTATATAAAACTCGGTTTCATCGGTCCCCTTCAGCCCCCCTATCTCTATTACACCCTTGCGGTCCGGACTGAGGTAGTTAACCGCATTCGTCAGGATATTTTTGACTATCAACATCATAGACTGCAGGTCCGCCGTAACCACCGGAAGGTCCAAGACATTTATCTCTATATCCAGCTCCTCGATCGTATGGGCCAGATCCATCAGGGAGGAATTGACGATATTGTTCACGTCTATTTCTTGAAAGATCAGCTCTTTCCTGCCCAGACTGGAGAGCATAAGCACCGCCTTTATCATATCACTCATGTGAGATACCGATGTATCTATTATATCGAGGGATGCGGGCAGCTTTTTATTTAGAATTATCGAAAGATTTCCCCTTTTTCCCTGGTCTATCCCTTCG
>CAZIWT010000037.1:0-26436 GCA_964542895.1 uncultured Thermodesulfobacteriota bacterium
ACCGGCCCCCATCCCCCCCCTGCCCCCCCCATGCACAAACCACATCATATTACCACATTATATTAATATTACCACCGCTTGATTTCATCAACAACTCCACCTTTCCCCCTCGAAGCTGTATTGCAACTCCTGCCTATTTAATGCCGCAACCTACCCCCTCAATATTTATATTTTCTGCGACTCTCTACTCGTCCAGCGCCTTGATCAGCGGGGCTATCATGTTGTCGTTCATGCCGGCCTGAAACTTCTTCCTGAACCCCTTGATCTTCATCAGCGGCGGGATGATCCTCCCCATGATCCGCATCTTTCTCTGACCGTGGGGGAAGTCGAATAGGTTGTGCTCTACGTAATACTTGTGGTTTTCCACAAAGATAAACCGCGCCGCAAAGTTGATGTCCCTCAATATCTTGTGCCCCCCCACCCCGAGGAACGTCGGCGGGGCGCTGTAGCCGGTCTCCAGGTTTGTGATTACCCTGTCGGCGAGGTCCTCGAGGAGGGCGGTTACCTTGGTCGAGTCCTTCTCCTCGTCCGTCACGAAGCCGTTGATGTTGAGCCCGAAGGTCTCTCCGAAGCATAGGAAGAGCTGCTTCAGGTTCGGGATCTGTGAAAGCGGCCCGGAGACGATAAATCCCCCCTGCTTTCCAGTAAGCGTGGGCCTGTGGGCGTTGACGAAGAAGCGGTCGAAGAAGAGCTTCCACCGGCTCGAGAGATACCTGTCCACTATCGTCCCCGCGTAGACAATCGCGTCGGCCGGGAGCATCTTCTCCCTGTAGATGTGGTTCATATCGTCGTCGTAGGCGCATATACCGTCGTAGGCGCACATGAGGCAGTTGGTGCACCCCCCGAGGAGGTTTATCTCGTTTAAGTTTACCACCTCCACCTCGCTATCCAACGACCTGACGAATGTGTGGACCATCCGGCCGAGATTGACATCTCCCTTCTTCTGGTCTGTCAAGAGAAGTATCCTGTAATCCTTCTCCTTGGAGCTCTCTTTGACCTTGGAGGGCGAGTACTTCGGCACATCGTGATTCACCGGAGTATACTCTCTCGGCGTGGGTATCTTGTTCCTCACGTGGTTGAAGAAATCCTCGGCGAAGAGGGGTGGGTTCTTTCGCGTTCTAAACTCCGTCAGCTGGTTGAACATCACCGAAAAAGGTGTGACGAAGCTCATGCCCAGGTCTTCCGATATGGCGTGGATGTAGTTTAAGGACGTGTGGTCGAAGAAGTGCATTGAAGTCGTTATGGCGGTGGCGTACTTACCCTTGAAGGCGGCGGTCGCCTTATTCTCGAAGCAGAGCTCGATGAACCTCTTCATCCTCGATGGGACGAGGAAGTAGTGGATCGGGTAAACCCAGAATATGGCGTCGGTATTTTTGATGTTGTCGATTACCTCCTTGAAAAACTCCGGCTTCGTGTCCAGCCGATCCGATTCGTAGCCGATATTGAAGATTGTGTACTCATTTTCCGGGAAGTGCTTCATTATGTAGTTCATATACTGCATCGTGTTGCTCTTTTGGCCCTTCGGGCTTCCACCCAGTACCGTAATCTTCATGATTCTCCTCACATTAAGTAAAATTTCATATCCCCGGACGGGGTCTGTTTCGTTTCAAGTCAGCTCCCAACTCGCTATTTTACAATTCGGTTATATCAATGTCAAACAATATGGTAAAAAAGAATGTCATAAAAAAATGAAGAAATGAATTGCCATTCAGTTTGAAATGTGTTAGTTTAGATAGGAAAAGTGCCGTTTCTTTCAAGAAAATGTAGGCAAAATAAGCTTATTACAAATCGAAAAAGGAGTTACTCTATGAAGGAATGTGTGATTATCGACGGAGTGAGATCGCCTAACGCCCGGGCGCACCTCGAAAAGGGGTGGCTTAGAAGCACAACACCGGACGTTATGTTGACGAATGTCTACGACGCCCTATTTAAGAGAAATCCGAAGGTAAAGCCGGAGGAGATAGAGGCCGTCTACTGCGGTACCGCCAACCAGGCGGGCAAACAGAACGACATCGCCCGTGGTGCGTGGCTTGCCGGGGGTTATCCCGAATCGGTGGCCACAAACGGCATCGGCCAGCAGTGCCCCTCCGGGATGGCCGCTGCCGAGCACGCCGCCCGCGCCATCATGCTGGGCGAGGGGGACACCTACATCGCCTCCGGCGTGGAGGACATGGCCCATGTGCCGATGATGTTCGCCATGGAGATTCCCCCGCGAATTGCGGAGAGGTACGACTTCAACGACCTCCCGATGGGAGCCACGGCGGAGAAGGTGGCGGTGGAATACAAGGTCGATCGTGTGGACATGGAGAATATGGCCTTTTGGAGCCACAAGAAGGCCTTCGAGGCCACAGAGGCCGGCAAGTTCAAAAACGAGATCGTGCCGATGGAGGGGGAAGAGGAGGACGGAACCAAGTTCATGGTCGACAGGGACCAGTGGATAAGAGAGACCATCTCCATGGAGAAGATGGCCACCATGCAGTCCCCGTTCAAGGAGAACGGCGTTGTCACCGCCGCGACATCATCCCCCCTTACCGCAGGCGCCTGCGCCCTCCTGCTTATGGACAGGGAAAAGGCGGACAAGCTGGGCCTCGACTACACCCTGAAGTACGTCGCCGGGGCCATGGCGGGCTGCGACCCGACCATGATGGGAATCGGGCCGATCTTCGCCGTTAGAAAGCTCCTCGACCGTACGGGCTTTAAGGTAAAGGATATCGGCGTCTGGGAGCTTAACGAGGCGTTCGGAAGCCAGTCGCTGGCGTGTCTCAGGGAGCTCGGGATCGCCGAAAATGCCCCCTTTGAAAACGTCAATATCTGGGGAGGCGCACTTGCCCTGGGTCATCCCCTCGGAGAGTCCGGCGCGAGGATACTCGTCACGCTGAACAACATAATGAAAACCGACATGAAGCACGTCAAGTACGGCGTGGCCACCCTCTGCGGCGGCTTCGGAAACGCCAACGCCTCCCTTTGGGAGAACCTAAAGGTTTGAGGTTTCGGCGCAAATGGGTAAGCGTGATAAGTTAGGCTGAATCAAAGAGCTTAAAGCTTAAAAAAACGGGGCCGGTTCCGAAATAGATCGGAATCGGCCCTTTCTTATTTGCAAACGTATGATAATCCCTCTTGATTTTCGCCGGGGAGATCAATCGGCCTTAATTTCTTTATGCCGTCCGCCTAATTCTTCATCACAAAATCCTCTATCATATCGGAAACCATATCGGCGCCCACGCCGTTAAGGTGCACGAGATCGCTCATGAGGAGCAGCCCGTTCGCCGCAGAGATCTCGTCGTAGCTCCTGCCCAGAACATAGCGCTTCAAGACGGCAACGTACATAACGAAGGTGAATTGCCCCTTGCCTTCGTACGAGACTCCCGGCTCGTGCCCCTTCTCCTTAAGATATTCGGTCATCTTTTCGCTCAAGGGAATGTAGGTCAGTCCATACTCCGCTGCGATCTCTTTGATTATCCCGCTGTACTCCACGCTCCTCAAGTAGGGGACTTGGTCGTGGTCTTCGCCGACGGGGGGAATCGAGAGGACGGCTATCTCGGCGTCCGTATTTTCTTTAAGACGCTTCACAAGCTCCGTCAGGCACTCCCGGAAGAACTCTTCCGTGGGCTCCTGGGGAAGGTTCTTTTTCTTTATTTGAGCCTCCGCCTGCTTTTCGCCCAGGGAGCCGAGGACGTCGTTGGTACCGATGAATATCGATATATAATCGGGATCGCAGGCGACTATCTCGTCGGCCCTCACAAGCACGTTGTAGGCGAGGTCGCCGTTTATCCCGGCGTTCACCACGTCAAAGCCCTTGTCGGAAAGACGCGCTGCGAGATCGTCCACGTAGTTGTGGCTCACCCTCCCGTGGGTGATGCTGTCTCCCGCGCAGACGAGAACCTTGTTCTCGGAATTCGCCTTGACCTCTGCAAGGTAGTGGGCGGGGTTGTTGTCCGGCTCCTTGTTCGCCTTAGGCTCGATTATCAGAAACAACGCCGTATAGAGCAATACCAGCACAACGATAAGGACGCCTAAGCCCAAGAGTATCTTTTTGATCATATCACTTTACCTTTCATCTGTTACAAAAATATATTACATCAAGTCGTCACAAAGGGCACGGGTGAGTCGTGCATGTGACCTCCTTGAAAACCCTACAGAAAGTCGAGGTCGCAACCGAGGTGCGCCTGCTGGACGTGCGTAACAAAGAGCCTCTTCCAGCCCCTCTCCGGCGACTTAGGGGGAACAAATTTTTCTCTCCTCCCCTTCAGCTCGTCATCTCCTACCTCGATATTTATAATCCTTTTTCCCACGTCGAGCTCGACCATATCCCCGTTTTCGACCAGGGCTATCGGCCCGCCGACCGCCGTCTCCGGCGAGACGTGGAGGACAACGGCCCCGTAGGATGTCCCGCTCATCCTCCCGTCGGAGACCCTGACCATATCCTTGACCCCCTTCTCCGAAAGGTATTTCGGAATGGGAAGCGATCCCGCCTCCGGCATCCCGAGCGACCCTATCGGGCCGGCGTTCTTCAGCACCATCACGTGATCCGGGGTGATCTTGAGCCTCGGGTCGTCGATCCGCCTCTGGGCGTCCTCCGGCGTGTCGAAGACGACCGCCGGCCCCCTGTGCCGTAGGAACTTCGGGTCGGCGGCGGCGGCCTTTATCACGGCACCATCAGGTGCCAGGGAGCCGGTCAACACGCTTATCGCCCCGAAGTCCCTGTTCATATAAAGCGGATCGTCGAGGTTTCTTATCGTGCTCTGCCAGGAACCGGGCCCCTCAACCTTTTTCAGCATATAGCCCAGGCTCCTTCCGGTTATCGTCTTCGCCTTGAGGTCGAGGTGGGGCTTAAGCTCCCTTAAGAGCGTAGGCAGCCCTCCGGCGTGGTGGAAATCCTCCATGTATCCTTTACCCACCGGCTTACAGTCCACGAGGACCGGAACCTTCCTCGATATCTCGTCAAAGTCGGAGAGCTTGAGATCTATCCCGGCCCTCTTAGCTACGGCCGTCAGGTGGATGACCGTGTTGGTCGAGCCGGAAAGCGCCATCAAAACGGTAATCGCATTCAGGAAAGATCCCCTCGTTAAAATATCTTTGGGCCTTACCTTTTTCCCGATCATCCCGACGGCGGCGCGTCCCGATGCGACGCAGTTTTTCAGCCTGTCCCCCGAGGCGTGGGGGGGCGACGCGCCCCCGGGGAGCATCATCCCCAGGGTCTCGGCCATGCAGGCCATCGTGGAGGCCGTCCCCATAACCATGCACGTCCCGCCGGTGAAGACGAGGGAGCCCTCCACCTCCTCGATCTCGGCTTTACTCAGCTCCCCGGCCCGATACCTCGCCCACATCCTCCTGCAGTCGGTGCAGGCCCCCAACCTCTCGCCCCTCCAGTAGCCTGTCATCATCGATCCGGCAACGACGACGACCGACGGGATATTCGCCGATATCGCGGCCATCATCTGGGCGGGGACGGTCTTGTCGCACCCGCCGATGAGGACAACGGCGTCCATGGGTTGTGCCGTTATCATCTCCTCGGTCTCCATCGCCAACAAATTCCTGTACAACATGGTGGTGGGATGTGTCAGTATCTCGTTTAACGATATGGTGGGAAATGCGAAGGGGATGCCCCCCGCCTCGAGCACCCCCCTTTTTACGGCGCTCACCATCTCCGGCATCTGCCTGTGGCACGTGTTGTAGTCGGATGACGTGTCCACAATCCCCACGACCGGACGGGCGAGATCCTCCTTGTCGTAACCGGCGGAGGAGAGAAAGGCCCTGCGCATATATTTACTGAACTCCTCGTCTGCGTAGCTGGTGAGGTTTTTGTTGATCCCTGTCTTCTCTTTCTTCTTTGACATTTTTTGAGCTTGTAGGATTTTTAAGGTTCTATCGAAATTTTTTTATCGAAAACGTTCTATCTAAAACATTCTATCTAAAATATCTATCAAAAAACGGGAGGGTTGTCCTTATCTGAAACCCCGTATCGGCACACCGGGCTGCGGCAATCTTGAAAAAGTTTTTTGCGGCCCCTACAGTTTGACGTTTTATATTTTAATATTTACAGTTTAATATTTACAGTTTGATATTTAGATATTTAGTAGCGGTGTAGGACTCCACTCCCTCCGATCCACCCTCTCTTCCGAACCCGGACTTCTTTATCCCGCCGAAGGGTATCTCCGGAGCGGCGAGAAGGAGCGTGTTAACGCCCACCATCCCCGACTCTATGCCCTCCGCCGCGAGAAACATCGTCTTCGTGTTCTCAGTGAAGATATAGGCGGCGAGTCCGAACTCGGTCGCGTTCGCCTTTTTCAGTCCGTCCTCGATATCCGAGAAGGTCGAGATCGGCGCCACCGGGCAAAACGGCTCCTCGGTCATGATCGCCATCGAGTCGTCGACGCCGGTGATGACCGTCGGCTCGTAGTAAAAGCCCTTATCGAAGCCCTCCGGCCTCTTTCCGCCGCATTTTACTGTCGCCCCCTTCTTAACGGCGTCCGCAACGAGCCGCTCGGTCGCCTCCAGTCGCCTCTTGTTCGCGATCGGCCCCACCTTGGTCTTCGGGTCGCGCCCGTCGCCTACCACGAGGGACTTCGTCACCTCGACGAACCTGTCGATAAATTTATCCGCGATCGACTCCTGGGCGTAGAAGCGGCTTGCGGAGATACAGACCTGGCCGTTGTTCCTGTATTTCGTCCTGACACAGAGCTCGGCCGCCTTCTCTATATCCGCGTCCTCGAAGACTAGGACCGGGGAGTGGCCCCCCAGCTCCATCGTCACCGCCTTGATCCCGTCGGCGCTGAGCCTCAGTAACTCCCGGCCGATCGGCACGGAGCCGGTCAGGGTGACCTTCCTGATAACGTCCGACTTTATCAAATGCTCACTAATCATGGAGGACTTTCCGGTGACCATGTTCAGCACGCCCGCCGGGATCTCCGTCTCGTGAACCGCCTCCGCTATACAGAGGGTCGTCCTCGGCGCCTCGACGGCGGGCTTTACGATGATCGAGCAGCCGCACGCTATCGCCGGGGCGATCTTCCTTGCCGAGAGAAGCGCCGGGAAATTCCAGGGGGAAAAGGCGGCGACGGGGCCGATCGGCTCCCTTATGACGATGATCCTGTGCTCCTTCGAGTGACCGTCGATGACGCGGCCGTAGATCCGCTTCGCCTCTTCGGCGTACCAGTCGAACTGCTCCGCGGCGGCCCCTATCTCCGCCTTCGCCTCGGCGGTCGGCTTTCCCTGCTCCTCGGTCAAAACCGCCGCTATCTCATCAACCCTCCCCATTATGATATCGGAGACCGCCCTGATCTTTTTGCTCCTCGTCCAGACATCCACATCCTTCCACGACCGCCACGCCCTCTCGGCCGATTCGAGGGCGCGGTCGAGGTCTTCCCTTGTGGCAACGGGAACCGTGTCGACCTTCTCCTCGTCCGCCGGATTTATGACGTCAATCTTCGACCCATCGGAGGCGGGAACCCACTCGCCGTCAATGTACATCAGGTTCGGAACGGTCATAGATGAAATATTCTCCTAAGAAATTACAGGCCGATCTTATGTCTCAACGCCTGGGTGTCAACGCACCAGTTCCCCACGTTCCAGCGCCCGAAGACCCCCATTCCCCCCAGTGGGTCCCTGCCGCTGTATACCGGAAGGTGAATCAGCGAAAGGCCGTCGTGGGCCTTCGCTTCCTTCAGGGCCTTTAAGAGTGACTCGACACTCCTCCCGCCGTCGATTCCCTTGACCCCCTTTATCGCGTTCGCCCAGGCGACGTAATCCACCTCAACCGGATCGTTGGTGGCGTACTCGACTCCGTACTGGTCGTACTGGAGACCGGTTATCGCCGACATCCTCCTGTTGTCGAGGACCAGGATGCACCCCCTGGCGCCATGATGTACGCCGTCGATCAATATCTGGGGATTCATCGTGAAAGAGCCGTCCCCCGAGAGGGCAAGGCCGTAGAACGGCTTTGATGTCAGCGCAGTGGAGAGGAGGGCGGAGGCCGCAAAGCCCATGTAGCTCGCCCCGGTATCAGTGAACGTCCTGCCCAGCCTGTCGTCCTCGACTATCTGAAAACCGTTCGCCTGAACGTCGCCGGCGTCGAAAAAGGTCACGACATCGTTTTTCCTCGCCCAGTCTGTGGCGGCCTTTATAGACGCAGGCTGTGTCAGGAGCTCCTCCTTCCAGGTCTCGTCGTAGAGGACGGGGTTTTCGTAGCGCTCCCTCCTGAAGTCGTCCCACTCCTTTCTCTTTATTGCGCACTCCTCGAGCCACCTCGAGTTCCTGTTTTTCTTCAGAGACTTTGATTTCTTAAGCTCTTCGTTGAGCCTCCTAAGGGTGTCCGCCGTATCCCCGATAAGTCCCACGGTCTTTCTGAGATGCATGGCGCTTTGAACGTCGCCGTTTATGTTGATGACCCCCTTCACGTTCTGGTAGCCGGTCCTCGAGCAGTCGGACTGGCAGACGAACCTCGTCCCCAGCGCCAGGAGCAGGTCCGCCTCCTCCATTGCGTAGTTCCCGGAGATCGTACCCTTCGATCCCCCCACCGTCATGTTCCTCTCGTGGTTAAATGGGATCACACCTGAGACGAGGGGGCTCGTTACGGCGACTGCGTCGGCCAGATCGAGAAACTCTGAGAGTTCCTCTCCTGCCATTCTCGCCCCTCCCCCGACCTTTACCACAATCCTCTCCGATCTCTCGATAAGCTTAACGGCGCTTTTGTAGCCGCCGTCGTCCGCTGCCGGCCCCAGCCTCGGCGGAGCATTTACCGGAAGCGCATCGAGGTTGAAGCCCTCAAGGAGACGGGGCTGGGTGTTCATCGGCAGCAGCAGGAAAAACGGCCCCGCCCGGTAGGGGTGCTCCACGGCGTTGAGCCCCCTTCTCAACGCCGAGGCGGCCGCCCCCGGTGTATGGAGCATGTATGAATCCCCCACCGACGAGAAGAGGCGCAGGAACTTGTCCTGGTCGTGCCCGGGTATCTCCTGCATGTTGGGCCCCTCGTCCTCCGTCGTTATGTCCCCCAAAAGGAACCAGACCCCCAGACCGTCGCTCAACGGCACCAGCGATCCTGAGAGGGCGTGCATCGCCCCCGGGCCTATGGAGGTCACCACGGCCGCCTTCTCCCCAGTGACCCATCGCAAGGCGGAGGCGGCGTGGGCGGCCTCCGTCTCGTGACGGACGGCGTATGTCTTTACGATCCCCTCCTCCTCGTATACCCGCAAGACCTCCCCTATCTCCGTGGAGCCGTGGCCGAATATGGCGAGGAACTTCGTCACCCCCTGCCGTACCAGACCCAATACAACCGCCTCCGACAGGGTCACATCGGAATACTGGGGCAGTCCCCCCGATTTCAGCGCCTCGTCGAAACCTCCTGCCGCGGCAATCGCCTTTGCCCTCTTCTTTCTATTTTCCGTAAGCTTCTTTTGTTCCATATTCACACCTTTCTCACACATTTTTCCACTGCTTGACACCCCATTCCAGCCGCCACGATCTCAACAGCCCAACGATCCCTCCTATTTATCCAGCGCCGCCAGCTCGTCATACATCCCCACCTCCGGGGCGCCGTCAAGGATCGACGCCAGAGAATCGGAGAGCTCCTTGAAATGGGGCGTCGATGTATGATGCACGAAGGCGTCCATGTCTACGTACTTCTCGTAGATCAGAAACTCCTTCGGATCGCTCTGGGAGCGAGAGATCGTGTAAAGGAGCGTACCCTCCTCCCCGTTAACCTTCGAGACCATATCGATTAGTGCACCTTCAAGCTTCTCTTTGCTTCCCTCCTTCGCCTTCATTTTTGCGACTACTATCATCTTATTACTCCTTTATATTTTCTGGGAAAACTTGATTTTTATTAAAATATCCAAGATGTTCCCCATTATCTTCTTATTATATTATTCAATTCCCGGCTTTTTTGTCATTCCCAACCTAACCTTGTCATTCCCAATTCGATTGGAAATTCTATTATGTCATTCCCAGCTTGACTGGTTATCTTTATACTGTCATTCCCAGCTTGACTGGGAATCCTTAAAAGATATCGATCTGGATTCCCGCTTCCCAAGAAAATGACGAATACTCCTTTTTTTCACCAATAGGGCAAACAAAACCCGATTGCCGCGTCGCTCGCCCTGCCTTCGGCATGGCTCACTCCTCGCAATGACAGTATTATCCAACACCAACACACACAGACCAACCCTCTGGACTCCCGCTTCCCAAGGGAATGAAATATAATCACACTGGGTGGAACATATTACCCGACCCCCCCCTACAAATACCCGTCCCCCTATCAATGACAGCCGCCGATCTAGCCAGCATCCCCCAACCCCCTAAAGCTCCTTCCTCCTGTAGGCCTGGGACGACGGGACGACCATTATCCTGGCGACCGCCTTCATCATTGGGTCGTCGCTGTTCCTGCAAGACTCCTTGAGCATTAGGAGCATCCTGCCCGCCTTCGTCTCCCCCCAGAACCAGTCTTCGAGGACCTTACCAGAGGGCGACTCCTGGCCCGGCTGGGCGGTGATCGATTCGTAGTAGAACGCCTTGAGGTCGTCGGTCGCAAAGTTCAGGATAAGGGAGGCCGGCATGTCGTCCCTCGGGTTTTCCGGTGCTGTGCCGTCGAAGAAGGCGCCGATGAAGTCGACGATGTTGTCGAGGTCGATTCCGCTTATCCCTACGGTCGTCCGCCCCCTTTTATCGAGGGCCATGTCGTACCAGGGGCGCAGGGAGTTCATCTCCGCTTTCACGGCGTTTATCATCTTCTGGTTGTCTGTAAGCTCCGCCTCCTCTTTGGCGAAGTTCACCGGGCATACGAGGTTGGTTATCGTGTCCTCGGACGTGGGGTCTTCCTCGTTAAAGTCTTCAAGGACCGGCCCCTCCTTCGCCTCTAGGAGCCTCAAGACGGATAACAAGACCCTGGTCTGGAACTCCCTGTTGTTGGGGGCGCCGATGGGACGGCCCAGCTCGAACGGGACCCATAGTGCCCGGGGCGGCTCCATCTTCTCGGTGTGCTCCCTGATAAGGCTTATCGTGGTCGTCGGTATGCCATCCTCCTCGAAAAAGTGTGCAAGCCCGCCCACGGCGCGCGTGCAGAGCGGTCAGACCGGCAATAATAATATAGCATCGACATTATCCTTCTTCAAAACCGGCGCGAGCTCCCTCGCTGACGGCTCCAACTGGACCGGGTCCATCGCCCCCATAAACGAGTAGTGGTAATCGGCGACCGAGCCTATCGTCCCCTCCGCCGCAAGCTCCTTTAGCCTCTCTATGGGAAACATGACATTAATGTCCTGCTGGAATCCTGAGTGGTCGAAGTTCGTTGAGGCGTGGGTCGTGACGAGGTCTTTCGCCTCGACATCGCCGGGGACTATCCTGTATATGTCCCCCGGATCGAAGGTGAAGGGGCGGTCGTCCCTCTTGTGGATGCCCCCGGTGGTGATTATCGCCACGCGCCTCTCGGAAAGGGACGGCCCCTCCGCCCAGGGCTTCGTATCGTATGTCGAGCACGGCATGTTCAGCAAATACGCCCGCTCCTTTTCGTTCATCCTGTCCAGCCTCGCCATCCTTTACTCCTTAAAGCCAACCAGAGAAATGACAGAAATCTATTTGTCCAATGTCACACAATAACCCAACTTGGCCGATATTTCAAGAAATAATGCAAATCATAAATATTTTGCAAAAAGTATTGATTAATAATTCGATATGTATGAGAATGGTTTTCAAAAAGTGGGCAATAATTGATCAGAAAAAGGGAGATAATTCGATGAAGGACTTTAAAGGCAAAACAGCCTACGTGGTCGGCGGGTCGAGCGGCATCGGGCTCTCCACGGCGAACCTCCTGGCAAGGCTGGGGGCACACATAATCATCTTTGCGAGGGGCAAAAAGAGGCTGGACGACGCCGTGGTGGAGATAAAGGGGAACACGATCTCGAAGGCCCAGAAGGTCGCCTCTTTCGCCATGGACGTCTCCGACAACAAGGTAGTCAACGAAACGATGAACAAGTGCGTTAAAAAGTTCGGCCCCCCCTACCTTCTGATAAACTCCGCCGGCCGGGCGCGCCCCCACTACTTCGGCGACATCACCTTCGATATGTTCGACGAGACGATGAAGATGAACACCTACGGCGTCTGGAACACAATATCCTCCCTCGTCCCCCACATGAAAGAGAGGGGCGGATACATCGCCAACGTCTCTTCCATCGCGGGCTTCCTGGGGGTCTTCGGCTACAGCGACTACGCCGCGTCCAAGTTCGCCGTCACCGGCCTCTCCGAGGCGTTGAGGAGCGAGCTGAAGCCCTTCGGTATCACCGTTTCGATCCTCTGTCCGCCGGACACCCAGACGCCCGGATTCGACGTGGAAAACCTCACGAAGCCGGAGGAGACTAAGGTCCTCTCCGAAAGCGCCAAGGTGATGTCGTCGGACGCGGTGGCGAAGGGGTTCATCAAGGGGATAAAGAAGGGGAAGTTCATGATAATCCCCGGCTTCGACAGCAACCTCACCTATCTGGCAAAACGCCTCGTCCCGGGGATCGTGGAGCTCGTCATGAACTCGACCATCAAGAAGGTGCAGAAGAGGATGAAATGATATCGGGATTGACCTGCGGGGAATTCCCCTGCAATGATGTGAGACACGACCACTTCATCACCCCCGAGGTGGACCTCAACCCGGAACACGTCTCGGTTGTTATGATCTCCGAGGCGGCACCGCAGGACCGCGGCGACTACTACTACGCGGACGGCGATCCCCTCTTTCAAAGAACCACCGTCTCCGCCTTCAACGACGCGGGGGTGAGTGTCTCGTCCATAGCTGATATATTAAAATTTGGTGTTTACTTGACCACCGCCGTGAAATGCGCAAAGATCGGATACGGGATAAAGGCGGACACAATAAGTGAGTGCTCATATTTATTGGAGAGGGAGCTTGAGGCCTTCCCGAACCTTAAGGTCTTGATGCTGATGGGCGACGTCGCCATAAAAGCTGTAAACTACATCGCGAAGAGGGCTGGAGAGAAGAGGGTGTTACCGGCCGGCTCCACGTACAAGATTCGCGGGGAAGAGTACTACTTTAAGGGGATCAGGGCGTTGCCGTCCTACCTGCAGGCGGGGCCCAGCTTCTTCATAGAGAAGAGCAAGAGGAGGATGATCACGGAAGACATCGCCAGTGCGGTGGAACTTGTGAGGTAGATTTAATCTATGGATTTCCATTAAGGCTCGATTGGAGTTTAAATTAAAGCGGTCACGAGAGAAAGACATCTATGCTCGAAAAAATCACAAAAAATGTTTTTTTGGTGAAGGGGAAGAACAAGGGCTTTTTCCCCTTCTCCAACTCGATACTGATTACACCCGGGGACGATGACGCTACCTTAATAGACACCGGCTGCGGGATAGAAATACTTAAGGAGCTGAAGGAGAGATTCAAGATAATCGGCGTCATCAACTCCCACACGCACCCGGACCACTCGGCGGGAAACTGGCTCTTCGATGAGGGTGTCTCCATCACGGTGCCGAAAGAGGGATTCGAGACGGCGGGGAACATCGTTAAGCTCTCGGAGCGGCTGGCCGAGCCGGGGGAGCTGGCGAAGTACTGGCGGGAGTGGGTGGCGGCCACCATGAATTTTAAAGACAGGCGGCCGGACAATTGGTTTAACGCCGAATCGACAATCGAGATCGGCAATATTACGCTAAAGCCGATTTACACCCCGGGACACACGATAGACCACTACTGTCTCTACGAGCCCGAAAACAAGATCCTATTCGCCTTCGACTACGACCTGACCCGCTTCGGCCCCTGGTACGGCCACAGGGAGTCGGATATCGGCCAATTCAAGGACTCGATCAAGAAGATTATGGAGCTTGAAATAGATATTTTCGTCTCCGGGCACAAAGGTATCATCACAGAAAATATTAAAGGACGCCTCGAAGAGTTCCTCCAAAAATTCGACCGCAACGAAAAGAAGGTCCTGGCATTCCTTACCGAGGGCGAAAAGACGGTCGAGGATATGGTTGAGCTGGCGCCCATATACGGCTCTTTTCCCTACGCCGAGCCTCTGCTCAAATACTGGGAGGGAAACATGATAAGGATGCACCTCAACCAGCTGGTCGAGGGGGGCCTTGTCACAAAAACGGGCGACGGCCTCTACTCCGCATAGTAACAGACATCCTCACCTATCACCACTCCATGAATCTCAAACCGACGACATCGGCCGATCAGTCAAAGCTTAGTGTAAAGTCAAACGGCCCGGACGGAAACAAGAGAATCAGCCTATTTCTCCACGCTGTCCAGATCGGTCTTCTTTCCACCTCCCAGATCCGTACCGAAAAACTCACCCTTTTCCGGAATCGTCATAAAAAACCGGCTCGTGTAGTCTATCCCGGCTACCGTCTCGCCCAGCGTGCAGTCGAGGATGTGCCCGCCGACTGTCTTATCCTTTGAGATGAAGTGGAAGTGGTAGCCTGAGACGTTCACCCCCTTGGCGTATTCAGGGCACCAGAATCCGACGACCGTCCCCTCGATGTCGTCGTACTCGTATATCGCCTGATCTTTTATCACTTCGACCAGCTTCCGGTACGGCCTCTCCTGCCTCGGAACGCTCCTTACCTTCATGTATTGGAACGTCCCCTCGACCTTCACGGCGTAAAAGATGTTCCTTGTGGGCATGGCATTGTCGACGGCCATTTTCAGCTGCTCGAAATCGCTCCCAGGGATCAGCTTGACCGTCTCATCGGCGTCGAAGAACGTGACCACCGCAAAGGGGGTCTTCATGGTTCCGGCGGCAGGATATGCATTTCCGTCGACCTTTATCTGATAGAACTCCCCCGACATTCCGATCATCTCGCCGTCCAGCGCGTTGAAAGTCCCGAGCGCAAAGTCGCCGTGCTTTTTCAGCTCGTCGAAGGTGACCTCGCCGTCGTAAACCCCCTCCATAAGGGCGTCGATGGTCGACACCTGATAGAGGACGTCCCTATCCCCTGAAAATAAATTGCACCCCGATATCACTACGACAAGAAACAATACCGTGCAAAATATCGGTGTTACGGATTTCAAAAAAGTTTTTCTCATTTCTACCTCACACAGAAAATTTCAAAAAGTTTCGTGCCTCGCATTCCAGATTGATTTGAGGCCCATTTCCGCTTGAAACTGGAATTGTAAAACGGCCTACCTACAGCCTCTCCTGGATTATTTGTGCCATCTCCCCCAGGGAGAGGCTTACGGGATTGTTCTTGATGTCGGTCTTTGAGACTATCCCATCGATATCCCCCCCGGTCATCCCGAACTCCCCAAGGCGGGGAATCTCAAGCAACTCCGTCCACTCGAAAATTCTCTGGATCAGTAGATCGGAGTATCGATCCATATCCGCATCCTCAACACACTCCGCACCGTTAAATATCTCGCCGACCCGAGCGAATTTTTTCAAAAAACCGGCGGACTTTTCGTCACCACCTCCTGCCCTGTCCCTCAATGCCGCGACAGTTAGTCTCATCGCCGGGCCCATGACGTTTGCGCAGACCACGCCGTGGGGGATATCGAAAAGCCCCCCTATCGTCGACGCGAATCCGTGGACCACCCCCAGACCAGCGTTCGCCAGCGTGATGCCGGATACAAAAGCCGCGTAGACCATCGATCCCCTTACCTCTATGTCATTGGGAGAGGCCGTGCAGGCGGGGACTAGGGACCTCCCGATCTCTTTGAGGCCGCTCACCGCCAGTGCATCCGTCATCCGGTTCGATCCCGTGGAGACGTAGGACTCCAAAAGCTGGGTGAAGGCGTCCATCCCGCACGCCGCCGAGACGTCCGCGGGACATAAGAGCGTGAGCTCCGGGTCCACGATCGCGGCGTCCGGGACGAAGTTGTCGTGCCGAATTGATTTTTTGAAGCCGCCCTCCCCCACACTGCTCAGAACCGCGTTCTTCGTCGCCTCGCTGCCGGTGCCGGAGGTGGTGGGAACTGCGATGAAGGGGAGCTTTACACCGCTGGGCCGACGGCCGCCCACCCCCTCCAGGAACTCCTCTACGGAGATAAACTCGTCCGCCGTCCCCGCGAGCATTGCGGAGGTCGCCTTTCCGAAGTCGACCGCGCTCCCGCCGCCGACGGCCAGTACCGCCTCTACCCCCTCGTCCCTGAATCTGTTCACCGTCTCGTCGACGAGGGCGGGGGACGGTTCCCCTTTAACCGCCACGTGACGGTATCCAATTCCCGCCCCTTTGAGGAGTGTCGTTATCTCGTCCAGCTTTCCTGTGCGGGCAAGGGATCTTTCACCCGTCACAAGGAGGACGCTCGTGCCGAACCGCGCCGTCACCTCCCCTACCTTTTTTATCTGTCCGACGCCGAAATGGATTTGCGGGATTTTCGAGAACTGAAAAGGCTTCATAATTCAATCCATGGGGCAGAAAACGGTCCTCTAAAAAACTAAAACCTCTTTAATTAGATTATCAGATGGAGCCGCGAAATGCAAGGCGTTCCATCACCGCTCAATTCCCGCCACCACCGGGTATAATTGAATTTCCCACTGACAAGCCGGAGCTTGTCAGTGCCACCCGGCGCACAGGTCATCCCTCTGGATTCCCGTTTTCACGGGAATGACAAGCGCTCATGAATTCCGGCCTCTCAAGACAATCCTCCCTATTCTGTCATTCCCAACACCACTGGGAATCCAGATTGATATCGGGGAGCGAAACGATCACGTGTTTCCTGTATTGACCCGATTGCTTCGTCAAATTTCTTATTAAAATTCTCCTCGCAATGACAGGTTTAATAGAATAATATCCATTGACATCGTTTTTCTATTTCCGTAAAATGTTCCACAATAAGATCAAAAGATACAGAATTGGCTGAGAAGGCAGAGAACCAGAAGAGTGGAAATATCAAAAGAAAAACGTAAAGGAAAAAAAATGAAACAGAATAAAGAATCCAAGGTAATTCCAGTACTCGAAATAGTCACCGGGGCCGGCATTATCCTCTTCTGGGTCGGCTTTTTCACCGTGGGCCTGGCGCCCGAGCCCGCACCTGAATGTTACTTTACCTTCGAGCACGCCTTCCCGCCGCCCGACATCATCCTGTCTGTCACCCTCATCGCATCGGGGATTCTGCTGATTAAAAAGAGTCGGGCGGGGATAAAGCTCTCACTCGTATCGGCCGGGGCGCTCGTCTTCATCGGGACGCTGGATATGAGCTTCAACATCCAGAACGGCGTCTATCTCGTTTCCCCGGTGGAGCTAATAACCAACGGCTTCATCAACCTCTGGTGCATCGGCTTCGGCCTCACGATAATCCTTCGCTTCTGGAGGGAATAAAAGACTGCGCCCAATCAAATCCAAAAAAATCCCTTTCGCCGCCCACGCGCTTGACGTTCGTATCTATTGAATGATATAAATATTAAGGCTGATATATATAGTAAGGAGACTCAAAATGAAGCAGAGGTACGAGTACAAGTTCATCCGGCTGGGCGAGGGATATCGTGGTATTAAAGAAGAAGCATACTCCTATAAAGAAGTAATAAATGAACATGCCGAGGAAGGGTGGAGGCTTGTACAAGTTTTTGCACCGGGCTATAGTGCTTCTAAACAATACTTTGAGGTCATCTTAGAGCGGGAGCTTAACGCCTAACCCTCCCCACCCTCTCCATTGATGACCGGCATCTCCGGCGGCGGACGGTGAACCGTAGGCCGTCTCCTCGCAACCATAAGCCCCCTTGCCGTAATCGAAACCAGCACCACCGTCCCCCCGACGAGCGCCCAGGGGCCGGGCCTCTCCCCCAGCATCAAAAACACCCAGAGGGGATTCAGAAGCGGCTCTATGGTGGGAATCAAAATCGAGTCTATCGCCTTCACGTGCTTAATCGCCGCGGCGTAAAGGATGTACGACAGCCCCAGCTGGAACACCCCCAGAAGTATCAGCCCGACCCAGCTCCTTGAATCGGGCATCGACCTGAACATGAAGGGGAGGCAGATGAGAAGCGTCAGGCCGTTTCCGAGGATGATCGACTCGAAGGTCGACTCCTTTTTCTGCTTCCTCATAAACAGCACGAACCAGCCGAAGGAAACCCCGCCTATTATCGCCAGGACGTTTCCCCAGAATCCCCCCGGCGTCAGCGAGTCGAGGAAGAAGAGGGCCATCCCTCCCAAGACAACTGCGATTATCAGCCAGTCGAAGCGGGTCGTCCTCTCCCTCAGAAACCATCCCCCGAACATGGCGACATAGATGGGGGCGGTGTACTGGAGCAGGATGGCGTTTGCGGCGGTGGTCAGCTTGTTAGAGGTAACGAAGAGGATCACCGTCGCACAATAAGCCAGCGCCCCGCCCACCTGCGAGAATGACAGGGTGAAGCTGGGTTTCCTCCCGAGGATAAAGAGTGCCCCCAGTGCCATCAGCCCGGCTATGCCGCTTCGCATCCCGGCGATCGCCAGAGGATTCCAATCGATGATCTTGATGAGCAGCCCCCCGAGGCTCCAGAGGACCGCCGCGATCAGGATGAAGACTATCGACCTTTTTCTCTTGCCGTCCTGTTCCATAGTCTCAAGCCAACTGCCAATTTAAATATCAGACGGTCCGTCCCAGCTCAAAGCCGTTGTGGACAGCCTCGAACGCCTTGGCTACGCCCCCGGCGTCCCCGACAACCTCGACCGGAATCCCCATCGCCTTTATTTTATCATCGAGGGGGTTTTCGGGAACCGACCCCGCCGCCATAACCACAGTGTCGGCGGGGATCTCCTTCAGCTCGCCGGAAACGTCCACGATAACGGAAGTTTTCTTAATCTCGACCGCCTTCGCCCCCTTCATCACGTTTACGCCCGATCTTTCCAGCTCCTGGAGGATTCCCCAGCGGGTTGATTTTCCGATGTCGCTCCCTACCCTGTCCAACATCTCGATTAATGCAACGTCCTTCACTCCCCTGACGGCGATCTCCCGAAGGTCCTCGGCCGGCTCCGCCCCCTTGATCAAGAGAAACCTCAGCGCCTCGGGCGAAGGCGTCCCCTTCCCGGCGAGGAATAGGGCAGTCTCCGTGCCGACTGCGCCGCCGCCGATCACCAGGATTTTCTCTCCCGTCCTTATATTGTCGGACAGGACATCCCACGCCTGGACGACGTTCGGTAGGTCCGCCCCCAGAATATTCAATATCATAGGCCTTGCCCCCGTGGCCAGGATTACAAGGTCGGGGTTTTCCCTTCTAACTATATCTTCGTCCACAGTAACGTTGAGGCTTACCGAAACGCCGCTCCGCCCGACCTCCCCCGCAAGGTCATGGGACAGTGTGATGAACTCCCCCCTCCCCGGCGGTACACCGGCGATGTTGAGCTGCCCCCCCAACTTCGCACCCATCTCGAAGAGGGAGACGCTGTGGCCGCGCCTCGAGGCAACCGTTGCCGCTGCCATCCCCGCGGCCCCGCCCCCGACGATCATTATCCGCTTCGGCTCCTTCGTCTCTTCAACCGCTCTCTCCCTTTCATGTCCCGCCAGCGGATTCACGAGGCACTCCACCGCCCTCATCTCGAATAGGTGGTCGAAGCACCCCTGGGCGCACCCGATACAGTGAACGATGCTCTCCTCTTTTCCGCCCCTGGCTTTCATGGGAAGTTGAGGATCGGCTATCAAAGCCCTTCCCATCGCCACCATGTCGCATATCCCGTCTGTGAGCATCTCCCGGGCGAGACCCGGGTCGTTTATCCTGTGGCTGGCAATCACCGGGACGTCAACCTCCCTCTTTATCCCCGCGGGCAGGTAGTTGAAGGCCCCCCTGGGGACCTCGGTTACGATCGTGGGCACCCTCGTCTCGTGCCATCCCATGTTCACGCAGAGGGCGTCAACTCCGTTTTCGATAAGCCTCTTCGCGTATATCTTCGTCCTCTCCCTTCCGATCCCCCCCTCCATGAAGTCGTTGCCGTTGATCCTGAAGAGCACCGGGTAGTCGTTCCCTACGGCTTTGCGAACGGCCCTCGCAATCTCTATGCCAAAGCGCATCCTGTTCTCGAAATCACCTCCCCACTCGTCCTCCCTCTTGTTGGTTATCTCGGAGAGGAACTCGCTTATAAGGTAGCCTGCGCCGCTCAAGACCTCGACGAAGTCGAACCCCGCCTCCTTTGTCCTCGCAGCAGCCCCGGCGAAGTCGGCGATGGTCTCCTTAACCTCGTCAGGCGTGAGCTCCCTCGGCATCTCCCTGGTGAACCTCGACATCACCGCAGAGGGCGCCACGGCCGGCCTGTTACCTTCGATCAAAAACGATACATTGTATCTGCCGGAGTGGTTTATCTGGAGCCCGGCCACGGCACCGTTTCCCTTTATCGCCCCGGCGAGCCTCCCAAGCCCGGCGATGAACTCGTCTTTGTGGGCTCCGATAATCATCGGATTTCCCGCAGTAATGTTCACCGTTGCGTACCCGGGTACGACAACCCCCGCTCCCCCCCTCGCCCGCTCGGCGTAGAAATCGACTATCCTGTCGGTGATCTTGTAGTCCTCTACCATGTTGAGGTGCATGGCGGGCATATATATCCTGTTTTTTATCTCGACGCCCTTGATCTTTATCGGCATAAACAGCGGATCGGTTTTCATCTCTCCCCCGAAGAAGTTAAAAATAGAGCCTTTTAAATTATCTTACCCCCGATAAAAAATCAAGGATAATCTATTAAACACCCCGCTTGGAAAAACTCGACGCCGGCCAAATATCTTCATTGACATTATTCCCCCCTTTATGTACTATTACGTAAATTTTCTACGAAACGGATTCACAAAAAGAATAGTTGAAGCTGTAAATATCATATTGAAAAGGAGGCAGTTCGTGAAGACACGCATGACAGATATTTTGGGGATAAAGCATCCCATTATGTTATCCGGCATGAGCTGGGTAAGCGTACCCGAGATGGTGGCCGCGGTGTCAAACGCCGGGGGTCTGGGTATACTTGCCACCGGCCCCCTCGACGGCGAACAGACGAGGGCCGCTGTTAAAAAGATAAGGAAGCTTACCGACAAACCCTTCGGCGCAAATGCAACGCTCCTCTTTCCGGGGGCCGCCCAGAACGCCGCCATCCTCCTGGAGGAGAAGGTGCCCGTAATCAACTTCTCTCTCGGCAAGGGGGACTGGATAGTAAACGCCGCCCACGAATACGGCGGCAAGGTAATCGCCACGGTGGTAAACCAGCGCCACGCAAAGCGGGCTCAGGATTACGGCACGGACGCCGTCGTCGTCACCGGCCACGAGGCGGCCGCCCACGGCGGTGACGTGACAAGCCTCGTCCTCGTTCCCAGCATCGCCGACGTAGTGGATATCCCCATCATTGCCGCCGGCGGCTTTGCGGACGGCAGGGGGCTTGCCGCCGCCCTGGCGCTTGGGGCCGATGGTATCGCCATGGGGACGCGCTTTATGGCCACCGAGGAGAGCGGACTCCATGACTATTTCAAGGAGCTCTCCCTCGAAAAGGGCGTGGAGGACACCATCTATTCCGATAAATTTGACGGGATGGGGTGCAGGGTACTGGATACCGAGGCCGCAAGAAAGGCGGTAAAGAGGGGATTCAATCCGTGGGGGGCGCTTATCAACTCAAGGATCATCGCAAAGCAGCTCCACCTCCCATACCTGAAGCTGTTTTTGGGCGTTATGGCCTCCGGCTACAAGACGGCGATACAGCTGGGCTACATGGCAAACGGCTTCGACGCAATAAGGAGGGCCACCGAGGATGGCGACAACGAGAAGGGTGTCCTCACCGTCGGCCAGACCACCGGACTCGTGAGGGACATCCCCACCGTTTCCGAGGTTATAAACAGGATAGTCAAGGAGGCGGAGGAACAGCAGAAGAGGCTTAACAAGATGTTTTAGTAACGGGCCCGGTGTCATCTTGACGTCCATGGACTTGATATCGATTTCGTTGACTCACGGGGGATGGGGAAAAATGGATTTGTGGGGAGAGGAGGAGAGGGGAGAGCGAAAGTTCAAAATCTAAAGTGATATAAAGAACACGAAAAAGGGGTGGTTTTTTCCACCCCTTTTTATTTGTATATTTAGGTTCAGGTTTTATAGGAGTCTCGGGCGTCAATGAGATTGTGACCTACCCCTCCACCGTGAGCTTGCCCGATTCAATATATGCCGGGTCTTCGTTGTCGATAACCGCAACCATCGCCGCGTTCATCCTCTCTTTCGTTACGCCGAAGATCCCCCGCTTCTTGTTGAACGTCTTTGCGTAGGCCACCGCCTCCTTGAGGACCGAGTCCCTGTCCGGGCACGCCTTCATTATTACGTTGTACTTTTCAAGCTCGTCGGCCTTAAAACGCCTTCCGGTCAGCATCGCCTCCTCGAACTTGTAATACGGAAAGGCCTTCTTGCTGAAGGCGATCATCCCCGGCAGAAAGGGGATGTTTATATCGATCTCCGGGAAAAAGAAGTACCCTCTGTCCGCCCTCATGAACCTGAAGTCGCAGGCGCAGGAGAGAATCGCGCCCCCGGCCGCGGCGTGACCGTTTATCGCGGCGATGACAGGCGCCGGGAAAAGGAGCACCCTCTTGAAAAGGGCGTTCATGCCGTACAGAAAATCCTTTATCCCCTGCATATCGTTCTCCGCAAGCCTCCCCATCATCCACTCGAGGTCTATCCCCTGGGACCAGTTCTTTTGATCCGACGAGGTGATGACCACCGCCTTTATCTCTGGGTCCGCCTCTATCTCGTCAAACGCCTTGAGCATCCCGTCGATGTACTTCTGGTTCATCCTGTTCTCGCCGTTGTCCATGACGATCACCCCGACGGCTTCGTCCACTTCCCATTTTACCACCGACATCTCACCACCTCCGATATTGAATCCGAAATCTATTCCAAATTTCCCGTTGTTTAATTTCCCCGATCCAGATAAACAAATATCGCAGTGCGTGGGGAAAATCAAGATAATAATGTCGTGGAATTCGAAATTGAGAGTTAAATCTTCCAATAATCCAAAAAAAGCCTTGACACCAAAATCGATTTCCACATACAATCCCCTTTAAACCTGAAACCCTTAACCCTGAAACACGAACACTTTACAGACGGGCGAAATGCACCTGTTGACTATTTAAAGGACAAAGCAAAAAAGAATGAGAGATTACTCGTTTCAAAAAGCGGTTGTCGAGAATGAGCTGATCGAGGCCATAGGGCCGGAAAAGGTCTCCACGTCCCTTATCGATCGGGAGTCCTACTCCAGAGACCTCATTGTTCCCTACAACTGCCCCCTCGAAGAAGAAGACTGCCCCCCTCCCCTCTCCGATTTCGTGGTTCATCCGGAGACCACGTCCGAGGTGTCGGAGGTAATCAGGATCGCCAACGTCCACCGCGTCCCGGTAACGCCCCAGTGCGGCGGCGCCCAGGGGAGCGGGAGCACGCTGCCGATCTTCGGCGGCATCATCATGGACGTCAAGAGCCTCAAGAAGGTCATAGAAATAGACATCGAAAACCACACCGTCACGACCCAGACCGGCCTTATCGGCGCGGAGCTGGAGGCCGTCCTGAACAACGAGGGTTACACGTTAAATCACCTTCCCCAGTCCCTCCACGTGAGCGGCATCGGTGGATTCCTTTCGGCCAGGAGCGCCGGCGTCCTCTCCACCAAGTACGGCAAGATCACCGAGATGGTGCTGGGGATGGAGGTGGTGCTGCCCACGGGAGACGTGATGCGCACAAAGGCGGTCCCGAACTCCGCCGCCGGTCCGAACTTCAACTACCTGTTCATGGGGGCGGAGGGAACGCTGGGCGTAATAACCGAGGCGACCTTTAAGATCAGGCCGCTGCCCGAGGCGAGGAGGTTTCAGGCACTCCTCTTTTCCGACCTCGAGGTCGCCATCGACGCATCGAGGCTCATAATGAGGCGGGGTCTATGGCCCGCCGCGATGCGCATCTCCGACGAGCTAGAGACCGTCTACTTTCACCACCGCGAGAGCGGAAGCCAGATGACTCTCATGTTCGACGGCTTTGAGGAGCTGTGCAACCTGGAGCGTAAGGAGGCGATGAAGATAGCTGAGGATCTCGACGCCGAAGACCTTGGCGAGGGGCCTGCGAGGGAGTGGTGGGAGGAAAAGCGCTTCTCCATCGCCTTTCCCTCGAGCACACACCCGCTTTTCGCAAAGCCGACCCCGGGACACATAAGGATCTCCGGCTGCATAGACTCCGCCGGCACCTTCGACTACCTCTTCAAGGTCCAGAGGGGACTCAAGGAGATGGTGGAGGGGATGAACATGTTTCTGGCCGCCCACTTCTCCCACTTCTACCCGTCAGGCGGGATGATCTACCCCACATTTGTATCTGAGATAAAAAAGGGGCCGGGGGCGGTAAAGGCATACAACGAGGTGTGGAGGCGGGGGATCGAGCTCTCCCACTCGCTGGGGGGGACGATCAACCACCACCACGGGATCGGGCTGAACCTGGGGAGATTCATGAGGCTGGAGCTGGGCAAATACGGCATGGAGACCTTTAGGAGGATAAAGCGGGCGCTCGACCCGAACGACATAATGAATCCCGGCAAGCTGGGACTGTGATATTAATATGAAGATTGTCATTGCGAGGAGCGGTATTTATCAAAAACGGACGATGCAATCGGGTCAATATGGTAAACACGTGATTGCCGCGCTCCCCAATATCAATCTGGATTCCCAATCGAGTTGGGAATGACAGTATAGGGAGGATTCACTTGAGTAACCGGAATCCAGCAGCGCTTGTCATTCCCGTGAAAACGGGAATCCAGAGGGATGGATTGTGCGTCGGGCGCCGGGGCGGCGCCGTTAAAAAAACCATGACGATTGACTTTACACATTTGACCCTTTACACATTTAACCTTTTTACCTTCTAACATCAAGAGATCGAATATGACAGAAGACATGATAGAGATGACGAGACTCTGCTCCGTGTGCTTCAGGATGTGCAGGGACTACTGCTCCGTGGCGGCGGCCACAAGAAAGGAATCCGACTCCCCCAACAACCGCGCCTTTTTCGCCGAGGGGATCATTGAAGAGAAGAGAGAGCTTACGCCGGAGGTCGTCGACTACTTCTACCGCTGCGCCATCTGCAGGGCGTGCAGGGAGGCGTGCGAGACCGGCCAGGACACCGGGGAGGTGATGCTCAATGCGAGAAGGGAGCTCGACGAGGGCCTCCTACCGCAGAAAGTAAAAGAGCTCAGGGGAAAGCTCATCAACGGCAAGCTCTACAGCAAGGTGCCCAAACAGACCAGAGACCTCCTCGCATCAAAAAAGGCGGACGCCTCGTCCAAGACGGTCGTCTACCTTGGAGAGAGAGTGAGGGCCGAGGGAGGCGAGACGATAAAGGCCCTCTTCTCCCTCCTCGATAAGCTGGGGGTGGACTTCTCGGTGATGGACGAAGACCCCGACACCGGGGGCATCCTCTACTACCTCGGGTTTACGAGAGACGCCAAAGCGGCGGCCGAGAAGTTATCTAAAAAAATAGACGACCTCTCCCCCGAGACGCTCATGGTCCTGACCGCCGACGACCTGAGGATGACAAACCTCGTCTATTCGTCCATCGGCGTCGAGCTTAAGGGGACGAATATCGTAAGCCTCCCAGAGTTCCTCTTGAAGGCCTTAAAAGAAGGCAAACCGCAGTTTAAAAACGAAAGTGGGTTGAAGGTCACCTACCACGACCCCTGCGGCCTCGGCAGGGAGCTGAGGATATTCGAGGCGCCGAGACAGATCATCAACATGGTCGACGGCCTCGATTTCGTGGAGCTCCCCTTTACAAGAGACAGGGCGCCCTGCTGCGGATACGGCATGGGTCTTTTGTACACCCACCCCGAAGTTGCGGCCAAGATGGCCGAGAGAATCGTGTCGATTGGCTTAATGACCGGGGCGGAGATATTAATAACCGGCTGCCCCACGTGCAGGGACGTCGTTCTTGAAAATCTATCGAAAGAGGGCTCTAAAAAGGCGAAGATCGAGATAGTTGACCTACCAATGTTTCTTGACAGGATTGTAAAATGAAAACGGAGACAGGATTTCCCGAAAAAATCTGGGGTGCAAGAGAGAGGGCCTCCTATATCAAGGAGCTTTCCGAGACCGAATACGATGTCCTGATAATCGGCGGAGGGATGACGGGAGGGGGGATATTGAGGGCGCTGGGACTGAGGGGAATCAGGGCGGCGCTCATCGAGAAGGAGGACTTCGCGTTCGGCACATCCTCGAAGAGCACCAGGCTTGCCCACGGCGGCGTCCGCTATATCCTTCACGGGGCCTTTCGCCTCGTCAGCGAGGAGACGCACGAGAGAGACTGGATGAGGAGGGCCTTTCCGAACATGGTGAGGCCCATTCCGATCGTCATGGCGAACTACAGCACCGTCGAATCTGTCTTCATGGGCGGGTTCTTAAGGCTCTACGACCTCCTTTCTGGCTGGGGAAACTACAGGAGCTACCGCCACCTCACGAAAGAGGATATCGGCGAGCTCGAGCCGAACATCAAGATCCCGGGGCTCCACTCCGGCTCACTCCTCTACGAGTGCATCATAAACGACGCCAGGCTCACCTGC